>JAQUEX010000005.1 GCA_028684935.1 Kiritimatiellia bacterium | reverse complement strand
AGGAGATCGCAGAGGCCGTCTCGCGCTGGGCCGGCATCCCCGTGACCCGCCTGCTGGAGGGCGAGCGCGAAAAGCTGCTGCATCTGGCCGACGTGCTGCACCGCCGCGTGGTCGGTCAGGACGAGGCAGTCGATGCCGTCGCGGACGCCGTGCTGCGCGCGCGCGCCGGCATCAAGAACCGCCAGCGGCCGGTCGGCGCGTTCCTCTTCCTCGGCCCCACCGGCGTGGGCAAAACCGAACTGGCCAAGACGCTTGCCGCCGAGCTGTTCGACGCCGAAGCGGCCATGGTGCGCATCGACATGTCGGAGTACATGGAAAAGCACACCGTCTCGCGGCTGGTCGGCGCGCCGCCCGGCTACGTCGGCTACGAAGAGGGCGGCCAGCTCACCGAAGCCGTGCGCCGCAAGCCCTACAGCGTGGTGCTGCTTGACGAGATCGAGAAGGCCCACCCCGACGTCTTCAACATTCTCTTACAGGTGCTGGATGACGGCCGCCTCACCGACAGCCACGGGCGCACCGTCAGCTTCCGCAACGCCGTGATCATCATGACCAGCAACCTCGGTTCGGAATTCTTGGCGTCCGACCGGTCGGACGGGTTGGACGGGTCAGACTCGTCAGACATCTCACCTAAGGTCCGCAAGCAGGTCATGGACCTGCTCAAGACCGCTTTCCGGCCGGAGTTTCTGAACCGCCTGGACGAGACCGTGCTTTTCAAGCCGCTCGGCCACGCCCAGATCGCCGCGATCGTGCGCTTGCAGCTCGAAGATCTGCGCGCCCGTCTGGCGGAGCAGGACCTCGCACTGGAACTCGACGACGCCGCGCTGGCATGGCTGGCCGACAAGGGCTTCGATCCGGTCTACGGCGCGCGCCCCGTCAAGCGCGCCATCCAGCGCGCGCTCGAAACGCCGATCGCCCGCAAGATCGTCGGCGGCGCCTACCCGCCCGGCGCGACGGTGCGCGTCACCGCCGCCGCCGGCGAGCTGGCGCTGAGCTAGATACAGTGCCAACGGTTTGTGGAGTGCGGGAGCTTGCTCCCGCTTTCCACAGCGGCGGCAAGCCGCCGCACTCCAAAAACTCTCTGCGCCTCTGCATCTCTCCGTCTCTGCGTTAAAAAAGCAGAGCACTGTTCCAAAACCGCCGTGCTTATCGCATACAGAGGTCGGTCCAGTCGTATGCGCGGAGCGCGTTCTGCACGCACAGCGCGAAGCTGAAGCGGTCGGCGCGGCGGACCACCTCCGACCACGCGAGCGGGGCGTCGGCCAGCTCAAGTTTCGCGAACAGGGCCGGCTCGGCCGCGAACGCATGCGCGGCGGCGACAGCCAGCCCGCCCCGCGCGTGCAGGATCACCCGTCCGCCCCCGTGCGCGGCAGCGTGCGCCCGCGCGCAGACCAGAATCTCCTCCGCCTGCCGTCCGACCAGCGATTCGCCGAGCAGATAAAGCATGACGCCGATGCCCTCGTCGGCGTGCTTGGAGCCGTAAAACCGGTGCTTGCACGCGCCGATCTCGCCGACCGCGGTCAGGTCGGCCGCCATCACGGGATGGCCCGCCGCCAGATAAGCCGTGACCGTCTCCACCGCCTGCGTGCGGCCGCCCGCCGCGAGAACCAGCACCGGCGCACTGGCCGGTTTCTCTGGAAGCAGCGAGACCGCCGGCCAGGTGACGCCGCCCGGCAGCGCAAAATGCTGGCGGACTGCGGTGAACCCTTCGCAATTCTGGCGGCCGGTCTCTGTGCGCGCGGCGCGCAGCTCGTCCAGCGGACGGATGCCCGCCAGCTCGCGCACCTTGCGGGCGCGCGCGTCACCGGTCAGCGGGGCGCGCTGTTTCTCGACGGCGGCCAGCTCGTCGCGCATGATGTCGTAGACCGACCGCGCGCCCGGCAGGTCGCGCACCTGACCGGTCGGCGTGACCCACGCCTCCGGCTCTTGCAGCCCGCAGTCGGCGAGCTTGGCGTCGTAGGACGCGCACAGCGCGCGCAGTGCCGGCAGGTCCAGCGGCAGGGCTGCGGTCTCGTCACGCAGCCAGCGGCGCATCCACTGGACCGAGCCCGCGCGGTTGCCCTCCTTCCAGCCGTGCGGGCCGGGCACGTCCAGCATTGCCACGCGCTCGCCCCAGCCGAAGCGCTCGAACACGGCGCGCGCCACAGCGTAGCTTTTCTGGCTGCCGTCAAACGGAAAGAAGTCGCCGTGCGCGCAGTTCATGCAGGCCGGCATCGGCGCGCGCGCCAGCAGGTAGCCGGCATGGTTCATGCCGAAGGCGAGCTGACCGAAGAAATTCTGCTCCGCATCCTGCGGGCCGCAGCGGTCGCAGACATCGCGCAGCGTGGAGATGTAACAGGAGGGCGCGCCGGCGCCGATCCGGTCATCCAGCGCCATGATATACGACGAGAGCGTGCCGCCGCCGCTGTTGCCCGTCACGCCCAGCCGCCGCCCGTCGATCTCCGGCCGCGCCTGTAGATAGTCCAGCGCGCGCAGGCCGTCCCAGATCCTGAAGCGCGCCGTGTTCCAGCCCAGCAGCATGGCGCTGACACCGGTGATGTTGTGGCCATGAACATTGTTGGGTGGTTTTTTGCCGGGCAGTTGCAGCCGTTCACCCTGATCGATCGGGTCATAGATCAGCGCCGCGACGCCGGCCTGCGCGGCCAGCACCGCGCCGCGCTGGTAATCTTTGGAGGCTTTGCCGTTGCCGCTATGGCCGCAGCAGATCAGGACTGCCGGGAACGGCGGTTTGAAGGCTGGTGCCTGCGGCAGGAAGAGGTGCGCCGTGACCACGAGGCCCGGCTGGCTCTCGAACAGAATCTTCTCGAGCCGGTAGCCTTCGCGCGCCACGCTGCCGGTGACGCGCGCGTTGAGCGGCGCGCGCGCCGGGAAGCCGCCGAAGGACGCTATCCAGCGTTCGCGCAACCGGTTCTGATGAGCGGCGAGCGCCTCTTTGGACGACAGCGCGCCCCACGCCCTGTCAGCCGCTTCATCCGCAGCAAGTACCTGTCTGAACACCGCCTCATGCGAGGCGAGGCCTGCAGCTTTCAGCACCGGCGCGGCGAGCGCGTCGGCCACCGCGCGGGGCTGCGGCTCCGCCGCGACCGCCGCGATTCCTGACGCGACCATCACGGCCTGCATGATCCTTCCCCTGAAGATCGACTGCTTAGCGATAACCTTCATAGCTCCCCACGCTCCCTTCTTCTGATGCTTATGTTGTCCTCGCCGGCGTGCGGCCCGCGCCCACGGCGGCCATCTTCACACCGGACCTCCGCGCCGCCGTGCGTCGCGGATCACGCGCCGCGCCAGCAGGTCGCCGACCGGAGCCACGCCGCCCACCGCCTGCCGCGCGTGCAGCATACAGCCTTGGCGGTAGCGGCGCACCGTCAACGGCGTGCCCGGCTCACCCGCCTCGGGCGGGCGCAGCGTCCAGCGCCGGCCCGGCCACGCCTGCGACGGCAGCGCGGCCAGCGCCCGCTCCATCGCATCCGGGTCAAAGTGCGGACAGCGCGCAACCTGGGCAGCCGCTTCGGCCAGCAGCGCGCGGATCGCCTCGCGGTCGAAAACAAAGCACCCGGAGGGGCGGAAGGCCCCGGCCTTCAGCCACGTTGCGCCGGAACGCCATGGCTGCTGCAACAGACGGCAGCCCCAGATATTCAGCGACTCGCCCTCCCCGTAACAGTATGCCGCCTGATCCTGCGCCGCTGCACGACAGCGGACACAGGCGGCCATGTCACCGGGCAACGCGGCCGGGCCTGGCGGTTCAGGCGGCGCGGTCGGCTCCGCATCCTCGGCGTCTGCGGCTGGGACCTCCGGCTCAACCGGCTGCGATGCGGGTGCGGCGGGCGACGCCTTCGGCAGCGGGGCGCGCGTTGATGATGACGTGTGCGCGGCGGCGGCCGGCGCAGGCGGCGTCTTGCCCGCGTTGCGCGAGGCCTTGAACAGGGCATCCAACCGGGCCTGCGCGCGCCGCGCGATCATGTCCATATCGACCTGAGCGAAGCGCAACGCTTTGGCGAGCTTTTCGATCGGGGCGGACTCCTTGGGCTGTAGATCGCCATCGGCCAGCGCAGCCATCACCATGTCCTCAAGATTATCGCGACGCGCCCGGCTATCGGACAGCAGGGCCAGCTCGTAATGGCCGCTGGCCACAAGGTTACGGGCGGCCGTGGCCTCCTCCTGCGTAACGTTCAGGCGGCGGGCGACCTCTTTGAGGACGGTGACTTCCTGCGCCGAGAAGCGGCTGTCAACGCCGCAGATGGCGAAGACATTCGCCAGATAGGAGATCTTGTCGGCCTGGCAGAGTTCAATCATGGCGTCTTGCCTCGCAGTCACTTCAGCCGGCGGCCGGCGTGGAGGGCCCCGCCGCCGGCGCATCCGCGGCGGCCGGCGACGGCGCGAAACCTGCCGCCTTTCCGAGGTAATCGGGGAGTTCGAGGCCGACCTGACGCGCCAGCTCGTGCATCGGCGGCAGCGCGCCCATCAGGCGCTGGCCTAGACCGGCCAGCCCGCCCTTCTCGCCGCCGCCGTCCCACACCACCACCTTCTCGATCGGCAGATCCTGAATGGCCTGCGCCTGGATCTCGGCGATCTCCTGAAGCTTTTCGATGAGCAGCAGCGACGCGGCCTGCTGGGCGGTGGCGCACGCCTCGACCAGCGCGTGGTAACCGGCCGCCTTGCCGTCCAGAATCGCTTTCACGCCCTGGCCTTCGGCCTGCATCTTGGCGAGCGTCGCCTCGGCTTCGCCCCGGGCGATCCGCACCGACTGTTCTCGCGCGGCGTCCGCCGCGATGATCACGCGCTCGCGCTCGGCGTTGGCCGGCACAACCACCTCGGCGTTGAGGCGCGACTTCTCGCGCTCGGCGCGCGCCTCCTCCGCCTTTTTCTGAGCCATTTCCTGCGCCACGCGGATGGCGCCGTCGGCATCGCGTGCCGCAGATTCGGAACGGTTACGCGCCTGCTCTTCGGCTACGCGCTGGTTGGCGAGGAACTCGGCTTTCTTGGCGTTGGCGGCTGATTCCGCCTCGACCGCCTCGGTGTTCAACTGCGCCGCGCGGGCACGGCGGTTGCGGTCGGCTTCCGCCTCGCCGATTTCGGCTTCGGAATTGGCGGCCGCTACAGCGACACGCTGATCGCGCTGGCGGCTCGCCACGCCGATTTGGCCCTTCTTCTCCTGTTCCGCCACGTCGATGTTGGCTTGGTTGATCGCCTCGGCGGCGGCACGGCGGCCGAGCGCGACGATATAGCCCGAATCGTCCTCGATGTCGCGGATGTTGACGTTGACCAGATGAAGGCCGATTTTTTCAAGTTCGCCGGAGACCGCCTCGTTGACCTTGGAGAGAAACGCCTGCCGGTCCTGATTGATCTCTTCGATGCGCATCGTCGCGATCACCGCGCGCATCTGACCGAGAATGATATCCTGCGCCTGGTCGTGGATCTGCTGGTCGTTGAGGCCCAACAGGCGGATCGCCGCATTCTCCATGACCCCGCGTTCGGTGGAGATGGCTGCGGTCACAGAGGTCGGCACCGTGACACGGATGTTCTCGGACGAGAGGGCGCTCTTCAGGTCAATCGGCACGACAAACGGCTCGAGATCCAAGTATTCATAGGCCTGGATCAGCGGCCAGACAAAAGCCGCGCCGCCATGGATACAGCGCGCCACGCCGCTGCCGGTCTTGCCGTAGATCACCAGAATTTTATTGGAGGGGCAGCGCTTGTAGCGGCGCGCGAACCCCATCAGCAGAACCAACACACCTACGCCCAGCAGCAGGGCCAGAACAAGGCCGACCAGCCTTCCGCCGTCTCCCGCGCCGCGCGCGACCTGCGCCAAGAACCCATTGAATGCCATACCCGACATCATCATCCGCCTCACTTCCTGCATTTAACCGCGCGGCCTTTCGGCGATGCGCACTTCAACCCGATTCCCAAACACCACCCGTTCGACCACGACTGCCGTCCCGGCCTTCACCGCCTGTCCGTCCGCAGCGCGTGCCTTGACGTGGGTGACCAC
This sequence comes from Kiritimatiellia bacterium, assembly GCA_028684935.1. Taxonomy (GTDB): domain Bacteria; phylum Verrucomicrobiota; class Kiritimatiellia; order RFP12; family UBA1067; genus DUPH01. The sequence continues at coordinate 34,627 of JAQUEX010000005.1, read as the reverse complement.
GCCGTTGACCTCGGTGCGGATCTCGCCCTCGCCACCGGCGGGAATGTCCAGGTAGACGGTGCCCGCGCCGCCGACCGCCGTCGCCACATTCAGAGTGCCGGTGTGAGCAAGCTTCGGCAACGCGTACAGCAGCAGCGCCACGACCGCCATGCCGGCAATCCCCCACAGGCTGGCCAAGCCCACCGCAGCCTGCACGCTGCGGCCGTCGGCCAGATACAGTGCGCCGCCCCAACTGAAGAGCGTGAGGAAGGTGACGATGGAGCGGATGCTGAGCAGTTTGAACGCGCTCATCGTCTCCGCCGCGTCGCTGCCGGACACATCGCCGTCCGTCACATCGCCGTCAGCCAAGCCGTCACCGCCCAATCCGAACAGGGTGGCCGCCAACTGCCAGACAAACAGGACGCCGAAGAAGACAGCCGCGCTGAAAAATCCGCGGTTCAGTGCTGAAAGCCCGTCCCACCATGCATACATACTTGCCTCCGGTCATTTCCTTGTCAGGGCTGAGAGAGTGATTCAGCACAATATAAGGATAGGGTGAGCATACTACACACCCCTCCTGAGAGCCAAGGCAAAAGCGCAAAGCGACGCGGAAACGGGCGCCTCCCCGATCCATTTACCGTTGAGGTTTATGGTTTCGGGTTTCCGGTTTCGACCACGCCTCTTTCCTTCCTGCTTCGGGCTCTCAACCGATCGGGCTTGCAGCCGGTAGGGCGGTCTCGCCGAGACCGCCGCAGAGGCGGGCCGCGAATGATCGAAGGGGTAACTTTCAACGCTCAACGTTCAACGCTCAACGCTCAAGTTATGGACTGGGGGCGCGGACGGCCCCGTCCGCGGGAAAGGCCGGCAACCGGTTCAACCTTCGGCGCTGCGGGTTGGCGAGATACGGGCGGGCGTTCGTCCCGGGCTTCAGGGCGCGCCAGGCTCCGTTGCGTCAGCGGCAAAGGCGACGTCGCGTCCTTTGAATTTCAAGCGCAACGCGTGGCCGACCGGCGGCAGCAAAGGCTCATACGGTCCGAGATCTTCAGGCCTGAAACCGTCGAGCACGATCCACGCGCCCCTCTTATCATCCACGCGCGCCGGCCGTTCTGCCGCCTGACGGCGCACGCGCTCCGGGCAGAGGCGCGCAGCGGCAAAGCAGGTCGCGCCGCGCCGCACGCACGCCTCGACTGCCGCGAGCGTTTCCGGCGAGACGGTCACGCCGCACAGGAAGAGCGTGCGCACGCCGCGCAGCAACTCGGGGCCCGCGTTGTGATCATAGACCGCGGTCGGCGGGCAGGGCATCATCACCGGCTGCTCGTAACGCGGATAGACCGCACTGTTGGCGTTGACCGCGCGCGGATCGCTCCGGCCGCCGGTCAGCAGACTGAACACCTGCATCCACTCGCCGGTCTCCGGCGTGGGCGGCCGATCCAGCGCCCCGTAGAGGGTGTCCCAGTAATAGCAGGAGGCCTGGCCCCAGTCGCTGTCCGGAAAGCGGATGATCGCGACCTCGGGCTCGTAATCCAAGTACCCGTAGCCGCGCTTGGCGCGTGAGGGGGCGTCGCGCAGGAAGGCCTGCAGGGCAGCCCCGTACTCGGAGAATTCATAGGTCGCGCCGCGGATGCGGCAGAGCCCGATGAAATGTTCGGTGTACACGTTGTCTACACCGGCCGCGTGCGCGAGCCGCAGGGCGGTCGTGTACTTCTCCACCGAATGTCCGGGGAAATGCCCCATCGACCAGAAATCCGGCGTGAACCATAGCTCGGCGCCGTATTGCTTGGCCGCGCCCAGAGCGAGCGCCAGCACCACCGGATAAACGTCCTCTTTGAGCAACTTCGGGCAGAGCGTCACGCCGGCCTGCGCCAGCGGATGCCACAACGACGGAAAGACGCTCTCCACGATCATCCGTGCGCCGTGCCGCCGGTGAAACCGGTTCACCTGACGCGCCGCGCCGGTGAAGGCCGCGTGAGACTCTTCCAGAGTCATGCCTGTGGTCTCCACCAGATACGGCCGTCCGTCCGATGCCCGCGGAAAGGCGATGCGGTTGCGGCAGAGCTGCATGTGCTCGCCCTCGTCATAGACCACGCCTTCGAAAAGCCCGGTCGCCGCAGCCGCGTCCAGCGCCTCGGGCGCGAGGTCCCAGCGGTGACAACCGTCCGACGCGGCAAAACGGCACCGGCCGTCAGGACCGGGCGCGTTGGTCGACCAGTTCGCGGATTCATTGTTGATCGCGAAGCGCAGGCCGGTTGCGCGGCAGAAGGCCAACAGGTCGTTGAACTCGCCGTTGTCGAGCTGCCGGGGGCTCATGTGGACCTGCAGAAAATTGATGCCTTGATCGCGGAAGCCCAGCATCAGCGCCGGGTCCACCCGCCAACTGGTGTCGACACCCTGCAACGGCATCCCGCGCCGCGCGATCGGCGTCAGCGTGCGGATCACGCTCGCCACATTGGTTTCGCCCGCCGCGAGCACCGCATAGGCCGCGTGGCGGCGCTGGCCATCCTCCATGCCCGCCAGACTGGCATCCACGCGATAGAGCCCGCACGGCAAGCCCGGCAACGCGACGCGCGCACGGCCTTCGGCACCGCGCCACGCGAGGGCGGCATTCTGGCTGAAGACCTCGTCACCCTGCCAGTTTTCCAGCCGCAGCCGGACCCGCGCGTCGGGCAGCGCGTCGGCAGCCCACACTTGCAGCGACACGGCGTTGGTCACGCCTTCAACGCCGCGAACGCTGTCGAACGCCACGCGCACCGCAGCAGCGAGCGGCGGGCTGATACGCGCGCCGGGGCCTTCGATCGCGAGCGGCGACCATGCGAACGAATCGCGCTTCACCTCCGGCAAGAGAGCCGGCCGGCCGTTGGCTTGCCAGGCTCGGTCACTGACCACGCGCGTGATCGCGCCGGTCGGCCCCCACGCCTGCATGTCCACGGACACACACGGATCTGGCGCCGGGGTGAAGTCATACCGCACGACAAAGAATCCATTGCTGCCCGGCTCCAGGCGGCTGCGCCGGTGTTCGCCGGCCCCGGGCTCCAGCCGCCAGCCGGCAGCCCCGCCGAGATCCGCATCGGCGGCACCATGCAGCCGGACCGCGCCCAGCGCCACCTGCCCGGCGGGAGAGGGGGGCGCCTGTTTGCGGTCCAAGCGGATGCCGACCTCGACAAGGCGCGAGAAATCACACGCCCCGGACTGTGTTCGGTAGGCGAGCGTCGGCTCTTGCCGCAACGCGATCACATGTTCCCGCTCGTTTCCGTGACGCCCCAGCAGCAGGTCGGGGCGACGCCGCTCTACGCAGTAGAATCCCGAGGTGCGCCCTTTGTCATCGACCACCTCCACGTAGAGCCACTCGTCCTGCCGCGCGTCGCGCGTCCGGAAACTCAGCCGCTCGAACGCGGCCGGCGCGGCCAGGCGGCGCCGCAGCCAGATGAAACAATTGTCAGGGCTTTGAACATCGGCGTCGGCATCCACCCCGATCATGTTGTCGCCGGCCCGCACGAGCGGCGTGATGTCAACGGTCTCCGCATCCCACGGCGTGTCGCCCACGCTCACGGGCCGGCCGTTGACTGTGAGGCGATACCGGTCGCGGGCATGCACGCGCACCCAGGCTTTCGACGGGGCGTGCGCCAGATAGAACGCGCGGGTGAAGCGGCTCGGTTCGTGCGCGGGCGCGGGGTCCGCCGCCGAGATCCAGCGCGGTTCCGTCGCGGCGCCGACCGTGAGCGCGAAACCCGCCGCAAGCGCCAGCATCCCCCCCCTGTGTCCCGGAGCATCCGTCCATCTTCCTTGTCTCATCCTCACCTCCTGAAATGCCTTGAAGTATCACGCCGGCGCGTGTCCGCGTCAAGCCGTCCGGTTGGACAATCGGTTGGGTGGCTGTTTTGCGATTGGACGCGCCGTAAAAATGCGCTACTCTACGTACACGATAGACGCTTGGCGTGCGGCCGGGCGAAACAAAACAGGGGAGTGATGATGCAACGCATGGGGTATGTTTTAGTGGCTGGCGCCGCGTTGGTCGCCGGTGCGGTCTCGGCCGATGTCAGCCTGCCGAACGTGTTCAATCACAATATGGTCCTGCAGCGCGGGCAGCCGGTGCCGGTCTGGGGCTGGGCCGCGCCGGGCGAGCCGGTGACCGTCTCGTTCGCGGGACAGTCGAAGAAAACCGTGGCGGACAAGGTCGGCGCGTGGCGTCTGGCGCTGGAGGCCCTGCAGGCGTCGGCCGATCCTGCGGCCTTCACCGTTTCCGGCGCGAACACGGTGACCTTCACCAATGTGGTCGTGGGCGAGGTGTGGTTCTGCTCCGGCCAGTCGAACATGGAGTGGCGCATGGCGAATGTGGACAACGCCGAGCAGGAGCGCGCCGCCGCGACCTATCCGTTGATCCGCCACTTCAAAGCGCCCAAGGCCTTCAAGCCCGCGCCGGAAAAGAACATTCAGGCCGCGTGGGAGGTGACGACGCCCGACGGCATCGGCGACGAGTCGGCCGTGGCCTATTTGTTCGGCCGCCGTCTGCATCAGGTGCTCAAGGTGCCGGTGGGCTTGATTAATTCTTCGTGGGGCGGCACGCGCATCGAGCCGTGGACGCCGGCGTGCGGGTTTGACGGTCTGCCCGAGCTGGCCGCCATCAAGACGCGCGTCGACACCGCCACTCCCGGCACGCCCCTGCACGCGCAGGTGCTCAACGAGTATGTGGCAGCCGTACAGGCGTGGGTCGCGGATGCCAAGGCCAAGAGCGCGGCCGGGCAGGCGATCAGCGCGGCGCCCGAGTTCCCGCAGCACCTGGTTTTCCCGAACGCCCAGGGCAAGCACCAGGAGCCCACGGTGCTTTACAACGGCATGGTGGCGGGCCTCGTCCCGTACGCCATCAAAGGCGCGATCTGGTATCAGGGCTGCTCCAACAACGGCGAGGGCATGCTCTATCTGGAAAAGACCAAGGCGCTCGTGAACGGCTGGCGCAAGGTCTGGGGCCAGGGCGATTTCCCCTACTACCTCGTGCAGCTCGCGCCCTATAACTACGGCCCGGCCCGTGCCACGCACCTGCCGGGCATCTGGGAGGCGCAAGCCGCCGTGCCCGCCGCGATCCCCAACACCGGCTACACCGTGATCAACGACATCGGCAACACCAAGGATATCCATCCGCGCAACAAGCAGGACGTGGGCCTGCGCATGGCCAACCAGGCGCTCAACCGCACGTACGGCATGAAGGAGATCCGCTGGGAGGGACCGGTCTACAAATCTTTCGCGGTCGAAGGCGCGAAGCTGCGTGTCACGTTTGACCACGCCGAGGGACTGAAGACGCGCGACGGCCGGCCGCCGACCTGGTTCGAGCTTTGCGGTCAGGACGGGCTCTTCCGCAAGGCCGACGCGCTGATCGACGGCAACAGCGTCGTGCTCTCGGCACCCGGCATCAGCGCGCCGATGGCGATGCGTTTCGCCTGGGACCAGCTCGCGGAGCCCAACCTCGTCAACGGCCTGGGCCTGCCCGCCGGCGCCTTCCGCTGCGGCAACAAGCCGAAGCTGGACGGCGCGCTGGCTCTGCCCGAGCTTCAAGGTTTCCGCAAGGTCTACGAAATCGACCTGCCGACTGGCGGCAACTTTAACGCGGCGCCGCCGAAATACGCCCTCGACGCCGGCAGCGCGGCGGGCGCGTTCGCGCGCGTGGCGTACGTGCTCCAGCTTCAGCAGGCCGAGAGCATCCGCTACGTCTGCACCGTTATGGACGCTTTCACGAAAGACGCCAAGAAACTGGGCATCCCGCATGCCCGCAGCGGCATCTTCCATCAGGCCAAAGTCGCCAATCTGACCGTGCGCTCGAACGTCGAGGGTATTCCTGCGCTCGACAACTCCGACGGCGGCAACATCGAGTTCTGGGGCGCGAATTACGGCAACCCGAACGGCCTGAACCTGCCCGGCGCGAACGGCGCCAAATATGACTTCGACGACAAACCGGCGGAAGACGGCGGCTACGGCTGCATGCAGGTCCACTGTTGGAAGAGCAAGGTGACGCTCTTCGCCTACAACAATTTCAACGGCGGCGGGCCCTGCGACATCGGCATCGGCAACAACGCCGCCGGCGAACATCCCGACTACACCTTCATGGGCAACGGCGGCCAATACGAGGTCCGCCGCCTGACCGTGCTGGTCAAGTAATCTTCCGTCAACCGTTCACCCCCGGTCTTCACGCCATGAAAAACGCCCCCTCGCGCGCGGCCGCCGGCTGGCGCTCTTCGCAGACGCTCACCGTGGCAGCGGCCTTTCTGGCACTGTTCGCGCTCGTGGGGTTCGCCCTTTACGGGCTGCCGTTTTTCTATGACTTCATGACCCGGGAATACGGCTGGTCGCGCGCCACGGTGACCAGCGGCAACGCGCTGGGCAAGCTGCTGGTCGGCCCGCTGTTCGGCTTCATCGCCGGGTGGCTGGTCGACCGCTTCGGGCCGCAGCGACTGATGGCCGCGGGCGCGCTGATGGGCGGCCTCGCGCTGGCCGGGTTGAGCATGGCCGACACCTTGCCGCTCTTTTATCTTTTCTACGTGCTCAACGCGCTGGCCTATGTCTGCGGCGGGCCGCTGCCCTGTCAGGTGCTGATCGCGCGGCGTTTCGACAAGAACCGCGGCAAGGCCATGGGCATCGCCTACCTCGGCATCGGCGCGGGCGGCGCACTGGTGCCGCTGGTGGCCGCGCGCCTGCAGCATGTCCTGGGCTGGCACCACGCCATGCTCGCGCTGGGCGGCCTGATCGTCCTGCTGGCGTTCCCGTTGCCGCTCCTGCTCAAGGCCCCCGGCGCCGCGCCGCAGCCGGCCGGCGCAACACCGCCGCCCGCTGCCCCCAAGGTGGATATCGGCGCGATCCTGCACTCTCCCGCTTTTTATCTGCTGGCGTTCGGCAGCATGTGTTCGATCGGCGCGGTCGGCGGCGTGATGCAGCACCTGAAGCTCTACCTGCGTGATCAGACGTTTACGCAAGAGGGCGCGGCGCGCATCCTGTCGCTCGTCCTGCTGTCGAGCCTGGCGGGCCGCGTGCTGATGGGTTGGCTGGCCGACCGCTTCAGCCGCAAGCACGTGATGCTGCTGATCTACCTGCTTGTGGCGACGGCCATCCCGCTGCTGCTCCTGCCGGCCTTCCCAGGCCGCATTTACGTTTTTGCGGTACTCTTCGGCATCGGCCTGGGCGGCGACTACATGATCATTCCGCTGATGGCCGGCGACCTCTTCGGCGTGCGCGCGCTGGGCCGCGTGATGGGGATCATCCTGGTGGCGGACGGCGTGGCCGAATCGGCCTTTCCGATGCTGGTCGGCGCCCTGTACAGCGAAACCGCGAAAAGCTACGCGCTCGGCTTCTCAGTGCTGATCGCGGTCGCGCTCGCGGGCGCATCGCTGATCGCGTTCTTGCCCAAGCCGCGCGCTCAGTCCTGAAACGCTCAGCCTTCACGCGTTCGGCGCCATGTCCACGATGAGCAGTTCGACCGTTGTCTCGCCGCCGAAGATATTCTCGCGCAGTTCGCACACTACGTCGAAGAGGCCGGCGTGCGCCCGCAACGCATCGGCTGCGGGGCCGTTGCGGAACCACACGCCGCGCGGCAGCGTCTGTCCGCCGCAGGTGAAAACGCAGTGCAGATGTTCCCCGGCCGAGCCGACAGGCCGAGCCTCTTTCACGGTCACGCCGCGCACGCCCCAGCGCGGCGCGGGATTACCGCAGCCGAACGGCGCGAGTTGCTGGATCGCGCGGCAGAGCGTCAGCGTCAGCTCGTTCGGTTCAAGCCAGCCGTCCACCGCGAGCGTGCGGGACAAGCCGCCCCCGCCGGCGGCCGCCTGCCGCGCGCAGGCCTCGCTGAACAGCCGCTTGAAGGTGTCAAACGCGCCAGGCCTGACCTGGAAGCCGGCGGCGCGCGCGTGCCCCCCGTATCCGGCGAGCGCTTCCTCAGCCTCTGCCAGCGCGTCGAGCGCGTGATACCCCTCGCCCGCGCGCAGCGAACCGCGCCCCGCGCCGCTCTCGTCGAACGACACGACGGCGGCTGGACGTCCGGTGGCATCGCACAACCGCGCAGCCACGATGCCGATGACCCCCGGATGCCACCCCTCCTCACCGGCGTGCGGTCCGTCCCCGCCCACCACCACGGCCGCTTCGCTGAAGACCGCACCCGCGCTGTCCAGGCCGCACTGCCGGCGCGCGGCCAGCACGATGCGTTCCTCCACGCCGCGCCGCCGCCCGTTGAACGCTTCAAGCTGTGCGGCCAGCGCGGCCGCGCGGTCACGGTCGCGTGTCGTCAGCAGCTCATACGCGGCCATGGCCGACGCCATGCGGCCGGCCGCGTTCATGCGTGGCCCGAGTATGAACCCGAACGTCGTGGCATCCGGCGCCGTCACCGTCTGCTGCGCGGCACGCGCCAGCAGCGCTTGCAAGCCGGCACCGGCAAAGCGCGACCAATACTTCAGCGCGTTCCAGACCAGCACGCGGTTCTCGCCCGTCAGCGGCACGATGTCGGTCACCGTCGCCAAGCCTGCCGGCACCAGCAATTCGCCGCCCAGCGACGCGCCCTGATACCAACCGTTGGCCTTGCCGAGCTCGACCAAAGCGTGCGCCACCTTGAATGCCACGCCTGCTCCGCACAGGTGTTCCGCGCCCGGCGCGGCACCCAGCTTAGGATTGACGATCGCCGTTGCGTCCGGCAGCGGTCCGTTGGGCTCGTGGTGATCGGTGACAATCACCTCGACGCCCATCCGCACGAGATCCGCCACCTCGTGCGGCGAACTGATGCCGCAGTCGACGGTCACCAGCATGTCGGGCGGGCCGCCGCGCTCGCGCAGGCAGCGGGCGAGCGCCGCGCGGGTCAACCCGTATCCCTCCGGTTCTCGCACCGGCAGGAAAACCTCCGCCGAGCCGCCCAGCCGGCGCAGGGCGGTGACCAGCACCGCCGCGGCGGCGACGCCGTCCGCGTCGAAATCGCCATACACCACGATGGCGCGGCCGGCCCGGATCGCCTGCCACAGCCGCTCGGCGGCCACGCGGACGCCGGGGAAGGCAAAGGGATCGCCCAGATGGTCTTTGAGACTGGGATTCAGAAAGGCACGCGCCGCGTCGGGGGTCGACACGCCGCGCGCCGCCAAGACAAGCGCCACGGGAAGCGGCAGGTCGAGCGCGCCGGACAGAGCCCGCGCCGTCTCCCCGTCCGCGACCGCCTCGTGCCACCTGAACTTCGCCTGCATATCGTGTACGTACCCCCGGACATTCCGCGCCTTGTGTGATGCCGGCCATTATGTGTAGCCGGGCTTGAATTGTCCAGCCCGTTTCGCCTATACTGTGCCCACGTTTCTTGGAGGGGTGTCTGAGTGGTTGAAAGAACCGGTCTTGAAAACCGGCGTGCCGCAAGGTACCGGGGGTTCGAATCCCTCCCCCTCCGCCACTGCTCACATGCGGCCGTATCCTGTAAGAGTAGCGTGTTGGCCCTCGCCTTTTTCGTTCGCTTTCACGTCCCCGTACACGTACACGCTGGAAAATGCAGATCTCCACGTGGACGGTGCGCAAAACAGATGTTTTTTTTGCGCAAACAAGCAAGTAGTTTGGGCGGCATGTGATACGATGGCCATCATGAAAAAGGTGATTGTTGCGGCCGCGTGCACGGCGCTGGCGCTGTCGGCTCGAGACGTTCCGGTGTGGTTTGAAAAAGGTGTCGTCGCGCAGGTGCCGTCTGCGGGCACGGCGAACATGCCCGCCCTCGCCGCGAGCGGCGTGACCATCGTGCGGATGCAGGAGGCATCAGCGACACCGGCGCAGGTGGCGGCGTTCACCGCCGCCGCGCACGCCGCCGGGTTGAAGGCGTTGGCTCCCTGCGTCTGTCCCAAAACGTCCGGCGAGGACGGGCTTTTCGTCCTCACCAACCTTGTGCCGCGCTGGGTCGGCTCGCCGGCTGACGGCTGGGTGGTGTCGGGTGCCGACCGCCTGCCGCTCGAAACGTGGGAGTTGGCGCGTCAGGCGGTCAAAGGCCTAAGGCCCGGTCTCGTGCTCGTGGCCGAAGGGTCGCGGCTCGGCAACCAGCGCAGCGCCTTCGACGCCGACTTCCCTCCGCCGTGGAACGCCGCGCTGAACGATGTGCTGAAGGCGCGTCAGCCCGTTTCAGAACTCGAACGCCTCTGGCGGCTGATGCGGGAAAACCGTCCGGAGCGACACCGTTTCCTGCGCGGATCCCCGCATTGGGATCCCGTGCCGGTGGCGTTCGCCTTCGCGCTGGACGGTGTGCCGGTCCTGACCGCCGGGCAGGAGAGCGGCTGCGACACCGTCTTGCCGAAGCTTTGCGCCCTCCGTGCCGCAGAGCCGGCGTTCACGGAAGGGGACCTCGCGTGGCTTGAGAACGATTCGCCCGAAAAGGTGGCGGCGTTTGTACGCACCGCACCCGACGGGCGGCGCATCGTCTGCGTGTTCAATCTGCGCCGGGAGGCTCTGACGTTGAAGGTGAAGCTTCCCGCCGCGCTGGCAGACGCGCCGCTGCTCGCGGAGCGCTGCGCGTACGCGGACGGCGCGTATGTCTTCGCGGGGGCGGGATACGAGATCCGCGCTGTCGCCGGAGCCGTCCGGACGAGCGCCGAGCGTGCCGCGCGCGCCGCGGCCCTCGCGGCGGCGGAGATGCCGCGCGCGCGGGATCTCGAGCTGAAGGACCCCGTCTACAAGGATCTGACGAACCTGACGGCCCGCGCGGTGCCGCCGTATCTGCGCGGGGCGATGATGTACCAGCTTTTCCTGCGCCCCTTCACGCCTGAGGGCACGCTCAAGGCGGCCGAGGCCCGGCTGCCGTTTGTGAAGTCGCTGGGCACGGACATCCTTTATCTCTGTCCGGTGGCGACGGCTGACCGCGGCTCGGACCCCGTGTACTGGAGCGCGCGCCAGAAGCAGAGCCGACTCGGGAACCCCTGCAACCCCTACCGCATCGCGGATTATTTCGGCGTCGATCCTGAATACGGCTCGGAGCAGGACCTGAAAGACTTCGTCGCCACCGCCCACGGACTGGGGATGAAGGTGCTCTTCGACGTCGTCTACTACCACTGCGGGCCGAACGCCGTCTTTCTCAAGGATCATCCGGAGTGGGCGCTCCGCCATGCGGACGGGTCCTTCCAACTCGGGGAATGGGCCTTCCCGCGGCTCGACGTGAAGAACCCGGCCGTGCGTGAATATTTCTTTGAAAACATGGCCTGGTATCTGCGCGAATTCCAGTGCGACGGCTTCCGCTGCGATGTGGGCGGCATGCTGCCGCTCTGGTACCGCGAGGAGGCCTACCGCCGCAACAAGGCGGTGAAGGACGACGTGGTGATGCTGTGCGAGGGGAGCGACCCGCGCGAACAGCAGGTGGCCTTCGACCTCTGTTACGCTTTCCCGATGCAGGTCGCGATCCGCGACTTTCTCGCCGGCAAGGGATCCGCCACCAACCTGTCCGTCCACTGCGTGCAGCGCGAAAGCCGCTTTCCCAAGGGGTACCACTGGATGCGCTGCTTCCAGAACCACGACTACGCAAACTGCGCGCCCGGCCAGAAGCGTTGGGAGGAGACGTTCGGCCTCGCCCTCAACGACGCGCTGCTCGTGACCCTCTTCACGCTCGACGGCGTGCCGATGGTATACAACGGGCAGGAGATCGCCGACACCGCGCCGCACAGCATCTGGTCGAACCGCTTCCACGGCAAATGGGGCATCGACTGGTCCCGGGCCTTCACGCCGGAGGGTGCGCACCGTCTCGATCTCGTCCGCGCGCTCAGCCGGCTCCGCCACGAACGTCCCTCCCTCTTCGACGCGCCGACGGAATTCCTTGAAACGCCATTCCCGCACGAGGTGTACGCGTTCCGCCGTCCGCTCGCGGACGGTACGGAGTGGCTCACCGCGGTGAACATTTCCGAAAAGGACCTGATCGTCACGGTTCCCGCCGGCTTCCACGCCTTCCTCGCCGGGCCCGGCGCCACGCTCGACGCCGTCACCGGACGCCTGCGCCTGCCGCCGCAGAGCTGGATGTTGGGGGCGTTTGTGCTGAAGTGAACGGGCCCGTGACGCACCGCGCGTCGGTTGGCGCGCAGCGGCGGCCCGGCGCGGCTCAACAACGTCCCATCACGCTGACTGAGGCCAGTCACTCATCGTCGTGGCCGGTCGAGGTGGCGGCGATCAGCGCGCGGTACTCTTTGGCGAGTTGCTCGCACACCTTGGCAACGGTGAACTGACTGAGCACGCGCGTGCGCCCGGCAGCGGCCAACGCGGCGGCCCGGGCGGGATCGGCCAGGAGCCCGAGCGTCTCCTCAGCCATGCCTATGGGTTCGCCTCCGCGCACCAGGATGCCTGAGACGCCCTGCTCGATGATCGTGCAGGGGCCGCCCGACTCCGCGGCGATGACCGGCACCGAGGCGGCCATGGCTTCGCACAGCACGCGGCCGAAGGGTTCGCCCAGCGCCGGGTGGAGCAACACGTCGAACGCGGGCAAAATCTGCGCCGCATCGTCACTCGCCGTGATCCAGTGAAAAACATCGGCTAGGCCGGCCTGGTCGACCATCTTCTCGAGCTGGCCGGCCCACCGGGCGTGCTCGTTGAACAGATTACGCCCGACCAGCGCAAAGTGGACATCGGGACGCTGCCGCCGGATTTCCGCGGCGGCCATGACGAACGCATCGTGCCGTTTCCACGGAATGAGATGCGCGACCATGCCGACAACCGGAGCCTCCGCCGGCAGTCCGAACCGCTGGCGCGCCGCGGCTCGGCTCACGGAAGCGGCGCTGGCGGGGTCAATCCCGTTGCGGACCACCCGAATGCGTCCGAGGATGCTGGGCGAGAGGATTTCGACCAGATACTCGTCGATCGCCTCGGAAGCCGCGATGATCCTGGAGGCCTTTTTCGCCGCGTCGCGCGCGATGACGACCGGCAGCCGCAAATCGCGCACATGCCACACCAGGGGGATATGGGAGAAAGTTTTGCGCGACGCCAGAAAGGCGGGCAAGCTGTTGGCGTGGATGATGTCCGGCTTGACGGCGCGAATGATCTGGCAGACCGTGCTCGGGGCACGCATGAGTTTCGCAGCCGTGGAGAAAAGGCCCCAACCGCGGCGCGACGCCCGTACCGGCGAAACGGGAAAGATGGGAATCCCCTTGGCCGAAAGACGTTCGAACAGCGGCCCTTGAGGCACCGCTGCCACCACTTCAACCCCGCAAGCCGCCAAGCCGCCGCACACTTCCAGCAGGCTGTACTGAGCGCCTCCGAGCTCCGATATCAGGTCAACCCACAAAACACGCATAGGTGAAAATAGTAGGCTTCTGTGCCGTGAAAGTCAACAGCCTTAAGCGAAGATCTTAAGAATCCTCGGTCACCGTCACCGCATGCGGCTCGCCGCCGGCCTCGTGGCCGGCAGTGCCCCGGCGGGGGCGACGGCGGCGCGAATGGCGGCGCGGGCGGTCGTTCTCATCCTCCTCGGCGTCGCGCGGCGTTTCGGCGCCTTCCGGCACGTCGGCCTGCTCGGGGCGCGGCGGTCGTGGGGCTTTTTGAGCGGCCTGCTGCTCGTACAGGGCCTGCCACTCGTTGAGGCAGGAAAGGTCGGCCTTCTCCGCCGTCAGCAGGATCCGCTGAAACGCCAACGCCTCCGGGAAGCCCGGATGGAAAAGAAACCGGTGCCCGCGCCCTTTGGCCGGTGAATCGGCGAACCGGCGCGGCACGTCCATCAGCGCCTGGGCGGTGTAGAGGGTCGCCTTCGGGATATGGAGCCGTTGCGCCACGGCATGCAACGCCTGCCGCGCGACATGCTGCCGGTTGACGCGGCTGTTCGGATAGCGCCGCTCCTCCTGGCGCAGCATCTCGAAAAAGAGCGGATAGTAGAGACAGGCCAGCCGCACGCCGTTGGAGAGTTCGGCGTTTGCGGGATCGACGTCGAGTGCGGCCAGATAGCTCCAGAGCGGTGACCGTTTGCCGCCGGAGGCGTCGATGTAGGCGCCGAGTTCCGGCAGCAGATCGTCCAGCAGATTGAACTCCCACAGCATCAGGAAGGCGGCGCGGGCCGAGCCGAAGGTAAAGAGCCGGAAGATCTCCTCGCAGACGCGCGGCACGGAGGCGTTGAGGATATCGGCATGGTACTTGAGGATGGCTTTGCAACTGGCGCGGTCGATCGTGAAACCCAGGCGCGCCGCGAACTTGACCGCCCGCATCATGCGCACCGGATCCTCGCGGAACCGGATGGCGGGATCGCCGATGCAGCGCAGCAATCGTTTTTCAAGGTCCTTGAGACCGCCCACGTAATCGATCACCGAAAAAGTCTTAATATCGTAAAAAAGCCCGTTGACCGTAAAGTCGCGGCGCTTCGCGTCCTCCTCGGGCGAGCCGAACGTGTTGTCCTCGGTCTGATAAAGGCCGTTCTCGCTCTCCGTGGCCTCGGGTTGGCGCCGGAAGGTGCTGGTCTCGATCACCTTGCGTCCGAAGACGATGTGCGCCAGGCGGAAGCGCCGTCCGATCAGAAAACAGTTGCGGAACTGGCGTCGGATCTCATTCGGGCGCGCGTCGGTCCCGATGTCGAAATCCTTGGGCTGACGGCCGAGCAGCAGGTCTCGCACACTGCCGCCCACCAGATAGGCCGTGTACCCGGTGTTGGCCAGCCGGTACAGCACCTTGAGCGCGTCAGGGTCGATATTCGCGCGCGAGATGCTGTGCGCGGCACGTTCGCGGATCACGGGCGAATTGCGTTTAAAGAATGAAATCATCGTATGTGTCGTTCGGTTTTGTCCAAAACAATTGCGTGTCAGTATGACAGAAAGCCGAGCCCGAAACAAGACGGCGTTTGAGCGTTTGAAACAAAGCACTTGCGTCACGGGCACAAGGTGCTATCATGAAACCTCATTTTTCGCCTTGCTGTGTAGTCGTTGGACCGGACACGGCCGGGCGATGTTCAAAACCTGAGGAGTAACTGACATGGCGAAGATTGATTTTGGCGGTGTTGTGGAAACCGTCGTCACACGCAAAGAATATCCCTTGAAGAAGGCGCAGAAAGTCCTCAAGGATGAGGTCATCGCCATCATTGGCTATGGCGTGCAGGGCCCTGCGCAGTCGCTCAACATGCGCGACAACGGCGTCAATGTCATCATCGGCCAGGACAAGCGTTTCGCCGGCGACTGGAAGCGCGCGATGAAAGACGGCTTCAAGCCGGGCAAGACGCTCTTCGACATCGAGGAGGCCTGTGAGAAGGCCACGATCGTCATGATGCTCGTGAACGACGCCGCGATCAAGCAGGTGTGGCCGCGTGTCGCGCCTTTCATGACGGCCGGCAAGGCGCTTTACTTCTCCCACGGCTTCGGCTTCGTCTATAACAGGCTGACGGGCGTCAAGCCCAGCGCGGACGTCGACGTGATCCTGGTGGCCCCGAAAGGCTCGGGCACCTCGGTGCGCCGCAACTTCCTCGCGGGCGTCGGCATCAACTCCAGTTTCGCCGTGGCGCAGGACGCGACCGGCATGGCGCTCGACCGCACCTTGGCGATCGGCATCGCGGTGGGTTCGGGGTACCTCTTCCCGACCACGTTCGAGCATGAGGTCACCTCTGACCTGGTCGGCGAGCGCGGCGTGCTGATGGGCGCGCTGGCCGGCATCATGGAGGCTCAGTACGATGTGCTGCGCAAGAACGGCCACAGTCCCTCCGAAGCGTTCAACGAGACGGTCGAGGAGCTGACCCAGAGTCTCATCCGCCTGGTCGACGAGAACGGCATGGACTGGATGTACTCGAACTGCTCGGCCACGGCGCAGCGCGGCGCGCTCGACTGGAAGCCGAAGTTCAAGAAGGCGACGCTGCCGGTCTTCAAGGACCTTTACGAGGCCGTGAAGAGCCAGAAAGAGGCGCGCCACGTCATCAAGGTCTGCGGCACCGCCGACTACAAGCAGAAGCTCGACGCGGAACTCAAGGTGATGCGCGAATCCGAGATGTGGCAGGCCGGCGCGGCCGTGCGCGCGCTGCGCCCGCACGAGAAGGCCAAGGCCAACGCCGACAAGGCGACCGGCGTCAAAGGCCGCGGCGCCAACTGAGTCTGGCGACCGCCGTTTGACCCGACACCCGATAGGCTCGGCCAGAAAGCCGCGCGTATCGGGTGTTTTTTTGTGCGCCTCTAGTGAATGCCGAGCGCGCGCATTTTGCGAAAGAGCGTGGTCTTGTGTATGCCCAAGGCCCGGGCGGCGGCCAGGCGGCTGCCGCCGCTCCGGCCGAGCGCCGCACGGATCGCCTGCGCATCGAGCGCGTCGCGCGCGTCACGCAGACGCGCACCGCGCGTTCCGGCCGATGACGCGCGCATGTCGGGGCCGGTGAGGCTTTCCGGCAGATGGGGCAGTTCGATCCGCCCGCCGCTGCACAAGACAAAGGCGCGTTCAATCACGTTCTCAAGTTCGCGCACGTTGCCCGGCCAGTCATGCGCCATCAGCAGGGACAGCGCCTCCGGGGCAAGCCCCTCGATGCGCTTGTCCTGCAACCGGTTGAAGCGCGTGATGAATTGCGCGGCGAGCAGGGGGAGGTCTTCCATCCGTCCGCGCAAAGGCGGCAGCTCGACGCGTACAACATTGATGCGGTAGTAGAGATCCTCGCGGAACGCGCCCTCCCGGCAGCGCGCCAGCAGGTCCCGATGGGTCGCCACGATGATGCGGACATCGGCCTTCTCCGAACGGGTCGCGCCCAGCGGCTCGTAAACCCGCTCCTGCAGCACGCGCAGCAGCCGGACCTGGAGGGCCGGGCTGACCTCGCCGATCTCGTCCAGAAAGAGCGTCCCGCCCCGGGCCAACGCGAAGCGACCGGGCTTGTCTTTGCCCGCGCCGGTAAACGCGCCGGCCTTGTAGCCGAACAGCTCGGATTCCAGCAGCGTGTCGGGCAGCGCGCCGCAGTTGACCGCCACAAACGGGGCGTCGGCGCGCGGGCTCAGCTCGTGCAGGGTCCGGGCGACCCGCTCTTTGCCGGTGCCGGTCTCGCCCTGCACCAGCACCGTGCTGGGGCTTGCCGCGATCGCGGGCAACACCTCGAACAGCCGCTGCATCACCGGGCTGCGGCTGACCAGCCCGCCGGCCTTGAAGCGGCCTTCCAGTTCCCGCCGCAACGCATCCAGCTCAGACAGGTCGCGAAATGTCTCGGCCCCGCCGATCACGTCCCCGTGCCGGTTCTTGAGCACGGCCGTTGAAATGCTGATCGGGATGCGCTCGCCCTCGGCGTTGATGATGTAGGCGGAGCGTCCGATCACCGGGCGGCCCGTTTGCAGCGTTTTCTGCAGGGCACAGGCGGCTCCGCACAGGCTTGAGCGGAAAACGTCGGCGCAGGGGCGCCCGATCGCCTCGCGGCGCGACACGCCGGTGATGCGTTCGGCCGCCCGGTTAAACGAAGTGACCCGCCACTGCGCATCGACCGTGAAAACACCGTCGGAAATGCTTTCCAGGATCGCCTCGGTTACGACCGGGTCTGTGCCGTCTGGCTGCTGTGTTGAGCGCGTTTTCATGATTTTCATGTCGCCCTCCTATCTTAGCACAACCTCCGCAGATTCGCCACCGGCGCAACTCCGTTCTGTTGACGACGGGCGCATGGCAGTTCTGTTGGGGAGACCTTCTCGTAATCGTAATCTTAATCTTAATCTTAATCTTAATCTGCTCGTCGCCGGTTGTCGGCCCCATATTTAAGCCGACGACGACTGAGATTCCCCTTGTCACACACACCGGATTCACTTACGCTTAATGACATGGCGTGCATGGCGTAACTTTCACCCCGATTGCGAAACAACAATGAAGTCTTTTATCCTTGTGGTGTGCCTGGCCGGTGTGACGGCCTGTGGACTGACGGAATGCGCGTTTGCGCAGAGCGGCGGGATGGTGCCGTTGCCGCGACAGCCGGCCGACGCCGGACTTGAGATCACGGCGGACAAGTTCGAGGTGGACCAGAAGAGCGGCTGGACCACGGCCACCGGCAACGTGCGCATCAAGACCGGCGAGCACGAGATGAGTGCCGACCGCGTGCGCCTGCACCAAGGGCAGGGCGATGTCCAAGCCCGCGGCAATGTGATCTTGCGCCAGCGCGGGTTCGGCGCCTGGACCGGCGATTACATCGAGTACAACTACAAGACCGGCAAAGGGCTCACAGGACTCGGCGAACTGCAGGCCGGCGTCTTCCACATCGGCGCGAAAGAGGTGACGCGCCGCGAAGACGGCCGCTTCGACGCCCGCTATGCCGAGATCACCACCTGCACCAACGGCCCGGGCCACCGCCACTGGCGCATGACTGGCCACGCGCGCTACAAAGACAACGATTACGTCGAAGTCTTCGACGCCGTGCCGTGGTTGTTCGGCGTGCCGTTCGCCTACCTCCCCTACTGGTTTCGCGACCTGGACACGCATTACGGATTCCGATTGGTGCCCGGCTACACCTCGCGCTGGGGGGCCTACCTGCTGGGCGGCTATGTCTACAACATCTATGAATCGCCGCATGAGGCCGGCCCCAAGCTGGACGGCACCACACACCTCGATTACCGCACCCTGCGCGGCGTGGCCGTCGGCCAGAACCTGCGCTGGGACCTCAAGGAACGCGGACGCGGCAAGCTTGAAACGTACTACGCCTGGGACCAGGATCCACCCGACGACCGGCGCGACATGAACTGGATGTCCGACATGGAGGACGAGCGTTACCGCTTCCGGCTTTTCCACGAGGCCGACCTCACGCCGCGCGACCAGTTCATCCTGCGCGGCACGGTCAACAGCGACTCCGAAATGCGCCACGACTTCTTCGAGAACGAAAACCGCGGCGAAAGCACGCCGATGAACTTCGCCTCGCTGGCGCATCGCGAGCACACGTGGGCCGCCGGCGCGATGGTGAGCGGACCCCTCAACGATTTCTACGCCGGCGTGGCGCGTTTGCCCGAAGGCTGGCTGACTGTCATGCCCCAACCGCTTTTCGGCTCGGGCCTGAATTACGAGAGCCAGACGCGTGCCGGCATTCTCAACCGCGACGCCGCCCGCTATGAGCGCGCCCTGCCGGATTTCATGTACTATCCGGGTTCTTGGGCCGACTACAACCTGACGCGCGCGGACACCGCCCACCGCGTGACCGTACCGATGAAAATCGGCGACGCGCTCAGCATCGTGCCGCGCGCCGGCTACCGCGCCACCTGGTACTCGGACGCCGAGTTTGACAGCAATGTCAGCCGCCACTCCGCTGACCTCGGCATCGAGGCGTCCACGCGGGCGACCGCCGATTTCGCCAACGGCTATCGTCACGTCGTCGAGCCCTATCTCGATTACAGCTACCAGCCCACGCACTTCGACCTCGACAACGGACGCGCCTACAGCTTCGACCGCTTTGACCGCTCGATCGAGTGGTTTGACCAGTTCGGCATGGACGGCACCTGGCTCCCCTACGACTGGCACGGCGTGCGGCCCGGCATCCGCAACCTGCTTCAGGCGCGCGACGCCAAGGGGCGCATGCGCACCGTTCTCGACTGGGACGTCTACACCGCCTTTCAGTTCGAGGGCGACGGCCCGCTCGACGAGGAGGGCCTGCGCATGGCCGGCAGCCGGCTGCTCGTCACGCCCAGCGACGCACTCGACATCAAGGCGCAGGGCGAATGGGATCTTGAGGAAGAAACCTTCGCCTACGTCGACCTCAGCGCATTCTACAAGCTGAACGAAAAGCTCCGCTTCGGCGGCGGCTACCTCGCGCGTGACCACGCGTTGTACGACTATGATGTCTCGCCGGTCATGCAGTGGAACCGCATCAAAGAGAACCTGCTGTACGGCGGCCTCACGCACGATGTCAATGACACCTGGTCGTGGAGCGTTTACACACGCTACGACCTGCGCTACAACGAATTGGACGAGGTGGGCGGTTATATCCAATACAGCCTCGACTGCCTGGTCTTCCAGGTCCGTGCGGCGTATGTCAACGATTTCGAGCGCATCGACCAAGTCAGCGAGCGCGAAGACGACTTCCGCATCGCCATCATGATGTGGCTGCGCGCGCAGAACCGCACGCCGGACGACGAGTGGCTCACCTGGTAAAACCGGGGGGCACCGCGCCCCGCCCGAGGGGCAAGACTGCGCCGCTTCAGACGGTTGCGCGCGCCGCCGCTCCGGCCGCGAGCGGAGCCGGCATGACACCTTTTTTCGGCATGCGGATC
Source organism: Kiritimatiellia bacterium (assembly GCA_028684935.1). GTDB lineage: Bacteria > Verrucomicrobiota > Kiritimatiellia > RFP12 > UBA1067 > DUPH01. The sequence goes on along the minus strand of JAQUEX010000005.1, from coordinate 14,534 downwards.
ACGAAGAGCGCGCCGCCGAGTTCAGAGCGTGCCACGGTGACCTCGCCGCCGCACGCGTTGGCAAACGCCTTGACCGCCAGAAGCCCCAATCCGTTCCCCTCCGGCTTACTGGTAAAACAGGGCTGGAAAATCGCGTCCATCTGCTCAGGCGGCACGCCGGGGCCGCTGTCGTGCACCTCCAGCGTTACGGTCTCGCCCCGGTCAAGGACACGCAACAGGATCCGCCCGCCCGCACCCGCAGCCTGGCCGGCATTGACCAGCAGATTCACCACGGCTTCGTCGAAGAGCATGGTGTTGATCCGCAGGACGGCATCCAACGCCCCCTCGTGACGGATCTCGCACCGGATCAAGTCCGGGTGCTTGCGGACCAAGGCGATCAGCCGCGCCACTTCATCCTGGAGATGAACATCGTCCTCCTTCTCGGGCAGGCCCTGCTTCGCCGAAGCGGCAACACGCCGGGCGAGCTGCGACACGTTCTCCATCCCCTTTTCAAAGGCTTTACGCATGGTCACCAGCGTCTCGTCGCCGTTTTCAACCTCCTTGAGTCCCTCCGCCAATCCATACAGCGACATCAGCAGATTGTTGAGATCGTGCGCCATCGACGCAGCAAACATCGCGGCAACCTCTTTGCGCTCGGCCTGCAGCAGCGACTTCTCCTGCATGGAGATGATCGTCTCCTGGCGACGGATGCTCTTCAGGAACAGCAGGCAGATGAGGTAGAACAGCAGGCCGGAGACCAGAACAAAGCCAATCCCCTTGTAAATCTCGATGAGCGTCAACTGCTCGGCCGTGACGGCCAGCGACGCCGCCAACCGTCCGGACACCACGATATAAAAACAGCAGAGAATAATGTACAAGAGCGCGCAGACCGCCGCCATCATCTTGCCGCCGTCCTGGACGCGTCCCTGCCTCCGCGCCATGTCACGAAAAACCTGCATATCCTGTGCGCGTCTTTTCATGGCTTCCGCCCCCAACACACGGTTAAAAGTCGGCCGTGCGCACATGCGCGACCTGCTGTTTTAACTGCATTTTAGCATAGACCGGATCTCCCGGCAATCGTTGCACACACGATAATTCGTGTTTGCACTGGAGGGTCAGGCGGAAACCGGTTATGATTGCCAAACAAGAAAAAGGAAGGGGTGTATGGACACGGTCGTCATTCAGAACGTCTCGAAACGCTTTGGGAGCACGCTGGCGGTCGACAACCTCTCTCTGACCGTTCATCCGGGTGAGATCCTGGGGTTTCTCGGAACCAACGGTGCGGGCAAGACCACGACGATCAAGATGCTGCTCGGCCTGCTCTCGCCCGACAGCGGACGCGTCCGGGTGCTGGGGGGTGATCCCTGTTCGCCCGCGACGCGCAGCCGCATCGGGTACATGCCCGAAACCGCCACCTACTACCCGTATCTGAACCTGCGCGAACTGCTCTTTTTCTATGGCGGACTCTGCGGCATGCCGCGATCCGCGATCCGCGCCCGCGCGGAAATCCTGATCGAGCGCGTCGGGCTCGGCACGGCGTCCAGCCGACTGCTGCGCACCTATTCCAAGGGCATGCTGCAGCGCGCCGGCATCGCCCAAGCGCTGCTGCACGATCCGGATCTTCTGATCCTCGACGAGCCGCTCACCGGCCTTGACCCGCTAGCACGCATCCACTTCCGCGACATGATCTTGGAACTCCGCGAACAGGGCAAGACCGTCTTCTTCTCGTCGCACGAACTCTCTGAAGCTGAACTGATCTGCGACCGCGTAGCCATCCTGAAGCAGGGCGCGCTGGTGGTGTGCGGCGCGATGCAGACGCTCGCCGGCGACGGCGGGCAGAATCTCGAACGCGTTTTCTTGAAAGTACTGGAGGCCGACACGGCCCGGGAGGTGCCGGCATGATCCTTCGCCTGCGTCAACTGGCGGCGCTCGCCAGACTCGCCGTTCTGGAACTTTATCGCCGCAAAGACCTCTTTGTGGTCTTCCTGCTGGCCATGGTGATTCTCCTGCCGCTGGCCTTTTTTGAGCCGTTCGGCGTGAGCGGCGCCAGCCGCTACATCAACGAGTTGGCCCTGCTGCTGATCTGGATCTTCTCGATCATCATCGGCCTCGGCGTTTCGGCCCGCCTCTTCCCGCCTGAATTTGAGAGCCGCACGATCTACCCGCTGCTGGCCAAACCGGTCGGCCGCGGCACGGTCCTCTTCGGCAAGTACCTGGGCGGGCTCGGCGCTTCGGTTTCCGCGCTGCTGGTCTTTTATCTGGCCTATGCGTTGCTGGCCGGCGTGCGGCAGGGCGCGTGGTTCACGCCGGTGCTGCTGCAGGCCTTTTTGCTGCATGTTGGCTTCTTGACCGTCCTCACAGCCCTGGCCCTGCTGGGTTCGCTCGTCCTGACCCCGTCGGCCACGCTGACCCTGTGCGGACTGACGACCGTGGGCATGCTCGCCTTCGGGCAGCGCCTGCCCGCGCTGGCCGCCGCGCAAACGGGGCCGGGCCGCTCGATCCTCCTGGCGATCCACTGGTTCGCCCCGCACCTTGAATTTTTTGACATGCGCCAGCGCGTGGTGCATGCGTGGCCCTGCGTGGACGGCTGGGTCTGCGCGGCTGTCCTCGGCTACGCCGCCTGCTATGCGGCGCTCTGTCTGGCGCTGGCCAGCCGGGCCTTCCGGCGCAAGCGATTCTGAGAGGACCGCATGATGCAACGCTTCGATCTTCCGGTTCTTGCCGCAGGCGCGCTGCTGACGCTCGCCTGGGGCCGGTTCATGCCCGACCTGTTCGCCGGACGGCTGCCGCAGGCCGCCGGAGAGGACGTCATGGCCATGTTGCTGGGCGACGCCCGCCACGTGCTCAGCACCGCCATGATGACCAAGGCCGACGACTACTTTCATGGCGGCGTTCAGCACAGCGACTGCGCGTGCGGCCTCGTCGGTTCGGAGGCCCGCCCGCACGCTGAAGACGGCCACGAACAGGATCATGCCGCGCCGATTCCGCGCGATCCCTTGGCCTGGCTCAACGCGCGGGTGCACGTCCAAGCGCACCGGCACACCGAGGGCGAAGACGCGCGCGAACTGCTGCCTTGGCTATGGGCCGCCTGCCGCACGTCGCCGAGCAACATCCAGGCGTTCGAAAGCTCAGCTTATGTGCTGGAACGCATGCTGAAACGGCCCCTCGACGCCCTGGCGCTGCTTGAAGAGGGTGTCCGCCTGAACCCGTCGAACGCGACGATCGAAGTCTCACTCGGCGAACTGGCCCTTCACTCTTTGAAAGATCCGGTCCGCGCCGAACAGGCGTTCGAAGCCGCGCGCGCCAAATGCCGGCCGGCCCCCGGCGAAGCCGGCGACGATGACCGCTTCCTGCTGGGCCGCATTCTGTTCTATCTGGGCTATCTGGCCCGACAGCGCGGCGACCTGGACCGGGCCGTCGCCTGCCTGGCCGAGGCCGACGCACAGGTCCCGGACCATGCCGGGACGCGCAATCTTCGTAAACTCCTTCGCGCCCCTCGCGCAAAAGAAAGCGATCAACCATGACGAAAATGAGGTGGGGATGGCTCACAGGCCTGCTGGTCCTGTGGACCTTGGTGTCGGGATGCCTTCACGCGCAGATCGGCAACATGCGGTGAGCGCGCTCGCCTGCTACACAGAAGCCCGCCAGGCCTGTTTCACGGTGATTGATTTTGAAACCACAGGCGCCGTGGAGGGGTATCCGGTGGAACCCTGGCAAATCGGCATGCTGCGGTTGCGCGGCGGGCGCATCTGCGCGGACGAACGGTTCGAGAGCCTGCTGCATGTCGGCGAACGCCCTTTCAACCCGCGCGCGCCGGGGCGTCACGCGGCGCTTCGCGCACAGCTCGCCGCTGCGCCCCGGCCGAGTGAGCTGTGGCCCGAACTGTCGGAGTGGCTCACCGGCGTTCCGCTTGTCGCGCACAATGTCGGAACCGAACGCAGCGTGCTGGCGCGGCTTGCGCCGCTGCACCGCCTGGGCCCCTGGGTCGACACGCTGACGCTGGTGCGGCACACCTATCCGTCGCTCGCCTCGAACGCGCTCGACGAGGTGACGGACGCCTTGAGCCTGCGAGCGCGCGTCGAAACGCTCTGCCCCGGACGCGCCGCGCACGACGCACTGTATGACGCCTGCGCCTGCGCCGCGTTGCTGGAGCATGTCCTGTCACTGCCCGGATGGGAGCGTGTCACCGTAGACGCCCTGGCCGGACGTTAACCCACGATCCACGCAAGGAGAAGAACGAGCATGACCCTGTTGATCGCAACCCGCAACCGCCACAAGCTGGAGGAGATCCGCCAGATCTTCGCGCTGCCGTCCTTGCGGTTGATCGCAGCCGACGAGCTGCCGGGCCTGCCGGACGATGTCGAGGAGGACGCCGACACCTTTGAAGGCAACGCGCTCAAGAAAGCGCGCGAGCTGTGCGCGGTCTCCGGACTCTGGACGCTGGCAGACGACTCCGGGCTCGAAGTCGCGGCGCTGGATAACGCGCCGGGCGTCTTTTCGGCACGGTACGCCGGCGAGCCGTGCGATTACGCCGCCAACAACGCCAAGCTGTTGCGCGCGCTCGACGGCGTGACCGACCGCCGCGCCCGCTTCCGCTGCGTGATCGCGCTCTGTGCGCCAGACGGACGCGCATGGACCGTTGACGGCCGTTGCGAGGGCCGGATCATCACCGAAACGCGCGGCGAGAACGGCTTCGGCTATGACCCGCTCTTTGTGCCTGACGGCAGCGACAAAACCTTTTCCGAACTCGACAGCGCGGTCAAGAACACCCTTTCGCACCGCGGCCATGCGTTGCGCAACGCGGCTGACGCCTGGCGGGCATGGCTGACGCCGCACGCCTGAAAAAAAAGGCCGGGCGATGGCCCGGCCCTTTTTTCAATGATGTCGCAGACGGCGCTTATTCGCCGTAAACCGTCGTCTTGATCTCGTTGTAGAGGAACAGGATGTTCGTCACATCGTAGTCCACGTGATGAACTTTCGACAGGCCGCCCTCGCGCATCGCCGCGCCGATCGACGCGTCGCCGGTGTTGAACAGGATGATGCCTTTTGCCGACGCAACGCCTTTTTTGACCGGGCGGACACTGTTGTCAACAACCGGGTCGGAGGCCACGTGGTCAATGGTGATAGCCGCCATGCTGGTCCCTTTCAGCGGAATCACGCCACAGCCCGTCATCGATGCCGACACAGCAGCCAGAATGCCCAACGTCAGTAATTTTTTCATATGATGTCTTCCTTCATGTTCATGCAACGGCAACCGGCCGTTTGTCATGGTGCTTTCACTGTGCCACAGTTCAGCCAGAAATGCAAGCATGCGGCATACGTAAACTTCGCGGTTGTTTTCGTCATGGATTGCGTTAAACTGAGGGCTCTCTTTCGAAAGGAAGCATCATGAAGGTATTGGTTACGGGCGGGGCCGGCTTTATCGGCAGCCACACCGCCGTTGAACTTTTGCAGGCCGGGCACGACGTCGCCGTCGTCGACAACCTCTGCAACAGCAAGCAAGAAAGCCTGCGGCGGGTTGCCTCGATCACCGGCAAGACGATGCCGTTCCACAAAGCCGACATTCGCGACCGAGCCGCGCTGGACGCGGTCTTCCAAGCGGAAGGCCCGGTGGACGCGGTCATTCATTTTGCCGCGCTCAAAGCGGTCGGCGAATCGGTGCGCATCCCGCTGGACTACTACGGCAACAACATCACCGGCACCATCACGCTGTGCGAGGCCATGGCTGCAGCCGGGTGCCGCAATCTTGTGTTCAGCTCCTCCGCCACCGTCTACGGCGATCCGGCCTCCGTGCCGATCCGCGAGGACTTCCCCACGCCCGGCGCGACCAATCCCTACGGCTGGTCGAAACTCATGATGGAACAGATCCTCCGCGACGTGCAGAAGGCCTCGCCCGCGTGGAACATCATCCTGCTTCGCTACTTCAACCCGATCGGCGCGCACCCCAGCGGCCTGATCGGCGAGGACCCTGCCGGTATCCCGAACAACCTCCTGCCGTTCGTGGCGCAGGTCGCGATCGGGCGCCGCGCCAGCCTGTCGATCTTCGGCAACGACTATCCGACGCCCGACGGCACCGGCGTTCGCGACTACATCCACGTGGTCGATCTGGCGCTCGGCCACCTCAAAGCGCTGGACGCCCTCACAACGGGTCCCGGACTCGCGGTCTACAACCTCGGGACCGGCAAGGGATCGAGTGTGCTCGAGGTGATCGCCGCCTTTGAACAGGCTTCGGGACGCCCCATCCCGTTCACGATCCAGCCCCGCCGGCCCGGCGATGTGGCCGCCTGCTGGGCCGACCCGTCCAAGGCGCAGCGCGAACTCGGCTGGCAGGCCGCGCGCGACCTGCGCACGATGTGCGAGGACGCCTGGCGCTGGCAGTCCGCCAATCCGAACGGCTTTGCAGAGGCATGACACGATGTCCGAGTGGACTGACATCATCGACGGTCTGGCCGACCATCTGGCGTTGCTCAAGGAGCTAGGCACACGGTCGGTCGAGGTGGAGCCCGCCGTGATCCGGGCGCTGGCCGCGCGCTCCGGCGCGGCCGCCGCACCGCTTCCCGCCGCCGTGCCCGCGCCCCCGGCGCGCCCTGCCGTCGCGGCACCGCCCGCGGCCGCTCCGCCTGTGGCGCGGCCTGGCGCAACGCGCGTTCTGACGCTGGATCAGCGCCGTCAGGAACTCGCCGCGATCGCCGCACGCGCCGAAGCGTGCGAGACCTGCGTGTTGCGCAGACAGCGTAACCGTTGCGTGCCGGGCCAAGGCAACCCGCTCTCGCCCGATGTGATGTTCATCGGCGAAGCGCCAGGTGCGGACGAAGACCGCGCGGGCGAGGCGTTTGTCGGCGCGGCCGGCCACCTGCTCACCAAGATGATCACCGCGATGGGCTACACGCGTGACGACATCTTCATCGCCAACATCTGCAAATGCCGGCCGCCCGGCAACCGCACGCCCGCCCCGGAGGAGATGCAGGCCTGCCTGCCCTTCCTGCGCGAACAAATCCGCATCGTGCAGCCCAAAGTCATCGTGCTGCTGGGCGGCACCGCGATCCGCGGCCTGCTGGACACGCAGGTCGGCGTCACGCGCATGCAGGGACAGTGGACGCGTTACGACGGCATCCCGGTCATGCCGACCTACCACCCCGCCTATATCCTGCGCTTCGAGTCGCTCGGCGATGCCGCCGGGCTCAAGCGCGCCAAAACCGAGGTCTGGCATGCGCTCAAGCTCGTCCTCGCGCAGCTCGGCCGCTCCGTGCCGAAACCTTCGAACAAAGCCTGATCTTCGTGAAAGAAATGCGGCGCTTCCCTTTCGACCCGGTCTTTGGTATTTTATTCAACCCTTTTCATGTGGAACCGAGGATTGATGAATGGAAGACTCCGTGACGAACACCGTAACCGAGAGTGATTTTCTCGCCCTGTTGGAGCAGCGCCCCCTGCCTGTGGTCGACCTCCTGTCGCAGATCCACGCCTGTGAAACCGCAAACAGAGCCAAAGCTGCGGAGTGGACGTTGGTGCTGGTCGAGGAACTCACCGACCGAACGGAGTTTCCCGGCCTCTTTCTGGCGATCAAAGACCGCGCGGAGCAGCTCGCCGCGGCGCTCTCCCCCGCCGACCTGCGCGACCTGCTCAAAAAGGCCAACAAAGACCGCCTCGTGGCGGCCCTGATCGAAAACGCGGGCTTCGGCGAGGTCCCGCTTGCGGAATCGTTCCGCCGCTTGGACCGCCTGCTGGCGCTCAAGCCAGGCACGCTGGTCCTCGACCCCGCCTGGGGCATTGGCACCATCAAACGCCTCGACGATTTCTATAAGCGCGTCACCGTCGACTTTGCCGGCAAACCCAACCATGCGATGACCTTCGCCGCCGCGAGCGAAACGCTCGACCGTGCCCCGCACAACCATCTGCTGACACAGCGGCACAACGACCCCCAAGCCATCTCGCGCATGGCCGCCGAACAGCCCGGCGAACTCGTCAAGTGTGCGCTGCGCAGCTTCGGCGACATGCCCGTCGCACGGCTCGAAGAGACGCTCACGCGGCAAGGCTTCGTCACGGCCTCCGGCTGGAAAAGCTTTTGGGACTCGGCGCGCAAGGCCTTCAAGAACGACCCGCTGGTCGTGATCCCGTCCAAGCGCTCCGATCCCTTGCGCCTGCTTGCCGAGCCGGAGTCGTACGGCGACGCCTGGTTCACGCGCTTCGCCGCACTGACCGATCCGACCCAGATCCTGAACGATGTCAACGAACTGGACGCGGCCAATCAGTTCGCCGGCTTGGAAGAGACGCGGCGCGGCGTGCTGGAGGAGCGGCTTGCCTTCGCCGTGAAAGGCGCGCACAACACCGACGCCGCGCTCTATGCGCGGCTGGCCGCCGCAGTCAGCCGACTCGGTTTTCTCACCCCGCCCGCCGAGCAAATGCGCGTACACCTATGGGAAGACGACCGCTACATCGAAGCCGCCGAACGCCTCGGCGTGCGCGACGTCTCGGCAATGGTCACCTTCTTGCTCGCCGAAGGCAGCCAGGCTGCCGAACGTCTGCTCGGCAGACTCAGCCGCATGCCGTTCAACCTGCTCAGCGATGTGTTGGCCGCCCTCAAGCAGACGCCCGAGGCCGCCGCAGCCTGCCGCAGACTGCTGAGCCAGCCCAAAGCCCCGCCCACGCTGATCAACTGGGTTTTCCGCTTCCGCGCCGAGACCGCCGCGTGGAACCTGCCGCCTCTGAGCGAACTGTTGAACCACGCGATCGTTCTCGTTGAAGGCCGCCTCTCCGGCGAAGCCCTGCGTATGCAAAACAGCCTCAAGACGCTTTTCGAACAGAGCAAATGGCTGGAGATGATCTTCGCCGAGTTGGACACGCCACAGCGCCAGCTTTTCTTTGAACGCGTGCAGGCCTCGCCAGCCTGGGACCCCTCCACGCATCGATCCCTGCTGGGCCGCATGCTGAAACTCGACCCCTCGCTGGCTGACCGTAAACGCGCCGCCGTCCCGCAGCCCCAAGAGGCCGTTCGCTGGACATCGTGGCGCTCGCTCAAAGAGCGCCAGCTCCTCTACAAGCGCCTCGTCGAAGAAGAACTGCCCAAAAACAGCCATGACATCGCGGTGGCCCGCAGCTACGGCGATCTGCGCGAGAACTTTGAGTATCAGGCGGCCAAAGATTTCCAGCGCCAGCTCCTGCAGCGGCAGGACGAGATGCAGCAGGAACTCAAACACGTCAAAGGCAATGATTTCACCGATGTCCCGTGCGACAAGGTCGGACCGGGCACCACCGTCGTGCTGCGCATGGAGGACGGCTCGCAGCGGACCTACACCATCCTGGGCGAATGGGACCGCGACGAGCGCCTGAACATCATTTCCAACAAAACACGGCTGGCTCAAAACCTGGAGGGCAGAGCCTGCGGCGACACCGTCGCCGTGCCCAGCCCCGCAGGCGATGAGACCGCCCGGATTGAAGCGCTCCTTCCCCTCGACGAAACCATCCGCGCGTGGATCCGCTCGTCCCCCGAACACCTTGACTGATCCCGTTTTTGCATCTTGCTATCTTTAACCAATCCCGTATACTACGTCATCACTCGCGGAGACCGCTGCGAACTTTCCATGCCATAGCCTTTCAAGAAAATGAGGTGAAACATGACGGTAGCAAAAAAGAGCAAGCCCAAAGCCACCCCAAAAGCCACCCCGCACCGGAAGCCGGTTGCCAAAAAGCAAGCGACGCGTAAAGTCTCCGGTTCGCGGCCCCAGAAACCGCTGGCGGCCAAAAAGTCCGCTCCGGTCAAGGCCAAGGCCAAGGCAAAGCCCGCTCCGATTGCTGCCGCAAAACGTGCTGCCCAGTCTCCATCCAAACGCACTCAGCCCCATGCCAAAACCGCCACAAAACCTGTGCCCAAGGCGGCTGTACCCATCAAGAAACCTGTTAGTAAAATCGTGAGAACATCCTCTTCTATACCTCCTGCCGCTGCTGCCCACAAGGTGCCGGCCCGTGCGGCGACAACCGCCGATTCCAAAAAGCCGCGGTTCCACAAAGGCGACCTCGAGCAGTTCAAAACCGAACTCCTGTCGATGCGCGAACGCATCACCGGGCAGTCCGGCTCGATGCGCCACGCCGCCCTGCAGCGCAACGACGAGATCAACCCCGAGGAGGACGGCACCGACGCCTTCATGCGCCTTCAGACGCTGGAGCAAGTCGGCAGCCAGCACCGCGACATCGCCAACATCGACGACGCGCTGCGGTCGATCGAAAAGGGCACCTACGGCATCTGCGAAATGTGCGGCGAACTGATCAGCAAGCCGCGCCTTGCGGTGCTGCCCTTCGCCACCAACTGCATCAAATGCCAGTCCGAGATGGAACGCACGTCCCGTCGCGGCGGCCGCAGGTAAGCGGTCATGCGTGTGCCAGTCTTCGTGGCCCTGCTGACAGCGGCCGATCAATTGACCAAGTACTGGGCCGTCACCCGCCTCAAGCCGGTCGGCTCTGCGGCGGTCGTGCCCGGCTTCTTCAGCCTCACCTACGTCGAGAATCACGGTGCCGCCTGGGGCATGCTCGCCGGGCGCCACCTCTTCCTCATCGCCTTCTCGCTCCTCACGCTCGGCTTCCTGCTCTGCCGCCGCCGCCAGCTCTTCGGCCCGCTGTGGGGCGGCCGCATCACCCTCACCCTGCTCGCGGGCGGCATCCTCGGCAACCTGATCGACCGCATCCGGCTCAACTACGTGGTCGACTTTCTCGACTTCTTCTGGGGCCGCCACCACTTCCCCGCCTTCAACGTCGCCGACTCCGCGATCTGCTGCGGCGTCTTTCTCTTCATCCTCACCCAGTGGATCCACGACAGAAAGCATGGCCACCCCTGTTAACGCTCCCACCGCCGCCTGGCTCATCGCAGGCGCGACCGCGACCGGGAAAAGCGCCGTTGCCCAGCGACTCGCCGAGCAAACCGGACGCGCCATCCTGTCAGCCGACGCCATGCTCGTCTACCGCGGCATGGACATCGGCACGGCGAAGCCCCCGCCCGCCGAACGCGGCGGCGTCCCCTATTTCGGCATCGACCTGGTCTCGCCCGCAGAGCCCTTCAGCACCGGCCTCTGGCTCGCCGCCGCACGCCGTGCCCTGCTGACCGCTGCCCCCAACCTCATCGTCGCCGGCGGCACCGGACTCTACCTCAAGGCGCTGACCGACGGCCTCGAAGGCTCCGCCTGCGATCCGGACGCCCGCGCGCGCTGGCAGGCGCTCTATGCCGCGGAAGGCCTCGACGCCCTGCGCCGCGCCCTCGAGGCCCGCGCCCCCGGCGCACTCAAATCCCTCGCCGATCCCGCCAACCCGCGCCGCCTGATCCGCGCCCTCGAACACCTCGACGCGCACGGCGCCCTGCCAGCCCGCTGGCGGCACGCGGACGGCGACGCCCCGCCCATCCCCGCCCTGCGCCTGCCGCGCGAACAGCTCCACGCCCGCATCGCGCGCCGCGTCGACGCCATGTTCACCGCCGGCCTCATCGACGAAGTGCGCGCCCTGCAGCGCGATTTCCCGACTTGGTCCGAAACCGCGCGCCATGCCATCGGCTACGCCGAAGTCCGCGCCCTCCTGGCCGGCGAACTCACCCAGAAGCAAGCCATCGACCGCATCGCCGCGCGCACGCGCCAACTCGCCAAACGTCAGGAAACCTGGCTGCGCCATCAGGCGCGCGTCGTGTGGATCGACATCACAGATGACGCGCCGCCCGACGCCGTCGCGCGGCGCGTCGCCGAAACCTGGAGGCTTTATGGACCCTCACCCCTCGTACGTCCCTGAGTGTTCCGATGCGCCGCTGACCGTCAAAGAGCTGCCGCAGGAGATGCAGCCGCGCGAAGAGTTCGCGCGCCGCGGCGCCGCGAACGTCGCGGACGAGGTCCTGCTCGCCATCCTGCTGCGCACCGGCGTGCCCGGCAAGAACGTCACGGAACTCGCCCGCGAGCTGCTGCGCCGCTACCAAGGCCTCGCGAACCTCTGCCACGCCGAATTCGAGGAGCTGCGCAACCTCAAGATCAAAGGGCTCGGCACGGTCAAATGCATGGAACTCGCCGCCGCGCTCGAGATCAGCCGGCGCGCCCTGACCCACCAGCAGCGGCATGACAGCCGCGACGACGCCTGCCCCGTGCGCGAGCCTGAAAGCGTCTACCGCCTGCTCGCGCCCCTCGCCCGCGGCCTGCAGCAGGAGGTGTTCTGGACCGTGCTGCTCAACACCAAGAACCGCCTCATCGGCCAGCCCATCGAAACCACGCGCGGCCTGCTCGACACCAGCCCCGTACATCCGCGCGAAGTCTTCGCCAAAGCCGTGCGCTACAGCGCAGCCTCCGTGATCCTCGCCCACAACCACCCCTCGGGCGACCCCACCCCGTCCAAAGAGGACATCGACATCACCCGCCGCCTGATCGAGGCCGCGCGCATCCTCGGCATCCGCGTGCTCGACCACCTGATCGTCGGAAAGCCCTCGCCGACCTCCCCCGGCTTCGTCAGCCTGCGCGAAAAGAACCTCGTGAGCTTCACCTGACCGACTGCCGCCACTGCCCCATCGTCATGCCGAAGCGCTGCCGGAAAATTCTGCCGACATGCGTCTGACCGGCAAACCCGCAGGCCTCCGCGCACGCGCCGATCGTCGTGTCCGACTCGGCCAGCAGCGCGCGCAGCCGTTCCAGCCGCACGTGCTCGATCTCGCCCCGCAGCGTGCGCCCGGTCGCCGCGCGGAACCGCACTTCCGCAGCGCGCCGCGACAGCCCCGCGCTGCGCGCGACATCCGCCACGCGCAAACCGCTCTCATGCGCGTGCAGGCGGATGTAGTGCAGCGCTCCGGCCATCTTCTGATCGGCGATCGCCACCCACTCCGTCGACTGGCGCGTGACCACGCGGATCGGCTCCACCCGGTACTCGGCCTTGACGAGCCGCGCCCCGCGCATCAGCCGGTCGAGATGCGCGGCGATCCGGTAGCCGGCCGGCCGCGGATCGCACTGGAGGCTGGAGAGCGTCGGCACCGACGCCTCGCAAATCCACTCGTCATTGTCCACCCCCAGAACCGCCACCTCGTCCGGCACGGAAACCCCCGCGTCCAGACAGGCGTCCAACACCTGCTTGCCGCGCCGGTCATTCGGCGCGAACAGCGCCACCGGCTTCGGCAGCCCGCGCAGCCACGCCTCCATGCGCGGCCGCTCCACCGCCCAATCCCGCTGCTCAGCCGCCGTGCACGGCGCATAGACGTGGCACTGCCGATGCCCGTGCGCGCGCAACGCCGCGCGAAAACCGCGCTCCCGGTTGATTGACCAATAGGAATCGCCGTAGATGTGTCCGACAAACGCGAAATGCGTGTAGTGCCGCTCCACGAAGTAGTCGGCTGCCATGCGCCCCACCTCAGTCGAGTTCCACACCACACACGGCCACTTGAAGAGCGGATAACCGCGCTGACGCATCGGATGCGGCTGCAGCAGCACCACTACCGGCACCTTCAGCGCGGCGATCTGCCGCGCCTCTTCGACGCTGTGATAATCCGCCGCGATCACCCCGGTGCATCCCCAGCGCTTCAGATCGTGCAGCTCATACATCCAACGCCGGCTCTCCTGCTGGTAAATCCGCCACGGCCCATGCTCTTGAGCATAGGCCAACACCCCCTGCAGCATCTCCTGCAGGCCTTTGGTGATCGTGGACGTCATGATGACCACGCGCGGAATGACAGGCGGCTTCATGTGCTCATCACTTTTTCGGAACGACCGTAATAAGATCGCAGAGGCGTAACCTTCTACCGTCGGAACAGGGCAACAACACGGTCTACAATCATTCTTTGAGCGTGTTCCGACAACTCGCCCACACTGGCCGCAATAAGCGATGCGTTGGCTGTAAAGAGCATGCCAGGACGAGCGTAACTGACATGGCGTAACGATCCCGACGCGAAGTCCGAATCATCCAAGCGAATCGCATCGGCATCGGCATACGGATTGCTGGTCACCTGGCAAAGAATGAAATCGCCGCGCCCGACATCAGCAAGCACGACCGCAGGCCGTAACTTGCTGGAGGAAATGAATTCTCCCGTCTCTTTCAATGGTTGCCTCGAGTGCTTTCATAAGCTCCCACCTTTCTTTTGACGGACGTACTGTGCTCGCCCGCGCTGCTCATCCGCATACAGTCACCCTCCATTGCGCCTTAGTCCCCGCCCGAGCCCCGGACAATCGGACATTCGACACGCCCATCATGCCGTGTGCGCCGCCCCTTGTCAACGCCACTTTCACCGGGCGTATTCCCGCGGGCGCATGGCAGTTCTGTTGGGGTCCGTGATTCGTAATCGTAATCTTGCTCGTAATCATAATCTTGAATGTGGCACGCACGAGCTATTACACTCTCATCATGAACGGGCTATTCGACCATGAGAAGTTGACCGTCTATCAGGATTCGATCCGTTTTGTGGTGTGGGCGGGTGAACTCTTGGAAACACTTCCAAAGAGTCTGGCGGCCTACGACCAGTTGGATAGGGCTTCGACGTCGATTCCCTTAAATATTGCGGAGGGAAATGGAAAATACACAGCCCCGGATCGATGCCGGTTCTTTGACGTAGTCCGCGGCTC
>JAQUEX010000430.1 GCA_028684935.1 Kiritimatiellia bacterium | reverse complement strand
GCGTTTTTCATTGCGGCGCGTTTCGACTTGATGCGGGCATCCGCGTTGTCGTATTATCGCGGCGATTTCTTTTTTTCATAAAGGGATTTTCAGCCAGCATAGCTCAGTTGGTAGAGCACTTGATTTGTAATCATGAGGTCATCGGTTCGACCCCGATTGCTGGCTCCAGTCAAAAGCCCCCGTGACTGGTATCTCGAAGCCCAGGCTCGTCCCGTCGGCAGGCTTGCCTCAGCAACCGGCACGCGCTACACGGGGGCCATTCGCCACCATGAGTGTTCGACCTCCATCGTCAGCCGCCGGCGCGCACGCGTTCGGGCATGTCATCTGGGACTGGAACGGCACGCTTCTGGACGACACGCAGGCCGGCGTCAACGCGGTCAACGGCATGCTCCGGGCGCGCGGCCTGCCGCTGCTCGACCTCCCGCGCTACCGCGACCTGTTCGGCTTCCCGGTGCGCGATTTCTACCGTTCCGTCGGCTTTCGGCTGGAGCAGGAGGACTGGGACGCGATGGCGCGCGAGTTTCATACGCGCTTCCTGGCCGACACGACGTTGCGGCTGCACGTGGAGGCCGCCGCCGCGCTGGGCGGCTTTGCCGGCGACGGCATCGGACAGTCTGTGCTGTCGGCCTCCGAGCAGTCGATTCTTGAAACGATGCTCGCGACATTCGGCGTGGCCGGCTATTTCGACCACGTCTGCGGCGTCGACAACCTCTACGGACATTCAAAACTCGACCTGGGGCGCGCGCTGCTGACGCGTCTGGCGCTGCCGCCGCACCGCGTGCTGCTGATCGGCGACTCGCTGCACGACCATGAAGTGGCCGACGCGCTCGGCACGCGCTGCCTGCTGGTCGCGCAGGGACACCAGTCCTATGCGCGCCTCGCGCGCAGCGGCGCACCGGTGCTGGAGAGCCTGGGTGATTTGCGCGCGTGGCTGGCGAGCCGCTAAAGGGCGCCGCTCAAGGGTTCTGCATGCGACGCACGGCGTTCAGCGCGTCCTGCACCGCCCGCTCCGCCTGCACCTCCGGCAGCTTGGACTGCTCCGTAAGTTTGTAGCCGTAGGACATCACGCTGAACGAGACCAGCAGCGTCACAATGCCCAGAACGAGCAGCGTCTTGGTCCGTGAGCCCACGCCCTTCCACTCGCCGAGCAGCACGCCGACCAGCGAGCTGAAAAAGATCGCCGAACCCATCACGATCGCGAACCCGACATAGGCCAAATCGCCCATGGCCGGCTCGCCCACCTTCTGGCAGACAAACTGCATCGCCCAGATCACGCCGGCCAGTCCCGCGAAGAAGATATTCGACACCACCGGCGCGCCGGACTTGGTGTAGTCGCCCAAGGTCTTGTTCTTCAGGTTCTGCTGCAGGCACCACACGACATTCACCACGAAGCCGCCCAGCAGCACGACCACGAGAACCGGGATGCCCTGCCACTTGGAAAGTGTGCCGCCCCGCACCGCCGCCTCCTGCAGCACATCGCCACTCTGCAGGCCGAAGTTCATGCCCGCGCTGGCGATGCCGGAAAAGAGCGCCACCAGCATGCCCTTCTTGAAATCGAATTCCGCCACGGCCTGCCGCTTCTGCTCGTCGGACAGCTCGCCCTCCTTGGACTTGCCGGCCAACCCGACCAGCGCAATGCCGACGAGTGAGACCACCACGCCCAGCAGCACCACGACGGCACCGGTGTCCTTCACCAGATCGGCGGCCTCGCCGGTCACGATCGGCGGAATCAGCGTGCCGGTCGCCGAGCAGAGGCCGCACCCGATCGCCAAGCCGAGCCCGATGCCCAAGTAGCGGATCATCAGGCCCCACGTGAGGCCGCCCAGCCCCCACAGCGCGCCGAAGCCGAAGCAACGGGCGAGCACGCCGGCCGGTGCCTGCGTCAGCACGTCTTTCAAGTTCGGCACGGTCAGGACAGCCAGCACCCACGGGAAAAGCACCAGTCCGAAAATCGCGTAGAAGAGCCAGTAGCTCTCATAGGCCCACGCTTTGACGCGTTTGAACGGCAACGCAAACACCGCGCCGGCCAATCCGCCACAGGTGAAAATAAGCATACCCACAGCAGGATTCGTCGCATCCAACATCATGTGTCACCTCGTTTTTGCGCCGCACGTCTCGTGCCAGCCTTTTTTATGATGGAAAGATCATACGGAGACAACGTGCAAAAGGGAAGAGCAAAAAGCGGACTTTACAACACGCCGGAATATAACACGCGATCACGCTCCGCCTGCTCAAACTTATCCCGGTCGATCAGGCGCTTTTTTGCGCGTCGTTCGGCCAGCACCCGCATGGGGTCGTCACCCAGCGCGTCGGCCAGCGCCTCGGGCGAACGGCGCGCCGGCTCCGCGATCTCGCCGTTCAACTCCGCCTCGGCGCAGAACGGGAAGATCAGCGCCGCTTCGGGACAGAGCCGGGCGCAGGCCGGGCAGCCGGTCTTGCAGTTGAGCGGCGCCGCGACGGACACGCCTGGCCGTGCTGCGGCGCGGGGCGTCTGCTCGTAGA
>JAQUEX010000107.1 GCA_028684935.1 Kiritimatiellia bacterium | reverse complement strand
GTGGCGCCGGGCACCTCGATGGACAGCAACCCCAACGCCATGCGCACGATCACGAAGAACACGATCTTCACGAACTGCGCGCTCACCGACGATGGCGACATCTGGTGGGAGGACATGGGCGTTCCTGCGCCGAAGCACGCGATCGACTGGAAGGGCAACGATTGGACGCCCGAGACGGTTGACAAGGACGGCAAGAAGGTCAAGGCCGCGCACCCGAACGCCCGTTTCACCGCGCCCGCCTCGCAGTGCCCTGTGATCGCCGCCGAGTGGGAAGATCCCGCCGGCGTGCCGATCGATGCCTTCCTGTTCGGCGGCCGCCGCCCGACCGTGATCCCGCTGGTGAACCAGGCCAAAGACTGGACGCACGCGGTGTTCATGGGGTCGGCCGCCGGTTCCGAAACCACCGCAGCCAATCTCGGCGCGGTCGGCGTGGTCCGCCGCGATCCGATGGCGATGCTGCCGTTCTTCGGCTACAACGCCGCCGACTATCTGTTGCACTGGCTGACCATGCCGCTGCGCACGGACGCGGACAAGCTGCCCAAGGTGTTCTTCACGAACTGGTTCCGCAAGGATGAAAAAGGTTTCATGTGGAACGGCTTCGGCGACAACGCCCGCGTCTTGAAGTGGGTCTGCGAACGCATCGAAGGCAAAGGCAAGGCGAAGGAGACGCCCATCGGTTTCCTGCCGACGCCCGACGCGATCGACATGAGCGGTTATGTCGATGCGAAGCGTGACGCGGCCTGCCTGAAGGCGACGATGGAGGCGCTGCTCTCCGTGGATGCCGAGGGATGGAAGAAGGAGATCGAGGCGGTCGCGAGTTCCTACGAGCCGTTCGGCAGCCGCATGCCTCACGCGCTCAAAGCCAAGTTGGATGAAATCAAAGCCAAGCTGAAGTAAGTCAGCTTCGCGCGCTGCATTGGGGTGGTCGGGTGAAAGCCCGGCCACCCCCGTTTCTTGCCTAAATACGTGTGGTCGTCCCTTATGAAATTAAATGGTTTGTTCCCGGTTGTATGGCGGCGTTCTGTTCTGTTGGCGGTTGCCGCGTTCCTTGCGTGTCCGGTTTTCGCATCAGGCGGCGAGGCCGCCGCCCCCTCGCTGACCGGCCGTATGTCCACCCTCGTCATTCAGCTCGGACTCATCTGGTTTGCAGCCCGCCTCGGCAATATGCTGTTTGAAAAGCTGCGGCTGCCCGGTGTCCTTGGTGAGTTGTGCGCCGGCATTCTGATCGGCCCCTATCTGTTGGGTGGCCTGGGGTTGCCGTTCCACGGCTTTGAGCAGGGGCTTTTCGCGCTCAATCCGCTTGTCTTGGTTGGCGATACGCCGGTCTCGCCGGAACTGTACGGCCTCTGCACCGTGGCGTCGATCATTCTCCTGTTTCTGGTGGGTATCGAGACCGATCTCCACATGTTTATGCGCTACTCGGTCGCGGGCACCCTCGTGGGACTGGGCGGCGTGGTCGCATCATTCGTGACGGGTGACCTGCTCGGCATCTGGCTGTTGCCCTCGGTCATGCCGGGCCAGACGTTCGGCTTTCTGCATCCGGCCTGTATTTTTCTTGGGGTGATGTCGACGGCGACATCGGTCTCGATTACCGCCCGCATCCTCTCGGAAAGCCGAAAGCTCGATTCACCGGAAGGCGTAACCACACTGGCCGCTGCCGTGATCGATGACGTGCTGGGCATCATCATGCTGGCGATCGGCACCGCGCTGGTTGCGGCGGGCCATTCAGATACCGGCCGCATCAACTGGGCCGAGATCGGCATCATCGCCGTGAAGGCGATCGGCATCTGGCTGGGCGCCACCGTGTTCGGCATCCTGCTGTCGCGCCGCGTGTCATCGGGACTCAAGCATTTGGGCGGCGAGACAGAAATCGCGGTCGCCGCGCTGGGCCTGGCGCTGGTCGTGGGCGGCCTTTTCGAGGAAGCGCATCTGGCCATGATCATCGGTGCGTATGTCGTGGGCCTTGCGCTGTCGCGCGCCGATATCTCGCACATGATCCGCGAGAAGCTGCATTCGGTCTACGCGCTGATGGTCCCGATTTTTTTTGCGGTGATGGGCATGATGGTGAATGTCAAACTGCTGCTTGATCCCCAAATACTGACCTTTGGGCTGATCTACACCGCGGTGGCGGTCCTGGCCAAGATGGTCGGCTGCGCGCTGCCCTCGCTGCTCTGCGCCTTCAATCCGCTGGGCGCGCTGCGCATCGGCGTGGGCATGGTGCCGCGCGGTGAGGTCGCGCTCATCATCGCCGGCATCGGCAAAACGCAAGGCCTTCTCTCGGATGAGGTTTTCGGCGTTGCGGTCATGATGACGCTGTTGACCACCGTGCTGTCGCCGCCGTTGCTGGTCGCGGTATACAGGGGCTCTGCCTCCGGTGTCGTTCGGCGCAAACAAAAGGCGGATGGTCGCGCGGCCGAGTTGAAGCCGATCCGCTACACGTTCGCGAATGCGGAGATGGTGTCGCTGGTGCTCGATGGTTTTCTGGGCGAACTGCGCAACGAGGGATATTTCACGCACACGCTGAATCGTGAGGAGGGCCTTTATCAGGCCCGCAGAGATGACAAGGTCATCAACATCGCCTGTTCCCCGACGCAGATCGACATCCACGCGCCCGGAGAGCTGCGGGCTGAGATCAAGTCGAACGTGATGGAGGTGGCCGCGCATTACGAACAGTTCTTGACGGATCTGCGCGCCGTCCTTCACGATGACCGCGCCCAGTTTGAGATCGCGCCCGCCGATCTGGAAGTCTTGCAGAAGCGCGAGAGCGTGGCCGCCCATCTGCCCACAGACCGTATCGCTGCACACCTGAGGGCGACCACCAAAGAGGCCGCCATCGCCGAACTGATTGACGTGCTGGACGCGCAGGGTGCCCTCCGGGACCGCGAGGGAGCTTCGCGCGCGGTGCTCGACCGTGAACACGCGATGTCGACCGGACTCGGGCACGGTATCGCCACGCCGCACGGGCGCACGGACGCCGTCGATCACGTGGTGTGTGCGTTGGGGGTCTCAAGGTCGGGCATCGATTTCGGTGGCATGGACAATCGGCCGGTGAATCTGGTGCTGCTGACCCTCTTTCCTGCCACGCAAAACGGACGGTATGTCTCATTCCTCGCCGCCGCGCTTGCGACGCTGAACGACCCCTCGCTGATGTCGGAGATCGTGCAGTGTGAGACGCCCGGGGCGATCCATGATGTGCTCATGCGCACGGCCGGGTAACGCCGCGCGCCACACACGAGGTAATCGGTTGGTGGCCGGGGTTCGCGAAGGTTCTGTGTTCCGGGTGAAAAGGGAGGCAGGCGAGTCGGGAGTCAACCGATTACACACACAAGGCGGATTGCGCTTGCCGGATTCAGAGGCTTCAGGTATAGTGTGGGTCAAAATGGCACTGAATCGAAGTGACTCACATGGCCTCTGGTTTTTTTGACAGATTGGTCGCGCGGATCGACAAATTGAACCCTGAAAGTCTTCAGGCGCAGATGGTGCGTCTGGCGCAGGAGCGGGGGTTCCTCGAAACCATTTTCCAAACGATCCAAGAGGGCGTGGTGGTTATCGACAACGAGGGCCGTCTGCTCTATGCCAACCACGCCGCAGAGAAACTGGCGGGGTTTGACTTCACGCGGACCAAAGGCCGCTCGATCGTGCGCATTCTGAGAGACTGGGACTGGGAGCACCTGCTGGAGGTGCCGGCTTCGGAGAGCGGCTGGGCGCGGATGGTGACGCGCGAGATCGAGGTGACTTATCCCGAACACCGTTTTATCAGTGTGTATGCCGTGCCGCTGAATGAAGACGGCTGGGTTGAGAAGGGGGTGTTGGTGATTCTGCGCGATGTCACGCGCGACCGCAGGCAGGAGGCCTCAACGCTCGAGAGCGAGCGTTCCAACGCGATCAAGTTGTTGGCGGCCGGCGTGGCGCACGAGATCGGCAATCCGCTCAATGCCCTGAACATTCATCTGCAGCTTCTGGCGCGCGAACTGAACGACCTGCCGGATGGCACGCGCGAGCCTCTGGCCGATCTGGTGGGCGTGGCCCGCACGGAGGTGGAGCGGCTGGACACGATTATCCGGCAGTTTCTGCGCGCGCTGCGGCCGACGCAGCCGGTCTTGCACCCTGAACAACCGACGGATGTGTTGCAAGAGACACTGGCGCTGCTGAAAACCGAATTTGAGAACCGGCGCATTTCGGTCTCGGTCGACATCACGGATTCCATCCCGTCGGTGCAACTCGACCGGTCCCAGATCAAACAGGTGTTTTTCAACCTGATCAAAAATGCCTTGGAGGCGATGCCGGACAGCGGCGCGCTCAGGATTGTCGTCAGCGCGGGCGATGTCTATGTGGATATCGCCTTTATCGACACGGGCAAGGGGATCGCGCCGGAAGAGATGCAGCGTGTCTTTGAACCCTATCACACGACCAAGCGTACCGGCACCGGACTGGGGCTGATGATCGTGCAACGCATCATTGATGAACATGGCGGCGAGATCGAACTCTCCAGCAAGCCGGGGGCAGGAACCTGTTTCAAAGTGCGCCTGCCGCGCTCCGAGCGGCGGGTCAGGCTGCTGAGCACGCCGGACGGCGGGGGGGGCGCGCGCGCGGACCGCGCGGAAGAATCCTACGGATAGAGGCGGCATGGAACGAGACGACAAACCTGTGATCCTGATCGTGGACGACGACAAGAACACGCGCGACGGCTTGCAGCGCGCGTTGCAGCGGCATTACACCGTGCTGGCGGCGGAGAGCGCCGATGCCGCGCTGGCGGTGCTGGGCAGCGGGCGCACTGTGGATCTGCTGCTGTCTGACTTGCGCATGCCGGGCACGGATGGATTGGGACTGTTGCGGCGTGTGATCGCACAATACCCCCGTACGGTCTGCATCCTTTTGACGGCCTACGGCTCGGTGGAGACCGCCGTTGATGCCATGAAGCAGGGGGCGTATGATTTTCTGACCAAACCCATCAATCTCGACCACTTGGACATGCTGGTGGCGCGCGCGCTCAAGTCGCGCGACCTGGAGCAGCGGGTCGAAACCTTGGAAAGCCAGCTCAACGAAAAGTTCGGGATGGAGAACATCGTGGGTGAATCGGATGCGATGAAACAGGTGTTCGAAATCATCCGGCAGACAGCGCCGACCCAAGCCTCGGTCTTGATCCAAGGACCGAGCGGGACGGGCAAGGAGTTGGTGGCTCAGGCGATTCACCGCCTCAGCACGCGCGCCAAGGGCCCGTTCGTGGCGGTGCATTGCGCGGCGCTCTCCGCCACGCTGCTGGAAAGCGAATTGTTCGGCCATGAAAAAGGGGCTTTCACTGGCGCCACGGTGCAGCGCAAGGGGCGTTTTGAACTGGCGGACGGCGGCACACTCTTTTTGGATGAAATTTCCGAGATCGATCCCGCCATTCAGGTGAAGCTCCTGCGGGTGCTGGAAGAGCGCATGTTCGAACGGGTGGGCAGCGAAGAGACGATCGAGGTCGACATCCGGCTGATCGCCGCAACCAACCGCGACCTGCGTGAGTATGTGGCGCAGGGCAAGTTTCGCGAAGATCTCTATTTCCGGCTGAATGTGGTCGATGTCTCCTTGCCGCCGTTGTCCGCACGCGCGGGGGATATTCCGCTGCTGGCGGACCGGTTTCTCAAGGAGTGTTGCGAGCGGAATGCCAGGCGGATCGAGGGCATGACGCCGGATGCCATGAGTATCCTTGCGGCCTATGCGTGGCCAGGCAATGTGCGCGAGTTGCGCAATACGATTGAGAAGATGGTGGTGCTGTCTCGCAGCGAACGGCTTACGGCACGCGACGTTCCCGCCAACATCCGCGATGCCGTGAAAGGTCCTGCCGGGGGGGCGCGTGCCCCGATGCTGACCTCGGGGTCGTTGGCCGAGACCGAGCGCCGGAAAATTTTCGCCGTGCTGGAAAAGAATGAAGGGAACCGCACGCGGGCGGCTGAAGAGCTGGGCATCAGCCGACGCACGTTGCATCGCAAGCTGCGCGAGTACAAGGCAGAGGGTGTGGGCGGCGATTGGGCTCAGGGAGGTCTGGAATGAAATGGACAGGGCATGTGATGGTTTTGGTGTGGCTGGTCGCGGGCGTCCTGTCGGTGTGGGCGCAAGGATTGCTCATTTGCGGCAGGTGCGGGCGCGAGGCCCAGCCCGGAGCAACCGTCTGCCGCCATTGCCAGGCCGCGCTGCCCCAGCCCAAAGTTGACGCCGCGCCGACGGAGCCCGATGCGCCGAAGGAGCCCGATGCGGCGACCGGGGTGGGGCGCATGGCAGGCGGCTTGGTCGAAACGAGTGTGCGTCAGGCGCGCGAAGCTGAAGCGAAACAGCCTGAACTGGCGCTTGCCTATTATCAGAACGCGCTGGCGCTGATGCGCCTCGTGCCGTCCGGCACATTTCCCGCGAGCGCGGGAGAAACGATCTTGGCCGGCAACGCGCGCACGCTTCAGGTGCTGCAGCGCGGCGCGGTGCCGTGCAGGCATTGCGGCGGCAGCGGACGCTATCAGTTGGACCTGAGCAAGGTCGATCGCAGAAAAGGCGTGAAGGCGGTCGAAGGCCTGCCCTGTGCGGCCTGCAAAGGCGCCGGAACGGTGCCGGGTTTTCGCGAGGTGTCAAAGGTCAAGATGCTGATCCTACAGGGACGTTCCGAGTTTGAGCGCAGGCAGATGGTGGCGGGGGAGGTCAAGGTGGGGCGCGTTTTGGTGCCGCCCGCGTTGGAACGTCTGCTCACGAATCGACAGCGCGCGCTGATCATGACCGGCATGCCGTTGCCATGCCGTGACTGTCAGATGTCCGGACGCAAACTCTGCACCGCCTGCCGCGGCAGCGGGTGGAAAACATGCGACTACACGGGGTGTGATAACGGTGCGCTGCAGGAGCCGCGTACAACCGGCACGCGCAAAGAAAAACGCTTGAACGAGGATGAGGTCAAGAAGTGTCCCCGGTGCGAAGGGCTGGGAGAAATCCCCTGCGCGATCTGCAAAGGCAGTGGCGGCGTGGTGTGTTCGAAGTGCGACGGAAGCGGGCTGGCGCCGCGTTGCACGCGCTGCTCCGGAACCGGTTTGATGCCGTGCAGGACATGCAAGGGAACCGGCGATGTGAAAGGGGCGCCGTGCCCCGACTGCAAAGGAGAGACCATGATGCTGTGCCCGTCGTGCCGGGGGGAAGGGGCTCTGTCCCGATGAGTGAAACCCCCGCATTCAAACTGCCGAATTTCGAGGTGCTGGGCCTGCTGGGACGAGGCGGCATGGCCTCGGTCTGGAAGGCGCGCCAGGTTTCGCTCGACCGCTTTGTGGCTGTCAAAATCCTCTCCTCGTCCTTCGCAACCGATCCAGAGGATATCCGGCGCTTCCGCGAAGAGGCGAGGGCGGCGGCGCAGTTGAAACATCCCGGTATCGTGCAGGTCTATGATGCGAATTTTTCAGACGGCGTCTACTATTTTGTGATGGAGCTGGTGGACGGGTATACGATGGGCGATCTGCTGCGGCGCAAGGGGCACGTCAGCGAGGAGGATGCCCTGATCGTGGCCGAAAGTGTCGCGGTGGCCATGGACTACGCTTGGACCCATTACCAGATGGTGCACTGCGATATCAAGCCCGACAACGTCATGGTGGATGCGGACGGGACAGTTAAAGTCACGGACTTGGGATTGAGCCGCTCGGTCACGCTCGTGACCAGCGAGAAGCAGGATGCGTCAGAAGAGATCCTCGGCACGCCCGCCTACATGTCTCCCGAGCAAGTCTACGGCAGCGATAAGCTGGATTGCCGGTCGGACGTGTATGAACTGGGGGCGACGCTGTATCACATGGTGACGGGACGCATGCTGTTCCACGGCAAGAGCGATGACGAGATGCTTCACGCCCATGTCGGCAATGAGCAAGCCCCCGATCCGCGTTCTCTTGGCACGCGCCTCAGCACGCCCTTCTCCCTGCTGCTGGAAAAAATGGTCGCCAAGGATCCCGACAGCCGCCACCGCGACTGGAAGCTGGTGCTGGCCGATCTGGCCCGCGTGCGCGAGGGGCGGCCGCCTTGGCCGGCCCTGCTGCCTGCGTTCGGCAGTTCGATCAAGCTGGAAGGCCATGCCTGAGAGCCGATGGGGGTGCCTGGTGGAAAGCGGCTGCATGATGCGCGAGGGGCGGGTCTGGGTGCGGGGGACCGTGCGCGCTGCGACATGGCGCGCGCGCCTGCGAGGATTGCTGGGACGCCGCTCGCTCGGCGCTGACGCGGCGATGCTGATCGAACGCTGCGGGGCCGTTCACACGGTCGGCATGCGGTTCGCGCTGGATCTGGTGTTTTTGGATCGCGCCTGGCGCGTGACGCGCGTCGTCCGCAATGTGCCGCCCGGCCGATGGATGGTGGGCGGCGGCTGGCGCGCGGCGCGCGTGCTGGAAAGCGAGGCGGGGTGCGTCGATGTCGCCGGAGTGCGCATCGGCGAGACGCTGGTCTGGCGGCCGGACCCCGAGGCGGAGACGATGCGTCGGGGCGGTGTGGATGCGGGACGCCCCCATGTACAGTTTGGAGAGGAGGGCAAACTGCGATGACACACTCAATCGGGATCCGCGCGCGCTTCGGCGTGTGCCTGGCGGCGGGAATGGTGGCGCTGGCGCTGCGCGGCGGGCCGGTCGGGCCTTGGGACCGTGACGCGCTTTACAAGACACCGCGCTGCTTCGAGGCCGCCGAGTTCGCCACCAACGGCGTGACGACCGTCTTTTATGAAAGCGAGCCGTATCAGGGACGGCCGACGCGCGTGTTCGCCTATTACGGGCTGCCGGCCGGGGCATCGTCAGCGAAGAAGGTGCCGGGCATCGTGCTGATCCACGGCGGCGCCGGCTCGGCGTTCGTGCGCTGGGTCAAGCTCTGGAACAGCCGCGGCTATGCGGCGATCTCGATGGACACCTGCGGCGCTGTCAGCGGCAACGCGTACGGCGACGAGCAGAAGGGGCACCGGCGGCACGCCTGGTCCGGTCCGCCGGGATGGGGCGGCTTCGACAACTATGGCGATCCGGTCGCTGATCAGTGGACCTATCACGCGGTGGCGGCCGCCGTACGCGGCCATTCTCTGCTGCGGAGCCTGCCGGAGGTGGACGCGTCGCGCGTCGGGCTCACCGGCATATCGTGGGGCGGTTATCTCACCTGTATCGTGGCCGCCGTGGACGACCGGTTCGCGTTCGCCGTGCCGGTGTACGGATGCGGGTTCCTGGGGGACAACTCCACGTGGATCGACCGCTTTCACGGCATGGGCAAAGTGAATGCCGGAAAATGGCTGGGGCTGTGGGATCCTTCGGTGTATCTGCCTCGCGCCGAGATGCCGTTTCTCTGGGTCACCGGCAGCAATGATTTTGCCTATCCGATGGATTCGCTGCAAAAAAGTTACCGGGCGCTGAAGGTGCCGTCCACGCTTTGCGTCCGGCTACGCATGCCGCACGGGCACGGCGCGGCCGGCGAGAATCCTGCCGAAATCCTTGCGTTCGCCGACAGCCTGACGCGCGGCGGCAAACCGCTGCCGGCCTTCACCCGGGTCATGCGAGAGGGCAGGACGGTAAAAGCCGCCTTCGTGTGCAACGGCCGCGCGGTCGTGAAAGCCGAACTCAATGTCACAAAGGATGCCGGGAAGTGGAAAGAAAAGGCGTGGGAAGCGTTGCCTGTCGCGGTCCAGACAGGGCCGGACGGGACGGGCACCGTTGACGCGCAGCTTTCCGAACAGGTCACGGTTTTCTACCTTAACATCGTGACCGATGACGGCTTGGTCGTCAGCAGCGAGCATGAGGTGCTCGACTAGACAGGAGACGCCGAGAGCGCGGCCAGCGGCGAGCGGTTGTGCAGATGCGTGATCGCCAGCGCGAGGGCGTCGGCGGCGTCATTCTGCGGTATTTCGGGGAGATTGAGCAGGGTCTTGACCATCTTTTGAACCTGCTCTTTTTGTGCCCCGCCGGTGCCGGCCACCGCCAGTTTGACGCGGCGCGGCTCATACTCATAGACCGGGATGCCGAGCCGGGCACACTGCGCGATGATCGCGCCGCGCGCATGCGAGAGGATCAACATGGTCTTGACGTTCTTGGCGTAAAAAATCCCTTCGATGGCCACCGCTTGCGGCTCATGCGCCCGGATCAGCTTCTCGATCTCGTCCTGCAGATGCAGCAAACACGCCGACAACGGCCGCCCCGCCGGGTTTTTCACCGTGCCGTAATAGACCGGCACCAGGCGCGAGCCCGCCCCGTCCAGAACGCCCACGCCGGTCGAGCGCAACGAGGTGTCGACGCCGAGAACGCGAAAGGGCGCGGATGAAGGTCGTGGTATCATGGTGTCCTTCCGTCATACGAAATAAACGCCCACGTTCAATCCCGAACGTGTGAACACTGCCGATCACACATGGAAGTTGAATGAGAACGGGCTTCACTATCGCAAGTCAGGACAGCAGGGGCAAGCGTGTTCTTTGCCAGGCT
>JAQUEX010000106.1 GCA_028684935.1 Kiritimatiellia bacterium | reverse complement strand
CTCTGCAGGCGGGACGCCGCCAGCCGGCGGGCCGCCAGCGTGCCCTTGCGGGCCAAGGTGACCATCTTCTCGGCATCGCGGCGCGCCTGCTTGGCCTTGGGCAGCGTGGTCTTGATGCTGCTCTGGACAATCAGGTTCGTCACCAGACTGCTCATCAGCGCCTTGCGGTGCGACGTCGAGCGCCCGAACTTTTTAGCGATTCTGTTATGACGCATGTTTCAAAACCTCAAACTGTTTACTTGTTACCTTCGAGCAGATCCGGATCGAACTTGTATCCGAGATAGAGTCCCAGCTCGGTCAGCTTGTCCTTGATCTCATTGAGCGACTTCTTGCCGAAGTTGCGATACTTCAGCATGTCCGCTTCCGTCTTCATCGCCAGTTCGCCGACGGTGGTGATATTGGCGTTGTTCAGGCAGTTGGCGGCGCGGACGCTCAGCTCGATCTCATTGACGCTCATGTTCAGGACACGGCGCAGGCGGTCGCGTTCCTCATCGACCTTCTTCTCCGACTCCTCGAACTCCAAGACTTCCTCGCTGTAATCCACGAACACGTCCAGGTGGTGGCGCAGCACGGCGGCGGCGGTCTTCAGCGACTCATCCGGCGAGACGCGGCCGTCGGTCCAGATGTCGAGAATCAGCTTCTCGTAATCCGTGCGCTGGCCCACGCGGGTGTTCTCCACCAGGAAGTTCACGCGCGCCACCGGCGAGAAGATGCTGTCGATCGGGATACGCCCGATCTCCTGCTCGTCGCCCTTGTTCCCTTCAGCCGGGCAGAAGCCGCGGCCGGTCCGGATCTCCGCCTCCAGCGCCAGCACGCCGTCCGCGTCGAGCGTGGCGATATGCTGGGTCGGATTAAGCACCTCGACCGCGTTGTCCTCCGCGAAATCCGCGGCGGTGACCACGCAGGGCCCCTTGCGGTTCAGCTTAAGCCAGACGGGGTTGCGGCTGTAGCTCTTGAGCAGCACGCGCTTCAGGTTGAGGATGATATCGGTGACATCTTCGCTCACGCCGGGCAGCGAGCTGAACTCGTGGCTGGCGCCATTGATCCTGACGGAAGTAATCGCGACACCTTCGATCGAAGAGAGCAGGACGCGACGCAGCGAATTTCCGACGGTGCGGGCGTAGCCCACCTCGAACGGCTCCGCGATGAAGCGCGCGTAGGTGGCGGTCGCTGTGTTCTCTTCCTTCTGCACACGGCGGGGCATTTCAAAACGACTCAAACGAATCGGCATGTTTCCGTCCTTTCAGGCCGCGCGCCCCTGCGGGCCGCGGCCATCAGCACATTCGCTTAGCGCGAATACAATTCGACAATGGCCTGCTCGTCCACGATCGGCGCGATCTGCTCGCGCGTCGGGATGCTCAGAACTTCCGCGCGGAAGGCCTTCCGGTCCAGCGAGAGCCACGTGGGCATCTGCTGCGTGGTGGCGGCCTCGAGACTGCGCGTGGCGAGGTCTCGGCTGCGCGGACGGTCACGGACTTCGATCACGTCGCCGACCTTGAGGATCATGGAGGGCACGGAGACCTTCTTGCCGTTCACCGCCATGTGGCCGTGCAGCACGAACTGGCGTGCGGCGCGGCGCGACGGCGAAAAGCCGAGGCGGTAGACGAGGTTGTCCATGCGGGTCTCGAGCAACTGCAGCAGCATCTCGCCGGTGACGCCCTTGCGGCGCAGCGCCTCTTTGTAAAAGCGCTTGAACTGGCCTTCCTGCATGCCGAACTGGCGGCGCAGGCGCTGCTTCTGACGGAGCTGCTCGCCGTATTCCGACATCTTGCGGTTGCGGCGGGCACCATGCTGGCCCGGCGCGGGCTGCCCCTGCTCGATGGCGCATTTAGCCATGTAACAGCGCGCGCCCTTCAGAAAAAGTTTCTGCCCCTCGCGCCGGCAAATGCGGCAAACGGGACCTGTATATCTGCCCATGTTAGACTCTCCTCCGTTTGCGCGGACGGCAGCCATTGTGCGGAATCGGCGTGCAGTCCTTGATCAGCGTGACGTGAATGCCGGCGGACTGGATAGCCCTGACCGCCGACTCGCGCCCCGCGCCCGCGCCCTGAACTCTGACTTCCACCTCGTGCATCCCCTTGGCCATCGCCTGGCGGGCCGCATCCTGCGCCACCATGGTGGCGGCGAACGCGGTGCACTTGCGCGATCCCTTGAAGCCGGCTTTACCCGCCGAACTCCAGGCGATCACGCCGCCGCGGGAATCCGTGATTGACACCAGCGTGTTGTTGAACGTCGAACGGACAAAGGCGATTCCGGCGGGGATCGACTTCCCCTTGCCTTTTTTCTTGGCGGCATCGGCGGCTTTGGCGGGCTCGTCGCCCGCAGACATCACAGCCTGCGCCTCGCTCACGGCCACCTGCTCAGGGGTCGCCGCCTGCTCTTCTTGCTTCACAGCTTCTTCGCTCATGCGTATTCAGCCTCAAAATACTTGGCCGACACGGCATCGGTCCCGTCCCGCGAGGGACAAGTCACGCGCCCTGCCGTCGCCGGGTTTATTTGCCCTTGGCTTTCATCGCCGCGCGTGCCGTCTTGTCGCGCACCGCGCCCACTGTCCGCTTGCCGCCCTTGCGGGTCCGCGCATTCGTACGGGTCCTCTGCCCGCGGACCGGCAGGCCGCGCTTGTGACGCAGGCCGCGGTAGGTGCCGATACTGATCAACCGGCGGATGTTCTGCGACACCTCGCGGCGCAGATCACCCTCGACCCGGTAATTGTCTTGAATGAAGCCCACAATCTGTCGGATCTCATCCGGGGACAGATCGTCGGCCTTCTTGGCCGGGTCGATTTTGCAATGCTCGACCACGTCACTGGCCCGCTTGGGACCGATTCCGTGAATGTACCGGAGCGCGTACTCGACGCGCTTTCTGCCCGGGACATCCACACCCATCAATCTCGGCATGATTGTCTTCTCCAGTTAACCCTGACGCTGCTTATGGCGGGGATTCGTACAAATGATACGCACGACGCCCTTGCGACGTACCACACGGCAACGCTCACAAATGCGCCGCACTGAACTGCGAACTTTCATGGTCTTTATTCCTTGTTCAAAAAAGGTGTTGGATTTAACCAAAAGTCCGTTACCTTGTCTATCCTAAAAATATGGAAAATTCTTTATGCCAGCGTCAGAACTTCCACACTTTCTTCCAGCACGGCCACGGTGTGCTCGAAGTGCGCGGACGGTTTCCCGTCTCGCGTAACAACCGTCCAACCGTCATCCTGCACCGCCACGTCCGGCCGTCCCAGGTTGACCATCGGCTCGATCGCCAACGTCATCCCGGGCTTTAGGACGGGGCCGTGCCCCGGCGTCCCGTAGTTGGGGATCTGTGGATCTTCGTGGAGGTGACGCCCCACGCCGTGACCGACAAAATCCCGCACCACCGAACAGCCGCCCGCCTGCACGACGCCCTCAATCGTATGAGAGACGTCGGAGAGTCGGCAACCGGGCCGGACTGCGGCCACCGCCGCATCCAGCGCCCGGCGCGTCGTCTCGACGAGCCGGATCACATCGGGATCCGTCACCCCGGCCGTTACGGTCGTGGCGCAGTCCCCATGAAATCCATTGTAATACACCCCGACGTCCAGACTCACCACATCCCCCGGCAGAACAACCCTCCGCCCGGGGATGCCGTGAATCACCTCGTCGTTAATCGAAATACACATCGCTCCCGGATACCCCCGGTAGCCCAAAAAGGAGGGCTTGGCGTTCATGCCCGCGATCAGCCGCCGGGCCAACGCATCCAGTTCCCCTGTCGTCACCCCGGGCTGAATCGCCGCCGCCACCTGCCCCAGCACGGAAGCTGTCATCCGGCAGCTCACCCGCATCGCGTCCAGCTCCGCAGCGTTCTTCAACGGGATCTTCATGAAAGCGCGCGCCTGACCCTCTCTGCGATCTCATCAATGGGCCCGATCCCCGGCACGCGCCGCAACGCGCCGCGCGCCTCGTAAAACTCGATCAGCGGCACCGTCTGCGCCTGATACACGGCCAGCCTGTGCTTCACGGTCTCGGGATTGTCGTCCTTGCGCACCGTCAGCGCGCTCCCGCAGGCGTCGCAGCGGCCGGCCACCCGCGGCGGAATATTGGTCACATGATATCCGGCCCCACACCCCGGACAGGCCCTGCGGCCGGCAATCCGGTCCACCAAAATCTCGTCGGCCACCTCCAGCAACACCACCGCAGCCAGCGACGCGCCGCAACCCGCAATCGTACCGTCCAGAATCCCCGCCTGCGCCACCGTGCGCGGAAAACCATCCAGCAGCAACGTGCAAGGACCCGCGATCCCTGCCATCAGGTCGGCGATCATCCGCGCGATGATGGCGTCAGGCACCAACTCGCCACGCTTCATGTACCCGTCTGCCTCGACCCCCGCCGCCGTCTGACGCTTCACCGCGTCGCGCAGCAGATCGCCGCTCGACACATGCCTGAGAGTCGGATCCGCAGCGACCAACCGCCCGGCGATCGTCCCTTTGCCCGACCCCGGGCCTCCCAACAGAATTACGACGTTCATCACTGCCACACCCGTCACTGGCGCATTAAAAATTAAGAGTCAGGATTCAGGAGTCTGCCATCGGCCATGTCGCCACGCCAAGCTCCCGACTCCTGCTTCCTGACTCCTAACTGACGAAACCCGGCTACGCGCCGGTCTCTTTATGGTAGGGGTGCACGGACTCGAACCGTGGACCCAGTGATTAAGAGTCACTTGCTCTACCAACTGAGCTACACCCCCATAAAAAGCATGGAGCGAGTGATGGGTCTCGAACCCACAACCTCGACCTTGGCAAGGTCGCGCTCTACCAATTGAGCTACACCCGCTTCAAAAGAACGGATGTGAATTTATCAGAATCACCGAGGGCATGCAATAGGGATTTCAAAAAAAATTAAAAATAATCTCAGTCAGGACGCGGCCTGCCCCTCGCGCAGCACGCCGTCCTCCATCTCCAGCGTACGGTCGAAAACATCCAGCGAACGGTGGTCGTGCGTCACCACCAGCACCCCCGCGCCCTGCTCATGCGCCACCTGCCGGAACAGCTCCATCACCTGCCGGCCGCGCTGGCTGTCCAGCGCCGCCGTCGGCTCGTCCGCCAGCACCAGGCTCGGCCGGTTGGCCAAGGCGCGCGCCACCGCCACGCGCTGTTGCTGCCCGCCTGAAAGCATGGCCGGCAGATTGGTCGCGCGCGCGCCCACGCCCAGATAGTCGAGCAGCTCGCGCGCCCGCCGTCGCGCCTCGCGCGCCGGCACATCATTGATTTCCATCGCGATCCGCACGTTCTCTTCGGCGCTCAGGAACGGGATCAGGTTGGCCTTCTGAAACACAAAGCCGAGATGCCGCCGCCGGAACACGCGCAGATCGACACGTGCCCGATCCGCCTCCAGCACCAGCTCGCCGCCGATCCAGATGCGGCCGCGCGTCGGCGGATTGATCAGGCCCACCGCCGTCAGCAGGGTGGACTTCCCCGCGCCGCTCGGCCCGAGCAACGCGACCACCTCGCCGCGCGCCACGCGCACCGTCACGTCGTTGAGCGCCACGACCTCGGTGTTGCCCGAACCGTAGATCTTGGTCAGATTCAAGGCCTCGATGGCCAGGGGCTCTGTGTCGCGCGCGCTCATGACAGCACCTTGT
Organism: Kiritimatiellia bacterium; assembly: GCA_028684935.1. GTDB lineage: Bacteria > Verrucomicrobiota > Kiritimatiellia > RFP12 > UBA1067 > DUPH01. The sequence continues at coordinate 4,817 of JAQUEX010000106.1, read as the reverse complement.
TAGGTTCGACGCTCAACGCCTTGGCGATCCCGATGAGGCTCGCGACCACCGAGATCGCCGCCACCACGCCAGCCAGCAGCAACAGGTCCGGCGGCTCGATCACCACCCGCCGCGGAAAGCGCGGAAAGGCGAAGGTCCCAAGCCAGTAGGCCAGCCCGTAACCCAGTGCGCCGATCAGCAGCGCCTGCTGCAGGATCAACCCGATGATCACCCGATTGCGCGCGCCGATCAGTTTGAGCAGCGCGATATCGTGGATCTTGTCCAAGGTCAGCGTGTAGATGATCAGCGCCATGATGATCGTCGAGATGATCACCAGCAGCGCGCGGAATAGCCCCAGTTGACGCCGAGCCTTATCGACCATCCCGGAGAGCAGCAGGTCAATCTGCTGCCGCCGCGTGTACACCGTGACGTCCGTCCAGGCCGCGAACGTATCCATCACGCTTCCGGCCGCAAGCCCCGGCTGCAACGAGACCATCACCGCGCTCACCTGCGGCGGCCCCAGCGCCGGGATCTCCGCCGTCGCACCGGCGCTGCGCTCCAGCAGCAGCGGGTTGAGCCGGCCGAGGTCGCGCCCGCCGACACGCGCGCGACGCGACGCCCGCTCCAGCCGAGTCGCCTCGCCGGGCACGTCAAACTGGATCGCCTGCGCGTCGCTGACCGTGAAGAAAGCCATGCCGTCTCCCCCTGATCCGACCATGCCCTGCGTCAACCCCACCACGCGATACAGGTCCTTGCCCAGCGGCACCTCCGTGCCCAGCGGCAGCCCGAGCGAGCGGTCGGCGACCATTTCGTAGTGGGCGTGCCGCAGCGCGCGCCCGGCCGCGAGCGGAATCCAATCGCCCGCATCCTCCGGCCACGCCAGCCCCTGCACCACCATGCGCAGCGGACGGCCGCGGAACGCGCGCTGGACCGTGTGCGAGACAAAGCGCCGTGCGGCCGCCACACCCGGCACCGACCGCGCGCGGTCCTCCAACGTCGCCGGCACGCGCGAAATCTCCGCGAACGGCCCGCGCGTCGCTCCCTGCACCAGCCACAGGTCGGCACCGACCGCCTCGACCAGCAGCGTCGCGTCCGCGATCAGCCCGCGGTAAATGCCGCCCATGCCCATCACAATCATCAGCAGCAGGCCCACGCCGACCGTGGTCAGCGCGAACCGCCCGAAGTTTTGACGGATGTCTCTGACCGCCAGATTCATGACGCCTCACCGCGCTCCCCCGTCCGCACCCGCTGCCCGTCCTTGAGCGGTTTGGGCGTGGCGTCCGCCGGACGCACCACCCGCGCGCCCGGCTCCAGACCGTGCGTGACCTCCGCATGCCCGCGCCCGAGACGGCCCAGCTCCACCGCGCGCCAACGGGCTGCGCCGCCCTCCTCCACGAACACGCCGGGCGCACGCCCCCGCCACGCCACAAAACCCGGCGGCACGCGCACGGCATCCGCCACCCGGTCGGTCTCGATATACACCTCGGCGCGCTGGCCGATCGTCCAGTTCGGCGGCAGCTCCTCCACGCGCACATCCACCACGAACTCGCGCGTCTCGCGGTCGGTCTCGCGCCCCAGCCGCACCACGCTGCCCGCAGCGTCCCGCACGTCGGAACGGAAAACCACCCGCGCGGTCTGGCCGGTCCGCAGCGCGGCTGCGGCGGTCTCGTTGACCCAGGCCGAGACCCACAGCTCATTCGTGGCGATCACCAGCAGCAGCGAGCCACCCGGCACCACGACGCCGCCGGGGTCGCGGTCACGCCGCACCACGAGGCCGTCATACGGCGAAGTGATCTGCGTGTATTCCAGTCGCTGCCGGTGATAGGCCAACGTCTTTTCGGCCGTCACCACCTGCGCCTGCGCCTCGGCGATCGCCGCTTGAACGCGCTGGACATCGGCCTCGGCGGTGCGGAGCGACTCGATCGACTTGTCCATGTTCTCTTGCGAGATCATCTGTCGAGCCAGCAGCTCGGCGGCACGCCGATAGTTGAGTTGGGCCGTCGTCACGACCGCCGCAGCACGCGCCGCATCGCTGCTGACCCGCTCCACGCTGGCGCGCGCGGCCGCGAGCGAAGCGGTCGCCACGTCGATCTGTGCGCGGATATCGGTGTCGTCAAGCCGCGCCACGAGCTGGCCCGCATGCACCGGATCGCCCTGATCAACCAGCACGGCATCCAGCCGTTCCTGAATGCGCGGGCTCACCGTGGTTTTGACGCGCGCTTCCAGTGTGCCCGTCCCCATCACCTCGACGACCAGCTCACCCCGGTCAACGGTGTGCGCTTCAACCGGCCGCGGCTTCAGCCTGAGATACACCGCCGCCCCCGCGATCACCGCCACAACCGCCACCCTTTTCAACCCTCGAATACGCACAGTTCCTCCTTGGCCGCTCACCGTCCGGCGATCCCGCCAGACGCGCTGCCGCATGCCGCCCGGTAATGGGCGGCGACGTCTTCGGCCGTCAACGCGCGCGCGTAAACCGCCACCTCATCGCACCGTCCCTCGAACCCGGCTTCGCCCTCCGCCGTGCCGCCGATCCACATCTGTTCGACACGCGCCGGCATCGCCGTGACCGCCGTTAGTTCAGGTTCCGTCCGACCGTCCAGATAAACACTCACCCGCTCGCCGTCGCGGACCAGCGCCACGTGATGCCAGCTCTCGGCCGCCACCCAGTTGCGCAGCGGCACCTCGGTGTGCCCGGCGACCGCCCCGGCGAGATCCTTGCCCGCGTGAAAAACCAGCCTCCCCGGCGCCTGCACCGTGCCGCCGATCGCCAACCGGTCGCCCGCAGCGCCGCACGCGAACAGATACCCGGTCACCGGCCGCGCGTCGGTCGGCATGCAGTTGTAAAACCAGAGTTCCACCGTGTAGGCGCGCCCCAGATCCGGCAGCGGGGCCGCGAACGGAACGCCAATGAAATGGGGCACGCGGTTCTCACGTCCCAGCCCCGGAAACGCCGGCGCCTGCGCACCCGGCATGGCGTAGGCCGTCGGATGGCCGAAGGTGCCGAGACGCGCCCCGTCCACCGCATTCACGGCACACGGGCCGTTCAGCTCGTCCATCCGCCAGAAAACCGACGGGCGGGAGGCCAGCACTGCGGCGGCATACGGCGTTATCGGTTCCGGCTGCCGCGGGCAGCGCTTCCCGTCATGCAGTCCCTCCAGCAACCGCCGGACCGTCGCGATGATGGCGGGCTCGGCCTCCGCCTCCAGACAGCTCGACCGAGCCAGCCACGTGGTGTAGCCCCCCATCGCCATCTGCTCGGGCGGCGGCAGATAACCGTCATACCCGTTGGCCAGCATCACCGTGAAGGTGTGCGCAAACGGACTCTGCGCCGCAATGCGCAGCCCGGTGATCGCAAACACTTCGCAGGGAATGCCGACCATCGCCAACGTCCCGATGCGCAACGCCTGCAGCTTCAGCATCCGCGTCGGCGGCATCCCGGCCAAAATCATCTGTTCGCGCGCATACACACTGCTCTGGGAATCGGGCTTCTCCCGTCCGGCCGCGACATCGGCCAACACGCGCTTCGCCCACTCAGTCTTGGGGGCGCGCACGTTCAGCTCCAGATCGCACGCGCGCACGTCAAGGGGCAGCCACGCCTGCCAGTCGATCCGACGGTACGCGCGGGCCGCCGCGTGCGCCACGGTTTCAGCGACAGACTGCTTGTCGAACGGCGCTTGCTTCTCCAGCGTGTAGTTCGTGAGATAGGCATCCCCGCTCACCCCGTTCGCAAGCAGGCCGACAAACGACTGGCCCTCGCCGCCCGCTTCAAGCAGGTCGCCGACCCGCTGCGCGAAGATCCCGAAATAGTCCGCCGACAGTGCGTCGGACCCGACATAGTGGATGGAGAAACTCGCGAACAGGGCCAGCGGCGAGCCGTCCAATCTGCGCACGGCCAGCACATTGACGTCCGGATTCATGGGTCCTGACGGCTCCTCCCAGTCCGGATTGCGGCGGCCGGGATGCATCGTCGCGCGCGTGGTGAACTCGCCGAACGGATCGCGCTTGATGCGGTCGGGACGGGCGATCCAGCGGCGCGACTGCACCACCTCTGGCAACTTCTCCACCGCCCACCCCACCTGAACCGTCTCGCGCCGGCTCATGGCTTTGCGGATGCCCTCCGCGATCTTCCCCGGCAGCCAAGCCCGGTAGCGCGGATCGTGATCGGTCCCCAGGATGCTGACTGCCGCCGGCGCGGAGTGCGTGTGGGTGGCGGAAATGAAAATCCGGCCGGCCGGAATACCGGTCATGCCGCTGGCCAACCGTTTGGCCTCGTCCATCACCGCGCGGTCCAGCACGCAACTGTCGACGACCGCCATCGCGATCGGCCCGCGGCCGTCATCCAGAACCAGACACCGCGCGTGAAGCGGGTCCAACGCTTTCTCCACGAACTTCGGCTTGAAGTTGCCGTTCACCACGATCGGAAAATGCTCGGGCGTAATGTCCTGGGCAAAGGCCCCCGCGCGAAAAACGCCCGCCATCTGACGCGGAATGATTGGCGCACCCCGCGTGAGACACGGCGTCATCACCATTCCTGCAAGAGCCGACCCCGAGACCGCCAACATGTTTCGACGATTCATCATCCCCCCCCCATTTTCTGCGGATGAATGCGCCGCCCGTTTGGCATGGGCCGGCCCTCATCTCAATGACGGGTTGACCGTACCACATCGCGAAAACTTTTCCAAGGAGATCCCGCCCGCCGGGGTAATGGGAGGCGCATGGCAGTTCTGTTGGGGTCCGTGATTCGTAATCGTAATCTTGCTCGTAATCATAATCTTGAATGTGGCACGCACGAGCTATTACACTGTCATCATGAACGGGCTATTCGACCATGAGAA
>JAQUEX010000105.1 GCA_028684935.1 Kiritimatiellia bacterium | reverse complement strand
TGTGTGGCGTCGATGCCCGCAATGGCCTCCTTACGGCTGCGGATCGCATCCAGAAATCCCTGCCAGTGGTTGACGCTCTTGTAGCCCACCCGGTCGCCCGCCTTAGCCTTGATGGTCGTCACGTCGTCAAATTCCATTTTGTCGGCCGGCAGCAACCGGATGTCCCCGGCTTGCGGACGGAGCCTAAGCAGATCGCCCGACGCCTCGATCTTGTCGCCTCGATTGACCTGTACCCAGCCCTTCTCACCGATGAAACGGGTGCCCAACGGCTGTTTCTCGTTGTCCGTGAACACCATGCGTAGACCGTCCGGATAGGTGAAGACGGCCTTCCAGCGCTCGATGTTATCGGCATATCCTTTGTTGACGTAGTAGGAGGCTTCGGAGACCTCCACTTCGAACGGCTCGGTGGCGAGGGCCGGACAGCCCCACTGCGCGATGTCCAGATGATGCACGCCCCAGTTCGTGGTCCATCCCTCACAGTAGTCGTTGATGAGGTAGAAGTCTGGATACTCGATGCGGCCGTAGTTATAGGCGTTCCAGCGCGCGGGGCCGAGCCACATCTTCCAGTCCATGTCGGCGGGAATCGGTTGGGGCTGGTAAGGTCCTTTGAACTTGGGCTGGAAGCCGGTGCTCTCGACGGCGACGCGGACTTCGGTGATCTTGCCCAGGTAGCCGTTACGGGCGAGTTCCGCGCCCTGGCGGAAGTTGCCGAGGGAGCGCTGCCACAGGCCGGACTGGAAGACTCGGTTATACTTGCGGATGGCTGCGCGCATGGCGATGCCGTCGTTGACGCAGACTCCGGTGGGCTTCTCGCACCAGACGTCCTTGCCTGCGCGGGCGGCCGCAACCGTGACGAGCGAATGCCAGTGGTCCTGCGGAGCGCACATCACCGCGTCGATCTCCTTGCGGGCGAGGAGGTCTCGGAAATCCGCATACTCGGCACACCCCTTGTCGCCGTATTTGCGGTCGATTTCATCCTTTGCGCCCCGCATACGGCTGTGCCGCGCGTCGCAGACCGCCACGATGCGGCAGTCGCTGCCGGCCATGAGGTTGCGCGCGTTCAGCATGCCGCGGTCGCCGGAGCCGATGACGCCGAGCGCGATCCGCTCGTTCGCGCCGAAAGCGGTCGCAGGAATGATCGCGGGAAACCCCATGGCCGCCGCAGCGACCGCTGAGCCTTTTAGAAACATTCGCCGATTCAGGGCTGAATTCATCTGAGTCTACCTTTCTTGTATCATCTGATGATGGGTATGCAAAAACGTTTTCTTTTCGGCCGCAGGTACAAGCGGCTCTTCTATTTGTGTCGACGGATAAAGTCGAGGCACTGCTTAACATCCTGCTCCACCTGCGGGGACACGGTGTCGAACTCCACGCCGACGTGCCCATTGAAGCCTTGCTTCTTAAGCTCTTCCAGAACGGCTGGGATGTTGCCGACGCCTTGGCCGTAAACCAGGTCGGGGCTTCCATACTTCGCCTCCTTGACGTCCTTCAGATGCACGGAGTTGATGCGGCCCTTCACCGTCTGGAGATAGGCGACCGGATCCATGCCGGAACGGTAGATGTGTCCCGTGTCCACCGAGAAGCCCATGCGCGGATCGCGCCCTTTCATCAGCCCCATCAGATAGTCGGGATCCCAGTTGCGGTACTGCGGCTTGTCGGAATTCTTCGCGTGGTTGTGAAAGCAGAGCTGAACGTCATACTCCTTGACCATGCGCTCGACGACGTCGAAGCGGTCCACGGGCGGCTCGCCGGTCAAGCCCCTCAGACCGAGCTTCTTTGCAAACGCGAACAAATTACGCGTCTCCTCGTCCGTCTTGCCGAAATCCGCGACGTAGGCATTGACGGCCTTGATCCCGACCGCATCCAGCTTCGCTTTGAGCGCAGCGATGTGCCCTTCGGCCAGATGCTGGTTGACCGTCACGTCGGGATGCTCCGGACTGAGCTTCTGCCAGAAGAAAAGTTCGATCACCTCGGCCCCACACGCCTTCGCCTTGTCGATCGCCTCGAAAGCCGTCACCTTGCGGAACGAATAGGCGCAAACACCGGCCTCCATACCGCCGGCCCACACCGAAACCGCCAGCCATCCCGCAACCACGAAACAAACCGCTATTTTCATCATGTCCGATTCCCCATTTCGTTTTTTAGTGTAACGTGATCAGTATGACACAGGACGGCGCTTGCAGCTATTGCGTTTTTTCACAAACCGCATGCAAAAACAGCCATCATCGCGATGCGTCTCCCCCATTCGGGCCAGCCTGAAAATTGCTGGATTCCGCAATAAGAATGTGTAAAAACGCAATGGGCGTAACGTTTTTTTCCTGCGATACTTGAATTGTTTACGGATGAGATTGTTTCGCTTGTGACCGCATGACACATTAACCTTGTTGAGAGGAGCCGAGCATGACACGTAAGAATACACCATCAGCCGTCCCGTCGCTGGTTTTGTCTGCAGCCTTGTTCACCGGACTCAGCGCACAGGCCCAACCCGTGCCGATCTACCGCAATGACTTCGCCACGCGCCTCAGCGCCGGGCCGGCAGCCGCCAAGAGCTACACCCTGCCCTACCTCACCGGCACGCTCTGCTCGACCACCGGTCTCGCGGCCTACTCTGATCAGAACGCGATTCAGGACGGCTGGGTCGAGGGCCTGAACAACAATAACGCTGTCGCGCGCGTGCTCGACACGAGCGGCAATCCGCTGGCCTGCCTGTGCAGCGATCTCTACGGCCAACATGCCTACGCCCGCCACCCGATCGGCATTGTCCTGACGAACGGCCTGGTCCGGTACAGCGGCGACCTCCGTCCGCCGCGCCGCTGGAGCGGTTCTTCACGCAACATTGCAATTCACCTCGGGTACGACCGTCTTATGAGCGTGATCGAGGGGGAAAAAGAAGAGTACCACAAATATCAAACGCTCCTGACCGGTTTCCGCAGCCCTACCGGCTCAGACACCGACTTTAAGTTCTACGCCTACCAAGGCAACGGCGACGGCAGCAGCGGCACATACATTAATGGAACAGCCGCAGCCGACACGACCCACTGGTATCGGTTTGTCGCGCTGCTGGACCTGAACGTCAACACCTACACCGCGGCCGTGTACGACATGGGTACGGAACAGCCCACGTTGGAAACCCCGCTGCCCGCCTCGCCGGTCGAGACCTTCGGCGGCACGACGTTCCGCTTCCATATGGACCTCTCTGACGCCACCGGCGGCCTCACCACGCTGGCTCTCTCAGCGTACGGCGTCATGGGCGGCGACGACGCCTCCACCGACATCACCCTCACCGCGCGCTATGACAATCTGACGATCGAGTCCAAACCTACCGGCACCCCGGACTTCACGCGCGTCTACGCCAACGACTTTGCGACCCGCACGATCACCCGAACCGTCCCAGATCCCCTCGAAGCCTGCTACGCCAACGACACGGTCGTCCCGAACGGCACAGGGTCTTATTCCACTGGAGATAAATTGACGCTCGACAAAACGCTGGAATTCCCCAACGGGTCGATTCTCGGCTCCGGCACAGACGGCTGGATCCGCCGCAACAGCGGCACTTCGAAAATTACGATCGGCTCGGACGGCAACGCATACGCCAGAGCCTGGCATGGGGTCGGAACCACCTTCATCAACGCCTGCCAGCGGATCGGCAACACCGTGACCAACGGTACGGTTCAGGTGACGGTCGAGATCACCCCGCCGAACCAATGGTATTGGACGACCTCATCCGTGTTCTTAATGATCGGCGACGACTCGCTCTATCGCGGCGAGAAATACGACAGCATCACGAATTCCTATTACCACCATTATGCGGCCTGCGTCGGCTTCGGCGGCACGGGTTCGACGGATATCCGCTTCGTCACTTTTGACGGCAACGGCGCCAACAACGCCACATCGGTCTACGGCACGGCCTCGGTCAATCCGGCCAACTGGTACCGCTTCATCGCGACGCTCGATCTGACCAACGCCACCTTCGCCGTGGACGTCTACGACATGGGCACACAGCACAGCATCAACACGCCGACACCTGAAACCCCTGTGCAGAGCTTCGCCGGCGGTTTCCACCGCCGCATCGGCGACAATACGCTCACCGAACTGCAGGGCATCTCCGCGATCTGCCTGGGCGCGTACGGCGTGCAGGGCGGTTATGCCGGCACCAACAACATCCCCGGCACGGCCGGTTTCGACAACATCATTCTCACCGCCACCCTGCCGGACGCCGAACCGGTCGAGATTTACCGGAATCCTTTCTCATCACGCACGTACACCAACATCACCGGCGCCGCCCGCCACACCCTGCTCACCGGCGCGATCGACACGCTCGGCGGCAGCCAGGACGGTTGGGTCAGACGCAACAACGGCAATCTGCCGGGCGATGTCACCGCAGACGGGGGCAACCCCCATCTGCGGTTCTCAACCGCGAGCAATACCGAGCACGCCTACTTCATGCAGGCGCTCGGCACGGACATCACGCACAATGTTCTGCTGGCCCAATGCGACATGAACCCGCCCGCTTATTGGGTGTGGAATTATCATTCGGCCGCCCTCTACTTGGGCGATGACCGCTTCTGGCAGGGCAACCGCAACGCGACGCTGAGCTTCGTCAACTACTACGCGCTGAACTTCGGTTTCGGCAGCACCAGTGAAACAGCCAGCTATGACTGGGGCGTCTACCTGAACACCTCGATCTTCGCCTCGGACGGCGACGGTACGGGGGGCGTCAGCAACGTGTTCGCCGCCGCGTCGATCGACGCCGGCCACTGGTACCGCTTCAAGGCTGAGATTGTCCCGACCGCCAACACCTACTCGCTCAAGGTGTATGACATGGGGACCGCTCAGCCGACCCTCGAGACCCCGACACCGGCGGAACCGGTGGCCGCCTTCGACGGCCTGCGCTTTAAGACGAACATGCGCAAGACAGGCGACCCGGAAGACAGGCTGGAGGCGCTCTCGGCCTTTTCGGTCGCCGGCTTCGGCGTACGCGGCAGCCAGCTCTTCCCGCCCGAGGAGCAGGTGCTGGTCGACAATCTGCTCTTCTCCGTCAAACGGACCGGCACGATGATCCGCATCCAGTGAGCGGGGCACCCCGATGCCCTGATTCAATTGGAAAACATCTGGCTGATTACGATTTTCAGGTTACGGCTTACGGGGACAGCCAACAAAACATTGCATGTTCAACGACTGGACGAGCAGACGCTCGTCCCTCCCTGCGCCGGGAGGGGCAAGCGTCCGCTTGCCCTCGGGGTCCGCCGGGTTGAACTGAACGTTCTCTTCCACCCTCCCCCTTCCTCCTCCCTCCTCCTTCCTCCTGTCTCCTTAAAAAATTCCCCGAAATTTTTAACAAAACCTTTGCACTTTCTCGCCTTCGTGAGAGAATTACCACATTTGCCATGTAGGCCGGCACGGCACTAACTTAGCTTCCACCCGTTGTGCATCGGCCGGACCAGCAAGGCGTTGGCGAGGTCGTTGCCGACGGAGCGCTCGCTCTTCCAGTCCCACTTGAGCTTCTGCTGCAGCCGGGCCGCGATGCCCGCTATCATACCCAGCGTGGACGCGGTGTGCGTCGCATCGATGCTGGCAATCGGGTCCTTGCGGCTGCGCATGGCGCTCAGCAGGCCCTCGGCGTGGCTGACATTCTTGAATCCGGTCCGCTCGCCGTCCTTGGTCTTGATGGTGGTCACATCGTTAAAGGTCAGATAGTCGGTCGGCAGCAGACGCGTGTCATCCGCTTTCGGGCGCACCTTCAGCAGGTCGCCTGACGCCTCGATCTTGTCGTTGCGGTCCACATACGCCCAGCCCTGCTCGCCGATGAACTTGGTGCCGCAAGCCTGCTGCGAGGCATCCGTGAAGACCATTTTCAGGCCGCTTTCATAAGTGAAGACCGCTTTCCACGTCGAGATGTTGTCGCCGAATCCCTGGTTGATGTAGTGATCTTGCCCAGATGGCCGTTCAGCGCCAGTTCGCACCCCTGGCGGAAATTGCCGAGCGAACGCTGCCACATGCCGGACTGGAACACACGCTTGTTTTTCCGAATGGCCGTCCGCATGGCGAAACCGTCATTGATGCACACGCCGGTCGGCTTCTTGCAGTACATGTCCTTGCCGGCCTTCGCCGCGGCGGTGGCGATCAGCGAGAGCCGCCGCACTCCACGCCGCCCCTTTAAGAAACGCCCGCCTGTTGCCCTTTTGCATGATCTCTGCCCTCTCTTATCCATGCCTATTTTTACACTCTGATCGGCGACCACTGAGTGGTCGCCGTCACCATGACAACATGTACACGCCTCTCACACCAGTTTGCTCAGACACTCCAAGCTCTTGGCCGCCTGGTCCGGCGTACCGCACTCAACCGAGAAAACGATGTCACGCGGACATTTCTCTTTCACGATCCGCACAATGCGTTCCCAGTCCAGCACACCCTCGCCGCAGGCGCAGCCGACGGGCGTACCCGTCACCTTGCCGCGCTCGGCGTCGGAATGCGAGACCGAGATGTCCTTGGCATGCAGATGCACCAGCCGCGGGGCCACATTCTCCAGCCAGGCGTACACGTCCGAGCCGGACAGATAAGCATTGCCAGTGTCCAGGTTGATGCCGATCGACGGCGACTTGACAAGGTTGTAAATCCGGTCCAAGCCCTCCGGCGTCTTGGAATACTGCGAGTGCGGCTCCAGGCCGATCTTCACGCCACGCCGCTCGGCCACGAAAGCGGCCTCCTGCAGCGTGTACTTGATCAGCACGAAGTCTTCATCCTCAGTCGTCCACTTGGCCTTCTTGCCCTCGTCGGTGTTGATCACCGGCACACCGATCTCGCCGGCCACACGGATCGCCAGTTTGATGTATTCGCCATGCACCTCGGGACGGCACAGCGGACCGTGCGCCTGCAAGCCTGAGATTGTCAAACCCGCTGCATCGCACGCCTCTTTGATGCGGTAAGGATCGTCAAACATCGAGACCGTGTGGAAATACCCGGCCTCGCTCATCAACTCGCGTCCGAAATGCACCATGGGCTCGATGTACTTGTAGCCCATCTCCGCAGCCGCCTTGACCGCCCATTCGAACGGCTTGTCGCTGCTGCGTGAAAACTCCGTGTTCAAACCGACATGAATCCGTGCCATGTGCGCTCCTCCTCGTTCGCGCGACAATCCGCCGCGCATCACCCGTTCAGCGGTCGAAGCGAGGAATTCACCTCGTACCAGCGTGGAGTATGGCACGGGCTGCCCATGCCCGCTATTGCGTTCTTTCACAAATTAAGTGTGAAAACAAACAAAACGGTCACTAGCGCGCTCTGCGCCGGTAATCGCCGGGCGTTTGGCCGCACTCGCGCTTGAAGATCGCAGAGAGATATTGCGCATGGCAGAAACCCGCGCGCCGGGCGATCTCATCCAGCGGCAGATCGGTGGCCGCGAGCAGCGTCCGGGCGGCATTGACCTGCACGCGGAGGATCTCATCATGGACGCTCCTTCCCACCGTCCGTCTGAAGTGGCCGTCCAACGTGGACCGCGAGACGCCGATCCCGCTCGCGACCTGCGAGACGCCGATCCCGCCGCACGCCTGCTGGCGGATCACGCGCAGCGCATCCGCCACCACCCGGTCCGACGTCGCGATCAGATCCGTCGACGCGCGTTCCACGATCGTAACCGGATCGACCAAAATATGGGTGACGCGCCGCTCGCGACGCCGCATGAGCGCATCAAGCAGCCGTGCGGCGCGATAGCCGATTTCTTCGGTTCCCTGCACGATGCTGGAGAGCGGCGGCGTTGCCAGTTCACAGATCAAGTCGTCATTGTCGACACCCAGCACGGCGACATCATCGGGCACACGGAAACCGAACCGGCGGCATGCTTCCAACACATGCCGAGCCCGCACATCGTTCGCCGCCAACACACCGACCGGCTTGGGCAGCGGTGCGAGCCAGGCCCGGATCGCCTCCTGCAACTGCTCCCAACTGTGCGACGGCTTGTACCGCGCGCTAAAGATGGAGCAGGTGTGTCCCCGAGCTTCTACCTGCCGCGCGAACGTCTCTTGGCGTTCGCGGTTCCACGGATCGATCGTACTCGCCGGCACCCCGCAGTATCCGAAGCTGCGCAGGCCGAGACGCAACAGGTAATCGGCCGCAAGTTCCGCGATCTTTCGGTTGTGGGTGCCGACGGTGGAGACCGTGAGATTGAGCGCGCAATCGGATTCGATGCCGCCGATACCGACAACCGGCATGGCAAGTCCGGCCACCTGCCGCGGGATGCGCGGGTCATCCAGATCGGCGATCACCCCGTCGAAATGCCCGCGGCTGAAATCGGGGATCTTGGCGGAAGGATCATCTTCCAGAAACACGCTCCACGACCCGGACTCGTGCACGAAGCGGGTCACGCCTTCGATCACCTTACGGTCGAAGCGTTTGTTGAGGCTGAGCACCAAGGCAACATGTTGAGCACGGCGCGCCATAGCGATTGTACTTTCGGATTATGCGCCGGCCCGGATAATCAGCGCCAGCCCGGCCACAAACAGGATAAACATGGCGGCATTCAGCCGATGCGCGGCTTTCGGCGCCCCTTTAAACTCTTTCCAGATCAGGATGCCCCACAAGGCGGCCACCAGCGTGGCACCCTGTCCGAGGCCGTACGAAACAGCGGTGCCGGCTTTGCCCGACGCGATCAGACTGAGCGCCATTCCGATGTTCCAGATCGTGCCGCCGAGAATGCCGACCGCATGCAAGCGCGGGCTGCCCAGCGAGAAATAGGAGGAAGGCGGCACCGGCTCACCGCGCACAGGTTTGAGCGAAACGATCGTATTCCAGAGGAAATTCGATATAAACAGGCCGACTGCAAACACCACAAGCGCCGTGTACGGCGTCATCAGCCCAGCTTCGGGATGCGCGAAATCCTTGACCATGCCTTTTGAAACCAGCCCGAAGAACCCCGCTCCCATCAACAGGCCGGCGATCACGGAGATCGCGATGCCGAGGCCGGCGCCTCCCCCTTGCGAACAGCCCGTGTCCGAGGCGACACGCTTCTTGTACGCCAGCGCGTTGAGGATGATGGCCAGCGCCACCAGACCGACACCCGCGAACAGCAGCACGGGGTCGCCTTTGGGGTTAAACCAGTAGGTCTGAATCACACCCAGCACCAACGCAAGCCCGATGCCGATCGGGAACGCCACGGCAAGGCCAGCCAGATCGATGGCGATCACCAAGAGAATGTTCGCCAAGTTGAACAGCACACCGCCCAGGAACGCCAACCCGAGATGATTCATCCCGGCTTGACGGATATCAGCGAGGAAACCGCGCCCTTCCGACCCCATGCTGCCCAGCGTGAACGCGATCAACAGCGAGCTGAGCAGGATGCCGAGACCGTAATCCCAGTAAAACAACTGGTATTTCCACGTCTTGCTCGCCGACAGTTTCTGCGTATTTCCCCACGACCCCCAGCACAGCATCGTCACCACGCAAAAGGCCACCGCCACCGCATAATTCTCTACGAAAAACATACCGATCTCCCAGTAAGAAGTGCATGAGTGCATTAGCCATTAGTGCAAGAGTTTGTCAATTTCACTCCCGAACGAACGCACTAACGAACTAATGAAATAATGCACTAATGAACGAATGAACTCCCCAACTCCTCCCGCCTTGGCGCAGACGATTGCGCGCCCATGCGCGTCACCGAGATCGACGCCGCCTTCGCGGCGAAGCGCACCGCCTCCGCCAGCGGCAGTTCCTCCGTCAGCGCCACGGCCAGCGCGCCGTTGAAGACGTCGCCGGCCGCCGTGGTGTCGACCGCCTGCACCGGGAACGCCGGAACAAACATCCCGCGCCCGCTCTCATAAACGTATGCGCCTTGAGCGCCCATCGTGATCACGACCCGTCCGACGCCTTTGGCGCAGAGCGCCGCGGCCGCCGCCTGCGCCGTCGCCTCGTCCGTCACCTTCACGCCCGTCAGCAGTTCCGCCTCGCTCTCGTTCGGTGTGATCAGGCTGAGGCACGCGAACAGCTCGGCCGGCAGCGCACAGGCAGGCGCCGGATTCAGAATCACCGTCACGCCCTTCGCCGCCGCCCACCGCGCCGCGCACAGCACCGTCTCGACCGGCGTCTCCAGTTGCATGAGTAGGACGCCGGCCGTCTCGATCGCGCCCCGCGCCACCGCGATGTCCCCGGGGCTCAGCGCGCCGTTCGCGCCGGAGGCGACGGCGATGCAGTTCTCACCCCTGGCGTCGACCATGATGAGAGCGACCCCCGACGGCTCGCGGGGGTCCGTCAGCACGTAGTCCGTGCAGACGCCCTCCGTCGCGAAGAGGGCCTTCGCCTCGCGCCCGAACAGGTCGTCGCCGACCTTGGCGACGAACGCGACCCCTCCTCCCAGCCGCGCGGCTGCCACCGCCTGGTTCGCACCCTTGCCGCCGGGATTCATCAGGAACCGTCCGCCCAAAATCGTCTCTCCCGGCGCGGGGATCCGC
>JAQUEX010000429.1 GCA_028684935.1 Kiritimatiellia bacterium | reverse complement strand
GGGAAACGGGCACTTGACGGGAAACGCGCGGTTTTGTACATTATGGACATGAAAGGAGAAACAGCCGCCATGACCACGTTAAGTATTGCCGAGGCACGCAACAATCTCGCGGAGACGATCAACCGCGTTTCCTACGGGGGGGAGCGTGTGGTCTTTGCCCGCAGGGGAAAGCCCGTTGCAGCGCTGGTGTCCGCCGATGACCTGGCCCTGCTGCAAAGGATGGAGGACGCCGAAGACATACGCGCCGCCAGGAAGACGCTGCGGGAATACGACCGCAACCCCGCCGCGTTCAAGACTCTTGACGAGTATCTGGGCGAACGAAAGGCAAAGGCATGAAGTACGCCGTCCGCCTTGACCCGCGCACATGGAAAGGGATAGAGCGGTTACCGGATGACATTCGGGGGCGGATTGTGCGCAGGCTGAAGTCGCTTGAAGAGGATCCGCGACCGCCCGGCGTAGCGAAATTGTCCGGAGCGGAAGACCTTTACCGCGTTCGCGCGGGTGACTGGCGTATCGTTTATGCGGTTCGCGATCGAGAGCTTGTTGTGGTCGTCATCCGTATCGGCCACCGCCGGGAGGTGTACCGCTGACAACGCTTGCCCGTCGAAAAAGAGGAAAGCGGGGAGAACTGCGAATGACTGACTCATCCCACGGATCTTTACTTGAGAGTTGAACGTTGAGAGTTGAGCGTTGAAAGTTAAAAGATGAAGACATCTACCCTTCACCAGCTTCAGTCCCGCGGCGTCACGTTCGTGGCCCCCGAAACCGTCTACGTCGCGTCCGACGTCAATCCCGAGCGCATCGCGCCGGGTGTGGTCATTCATCCCGGCTGCCGACTGAGCGGCGCGGATCTCTCCATCGGACCCGATTGCGTGATCGGCGCGGAGGCGCCCGCCACGGTGTGCGACTGCCAGCTCGGTGCCGGCGTGCATCTGGCCGGCGGCTTTTTTGAGCGCTCGACCTTTCTGGACGGCTTCAAGGCGGGCAGCGGGGCGCACGTGCGGCCGGGCTGCCTGTTCGAGGAGGGTTCGTCGATCGCGCACAGCGTGGGCGTCAAGCAGACGGTCTTTCTGCCGTGGGTCACGGCCGGCAGCCTGATCAACTTCTGCGATGCGCTGATGGCCGGCGGCACGGGCCGCAAGGATCATTCGGAGATCGGCTCTTCCTACATCCATTTCAACTTCACGCCGCATCAGGACAAGGCCACAGCCTCGCTCGTCGGCGACGTGCCCCACGGTGTGCTGCTCAATCAGCCCGCGATCTTCCTCGGCGGACAGGGCGGACTGGTCGGGCCGTGCGTGATCGCCTACGGCACGGTGATCCCGGCCGGTCAGATCTGGCGCGGCGACATCGCGGCGCCGGGGCATCTGGTCGCCAAGCCGGCTTTCCGCGCGCCGATCAACATGCCGTATGACACGCGCCTCTATCCTTCGGTCAAGCGCGTGCTGCGCAACAACCTGCGCTACATCGGCAACATCGCCGCGCTGGACATGTGGTATCGCGTGGCTCGTGCGCGGTTCATGTTGGCCGATCCGTACGCCGCAGCCTGCCACGCCGGCGCTCGCCGGCGGCTGGCCGAGATTCTTGACGAACGCATGGCGCGTCTCGACGAACTCGCGCGCAAGGTCGAGCGCTCGCTCGCGTGCGCGCCGGATGCGGCGGCGGCCGGCGAGCACCGCGCGTTCGTGGAGGGCTGGCCCGCGCTGAAAGCCGCCCTTGCCGCCTGGCTGGCCGCGCGCGAGCGCGCTGCCGTGCCTGAGGCGGTTCAGGCCGCCATCGCGGCATGGCCATCCGCCGACTACCTGAGCGCCGTGCAGAGCCTGCCGGCCGACGCCGCGCAGACGTTGGCCGGCTGGCTCGAGCAGACGGTCAGCGCAGCATCAGAACCGTGCCACCGATGCTGGTGAGCAGCAGGTCGTTGCCCTGCTGGAGTAGCTTGAACTTCTCCGGGAAGCCGTTGAGCGCGGGCTTGCCGGTGATGGCGCCGGTCGCGATCACGTAGCTGGTGCCGGTGATCTCAGCATCGGTGGCGGGCACGACGGTGAGGGCGCTGAGGTCGCCGCCGGTCAGCAGGCGGTCGGACGTCGCGCCGAGGATCGTCAGGCGGTATTCGGCGCCCGCGCTGAAGGTGACGCCGCTCAGCGCCAGCTCGCCGATCGCGTCATCGCCGGCGGGACTGATGATGAAGCCCGCACCGAGCGTGCCGTTGGCCAGCGTGCCGCTGCCGGTGACGGTGATGCCCGAACGCGCGCCGCCCAGATCGAGCGTGGCTCCGGCGGCGACATCGAACACCGCGCCGTCGAAGAGGCCCTCCGCGCCGTCCGGCCGCGTCCATTTGTTGACGAGATAGTCCTCGATGTCGGCGCGCTCGGTCGCGCTGAGCAACCGGTCGAAGAGCAGGACCTCGCCGATCTGGCCGCGGAACGTGGTGCGGTGGGTGTTCGGCCGGTAGCCGAGGCAGAGCGGCGTGTCGCTCGTGGCCCAGTTGCCGCCCAGCGTCTTGCTGACCCTGGAGGG
>JAQUEX010000428.1 GCA_028684935.1 Kiritimatiellia bacterium | reverse complement strand
AATCGGCGGCATCCGGTTTGGTCTTTTTGATCGCTTCGCTCATCTTTTGTTCACTCTCCTGTTGAGGGCGCACGTTAGTTGTACGCCTTGAGGGCGATCACGCCGTTGTGTCCGCCGAATCCGAGCGAGGTCGAAATCGCCGCGCGGATCGGCCCCTGCACGCCCTTGTTGGGCACGACATCCAGATCGCACGCAGGGTCGGGATTTTCATTGTTGATCGTCGGCGGGTAAAAACCGTCGCGGATGGCGAGCGCGCAGATCGCCGCTTCGATCGCGCCGGCGGCGCCCAGCAGGTGGCCGGTCATGCTCTTGGTCGAGGAGACCTTGAGGCGGCGCGCCTGCTCGCCGAAGACCGCCTTGATCGCCTTGGTCTCCATCGGGTCGTTCAGCGGGGTGGAGGTGCCGTGGGCGTTGACGTAATCGACATCCTCGAGGCCGAGGCCCGCATCCTTAAGCGCGGCCTTGATGGCGCGGACGGCGCCGGCGGCTTCGGGGTCGGGGGCAGTCAGGTGATAGGCGTCGCCGGA
Organism: Kiritimatiellia bacterium; assembly: GCA_028684935.1. Classification (GTDB taxonomy): domain Bacteria; phylum Verrucomicrobiota; class Kiritimatiellia; order RFP12; family UBA1067; genus DUPH01. Next base: position 2,002 of record JAQUEX010000428.1, on the reverse strand, counting down.
GGCGCCGTAGCCGGCGAATTCGGCGTAGACGCGGGCGTTGCGCGCTTTGGCGTGCGCCTCGGTCTCGAGGATCAGCATCGCGGCACCCTCGGCCATGACAAAGCCGTCGCGGCCGGCTTCAAACGGGCGGCAGGCCTTCTCGGGCGTGTCGTTGTACTTTGTGCTCAACGCCTTCATGGAGCAGAAGCCGCCCACGCAGTACTCGGTGATGGTGGCCTCGGTGCCGCCCGCGATGACCACGTCCGCGCGGCCCGCGCGGATCATGTCCAGCGCCATGCCGAGCGCGTCGGTGCCGGAGGCGCAGGCGGTGACCACGGTGTGCGCGGCGCCTTTAGCCTTCAGGGCGATGGAGATGTTGCCGGCCGCTTCGTTGGCGATGAGCTTGGGAATGAGCATGGGCGAGAGGCGCCCCGGGCCGCGCTCGAAAAGCGTGTGGTAGCCCTCTTCGTCGACCTCTTTGCCGCCGATGCCGTTGCCAACCATCACCGCGACGCGCTCGGGATCGGCGCCGCCGTCGGCGAGACCGGCATCCTGCCACGCCTGCTTGGCCGCAGCCAGGGCGTACTGGGTGAAGAGCCCCATGCGGCGCGCCTCTTTGGGATCGACATACTTCGAGACGTCGAAATTCTTCACCTCGCCCGAGACTTTTGAATCGACGCGCGCAGGGTCGAACTTGGTGGTGCGTCCGAGTCCGCTGACGCCGTTCCGGATGCTGGTCCACATTTCATCGATGGTATTGCCGACGGGCGAAATGACGCCCAGCCCCGTGATCACAACCTTGGTGTTGCCGCTCATACGCTGTTTGGTTACTCCTTGTTCCGTTTCTCGTTCGTTTCCGTAAAGGGTCACGCGGTGGGATGGGCCGCGAGCGCCGGTTTAGCCGCTTGCCCGCGCCAGCTCATCAAGATGCCGCCGTAGGTCAGCCCCGCGCCGAAGCCGACCATGGCGATGAGGTCGCCCTCTTTGATCTTCTTGGAGGCGATCGCCATGTCCAGCGCCACAGGGATCGAGGCGGCGGAGCTGTTGCCGATCGTCTCCATGTTCATGTAGAAGGTTTCCAGCGGCACCTCCATGCGGCGCGCCACCGCCTCGACGATGCGGGCGTTGGCCTGATGGGGGATGACGCAGGCGAGATCGGCGAAGGTGTGGCCGGACCGGTTCAACAGCCCGCAGAGCACCTCGTCAAACACCTTCACTGCGAAATTGAAAACCGCGCGCCCCTTCATCTGCAGCGTGTGCTGCATCCAGGGGCCGCTGGCCAGCCCGCGCGCGCCGCCTTCGCGAACGATAAGCTGCGAGCCCGACCCGTCGGCTTTAAGGATCGAGTGCCAGATGCCGCCCGGCACGTCCTGGCTGGCTTCAAGAACCACCGCGCCGGCCGCATCGCCGAACAGGATGCACGAGTTGCGGTCGCTCCAGTCCACGATGCGCGACATCATCTCCGCACCGATGACCAAGGCCGGCCGCGGGTTATGGCGCAGCATGCCGCGCGCCGCTTCGAGCCCGTAAATAAAACCGGTACAGGCCGCCTGCAAGTCGAAACAGGCCGCTTCCGCAGCCCCCAGCTCGTGCTGCACCAGGCAGGCGGTGGAGGGAAACGCCTGGTAGTCAGAGGTCGAGGTGGCCACGATGATCAGGCCGAGCTCTTCCGGCTTGACACCCGCCGAGGCCAGTGCGGCCCGCGCCGCCTTGACCGCCATGTCGGAGGTGCTTTCATCGTCCGCGCCGATGTGACGGCTGCGGATGCCGGTGTGCGAGTAGATCCACTCGTCGGTGGTGTCGAGCTTGGCAGCAAGCTCGGCATTGGTGACCACGTGCTCCGGCAGATACGAGCCCGTCCCTGTGATGTGGACAAACATTCAAAATCCTTTCGCGTCGAAAAGAACGGCGTCCATGATGACACTTTTTTGTTTTTTGTCAACATGAAATCGCGTCGTTAACAGTATCACTTTAACATTTTCACTCAGAAAGCGAACGCGATAATGTGTGCGCTCAGACACTC
>JAQUEX010000427.1 GCA_028684935.1 Kiritimatiellia bacterium | reverse complement strand
CATGAGCGCTACCCGCTCTACAAGGCGCAGCGGCAGAAGATGCCCGAAGACCTCGCCGCTGCGATCCCCATGGCGATCGAGCTGGCCGAGGCGCTGCGCCTGCCGATCCTGCGCGTGGACGGCTTCGAGGCGGACGACGTCATGGGCGCGCTGGCTGTCCGCGCCGCCGAGCGGCCCGGCTGGACCACCTACCTGGCGACGCCCGACAAGGACGTGGCGCAGCTCGTCGGCCCCGCCACCTACCTCTTCCGTCCCGGCAAGGCCGCCGCGCCGGCCGAGATCTACGATGTCGAGGCGGTCTGCCGCCACTGGAATCTCACCTCGCCCGCCCAGATGATCGATTACCTCGGCCTGGCCGGCGATGCCTCGGACAACATACCGGGCATTCCGGGCGTGGGCGAGAAGACCGCCACCGCCCTGCTCGCGCAGTACGGTGACATGGAAACCATCCTGGCGCACGCTGCCGACCTTAAGGGCAAGCTGGCCGAGCGGGTCGCGGCCGGCGCGGAGAGCGCCCGCCAGAGCCGCATGCTCGCCGCGATCCGCACCGACGTGCCCGTGCCGGTCGAGCTGGACGAGCTGGCGCGCCGCGAGCCGGACACGGCGCGGCTGCGCGCCGTGCTCACGAAATATGAATTGTTCGCGCTCGGCAAACGCCTGTTGGGCGACGCTTTCGAAGGCGGTGCGCCAGCCGCTGAGGACGCCTGCAAGACGCTGGCCGACGTGCCGCACACCTACGTCTGCGCGCAGACCGAGGCACAGCTCGGCGAACTGCTGCGCGCGCTGGACGAGGCGCCGGCCTGGGCGTTCGACACCGAGACCACCGGCCTCGACCCGCGCCACGACCGGCTGGTCGGCCTCTCGTTCGCCACCGCGCCGGGCCGGGCGTGGTATGTGCCGGTGCCCGAGGAGCGCGAGGCGTGCCGCGACCTGCTGCAGCGGTTTGCATCGCTGTTCGGCGACCCGCTCACCGTCAAGATCGGTCATAACGCCAAGTTCGACCTCACGATCCTGCGCCAGTATGGCGTCGCGCTACGCGGCGAACTTCACGACAGCATGCTCGCCCACTATGTGCTGGACGCCTCCGAGCGCCACGGCATGGACCATCTGGCGCGCCAGTATCTGCGTTACTCGCCCATTCCCATCACGGCGCTGATCGGCGAAAAGAAGAAGGGCGTCGAGCAGGGCAACATGGGCGACCGGCGGCCCGATGAAATCTGCGACTACGCCGCCGAGGACGCGGACGTGACCCTGCAGCTCGACTGCCTGCTGCGCCGCAAAGCGCAGGAGGCCGGCTGCCTGCGCGCGCTGGCCGAGTGCGAGGAGCCGCTGATCCCCGTGCTGCTGGAGATGGAGAGCGAGGGCGTGCGCATCAACGCCGAGGAGCTGCGCGCCTACGGCCGCGAGCTGGACCGCGAACTGCTCCAGCTCGAACTCCGCATCCGCGATCTGGGCGGCGGCAACTTCAATCCCGCCTCGCCCAAGCAGTTGGGCGAGATCCTCTTCGACCACCTGAAGATCGATCCCGACGCGGCGCGCACGCCCTCCGGCCAGTACGCCACCAGCGAAGACGTGCTGGCCAAACTGCAAGACCGGCATCCGATCATCCCGCAGATCCTCGAGTACCGCATGTGCAGCAAACTCAAATCCACCTATGTGGACAAGCTGCCGGCCTGCATCGATCCCGCCACCGGCCGCGTGCACACCTCCTTCGCGCAGGCCCTGACCGAAACCGGCCGGCTCTCGTCAGCCGAGCCCAACCTGCAGAACATTCCGGTCCGCACCGAGCGCGGCCAGCGCATCCGCAACGCCTTCGTCGCGCGCGACAGCGGGCACGTGTTGCTCTCGGCCGACTACTCGCAGATCGAGCTGCGGGTGATGGCGGCGCTCAGCCGCGACGAAGGGATGATCGAGGCGTTCCGGCGCGGCGCGGACATCCACACCGAGACCGCGACGCGCGTGTACGGCGTGCTGCCGGGGCTCGTCACGCCCGAGATGCGCTCGGCCTGCAAGATGGTGAACTTCGGCATCATCTACGGCATCTCCGCCTTCGGTCTGAGCCAGCGCCTGAATGTGCCTCGCAAGCAGGCGGCGGAACTGATCGAAACCTACTTCGCGCAGTATCCGGGCGTCAAGGCCTACATGGAGCGCGCCATCGCCGACGCCCGCGAAAAGGGCTACGCGCAGACCCTGCTGGGCCGCCGGCGCTTCCTGCGCGACATCGACTCGCGCAACGCCACCTCGCGCCAGTCGGCCGAGCGCAACGCCATCAACACGCCGGTGCAGGGGACGGCGGCGGATCTGATCAAGCTGGCGATGGTGCGCGTCCACCGCGAGTTGAACGAGCGCCGCCTGGCCACGCGCATGGTGCTGCAGATCCACGACGAACTGCTCTTCGACGTGCCCAAAGATGAGGTCGGCGCCGTGCGCGATCTGGTCAAACAGGCCATGACCACCGTGCTCGACATCGGCGTGCCGCTCGAGGTCAGCGTCGGCGTCGGCGACACCTGGCTCGAAGCGCACTGAGTGTC
>JAQUEX010000104.1 GCA_028684935.1 Kiritimatiellia bacterium | reverse complement strand
GAGCGACACCACCACCGTCGCAGGCTTGTGCTGCTTCATCAGCTCGTCCACTTTTGCGAACCAATCAAAGGCGTCCATGCGCGCCAAGCCCGACGCGAGCGACGAGAAGGTGGCTGCCGGCGCGACCCCGGCCGCATTCAATTCCTTCTCCATCGCGATCCCCAAGAGCCGCATCATCGAATCACCGATCATCAGCACCGGCGCGCCGTCGGCCGCCCGTGCCGCGCCTGAAGCGAAAGCAAGCGCGAATCCGGCAAAAAGGGCTGTCATCGTTCGTCTGGTCATTGTACTACTCCTTATTCGGCTGGTTGAGCCATTCGCCCACCGTCGTTTGCGTCCATCCCCTCACATGGCAGAGCCCGGTCAACCGCGACACCTGGTCGACAGGGCGCAACACCATCCGCCAGAAATCACGCGTCGGACCGTACTCGAGATGGCCGGCGCTCTGATACATCGCCACGCCGTTGCATAATAGCAGAAGGCCAAAAAAGACACCTACACAAAAACACGTTCTGGCGACCGTCTGTCCGGTACTGCCGCTCGTTTGCGAGCCCTCTGTCGAATGATCTGCGTGCATCGCGCCTCCGGCTAAAACTGAAAGTAGATAAAGGGGGCTACGCCGCTGGGCCCCGCGCCGAGAATCAACGTCAGAATCACGGCCGCCACGCCCCCTTGCAGCCAGGCCGGCCAGCGGTTCACCCGGTCCCAGACCGGCCGCGGGCGCGTACCGTCGAGCAGTTGCAGGGCAAAGCCGATTCCAAGGACCAGCAGTGCCCGGCCAGTCAGCAGCCGGCAGTCGCCCTCCCACCGGCACAGGCCGCGCAGCAGATCGCCCGCGACCGGCAACGTGGATGAGCGGAACAGGATCCAGGAGAAACAGACCACATGGAAGATCCACACGCGCCCCAGCAGCGCCCAGAGCAGGCCGGGATTGTCAGACGGCTTCTCCGGCAGCCCCATGAGCCGACGGGCCACGCGTTCGAGCGACAGATACAGGCCGTGGAACGCGCCCCACAGCACAAACGTCCAGCCCGCGCCATGCCACAGCCCGCCCAGCAGGAAGGTCAACAGCAGATTGACACGCGTGCGCGCGGCCGAACCGCGTGAACCGCCCAGCGGGATGTAGAGGTAGTCGCGCAGCCACGAGGAGAGTGAGATGTGCCAGCGCCGCCAGAACTCCTGCAGCGTCACCGCGAAATACGGCGCATGGAAATTGATCGGGAAGTGGAATCCCAGCAGCAGCGCACAGCCGATCGCGATATCCGAGTAGGCAGAAAAATCGCAATAGATCTGCAGCGCATACGCATACACGCCGAGCAGCAGGTCGGCCGCGCCGTAGGCCTCCGGCATGGCAAAGACCGGATCGGCGAGATGTTGGGCCAGCCAGTTGGCGACGACCATCTTTTTGAACAAACCACCGAGGATCAGTGTCGCCGCCCGGCCGGTGTCAAGACGCACCGAGCGGTCAGGGAAACGGCCCATCTGCGGCAGCAGGTCTGCCGCGCGGACGATCGGCCCGGCCACCAACTGCGGGAAGAAAGCCAGGTAGTTGGCGAAATCCAACACCGACGCGGCGACCGGCGTTTTGCGCCAATACACGTCGGCCACATAGCTGAGCGCCTGGAAGGTGTAAAACGAGATGCCGACCGGCAGCACGATTTTTTCGATCACCGGCAGGACCTGTTCCTGCAGCGCGATCAACTGTTCAGTGGTGCCCAAGCGGGCACAGAGCGGGACCGCGAGCGGGACCAGCAACTTCGTGAAGAGAAAACCGGTGTACTTGAAAATGCCGAGCACCAGCAGGTTGGCCACCACCGCGACCGCGACACCGCGGCGCCGCGCGTGTGGCTCGGCGGTCCGGTCGATCCAGCGCGCTGCGGCATGGTTCAGAACCGCCGACGCCAGCAGCATGAGCGCAAACTTCCAGCTCCAGTACCCGTAAAAGAAGAGGCTGGCGCCCAGCAGCACGCCTTTCCGGAGGCGCGGCATGCGCTCCAACCCCCAGTGCAACGCAAAAACAATCGCGAAGAATAAGGCAAAAACGGTTGTCGGAAACAGCATGGATGTCCCTTATTGAACAGCCGGTCTCTTGTCCTGAGGCGCGCCAGCGTCCCCCCGCTTATCGGGCTCCCCAGCGCCGAATTTGGCGCGCAACCGTTGCCACAGCGAGGTGTGGTTCGGTGCTTCCGGCGAAGCGGGGGACAGCGTGGACGCCGCCTGCATCACGACGCCGGTCGCATCCTGCGCCGGCCGCGGCGGCTCAGGCGCCTGCGCCTTCGCGGCGTCGGGTGCCGGGGGCGGCTCAGCCGTGCCGGCAGGTGGTTGCGACACGGGCGGAACGGGGGGGGCAGCGGCCGGAGGCTGCGGCTCCTGCAAGCCTGGGGCGGCAGCCGGCGCAGCCGGGGGCGCGGCTTCAACCGGCTTATCCACGGGCGCGGGCGTCGGCGCGGCGGCAGCGGGGACAGCGGGGGCAGCCGGCAAGCCGACCCGGGTGAAGGCTGGAGCGGCGGCGGGCTCGGTGTCACGCGCAAACGCGCGGAAGCTGCGGGGCAGCACCACCAAGCGCGGCGCGACCCCCTCGCGCTCGGCCTGGGCCTCTTTGACGGACCATTCCGGATAGGCATACAGCGACACGTCCCAAACGTCTTGGATCGGATGCAGCATCAGATTGCCACGCTGGATCTCGCGCACCTTCACCTTGGGGAGTTTCTTCAGTCGGGCGATCTCCTGCTTCGGGTCGGGCACCTCATCCTGATCGTGCCGCGGCCAACTCCACTCCTCCTGCTGCACCACGATGAAATCGGCCGTGGTTTGCTCGATCATCTTCTCCATCTTACTGATCCACGCCGGATCGGGCGGTGTCCGCACGCGCAGGATCATGCCCGACAACCGGTGTTTCAGAATCAGCGCGGTCAAGTGCTCAGGCAGGATTTCGGAGAAATAAGCGAGGTCCACGACCGGCATGAGGCGCAGCCGATGGAAGGTGCAAAACATTTTAAAGAGCGACAGCTCAATGTCCGGTTCGGTGGGGATGGTGCCGTCCGCAAGCTGGGTGAAGGCCACCGGCGCCACCGCTGAAAGGTCACGCACGTGCAGGCGCACGGAGTCAAGCGCGGCACGTAACTCGGCGTCGGGCATCTTCGGAACCAACAAGACCGTCGGCGCAAGCGGACCGCAGTCGATCCGCGCGATCCGCGCGCGCGCCAGCCCGAGCTCCGGCGAGAACGGCGCGATGCTCCACCAGCCGTAACAGACCTCCTGCGGGATCACCAGCGGCGTGGTGAAAACCGGCTTGCCGTTGACGTATCCCACCGCGCCGTCGCCACGGACCTCGAGCCTCAGCTTCACCGAGCCGGGCGGGCGCAGCCAGGGGCGGCTTTCGTAGGTGCGCAGTTCGCCGTTCAGCCACGTCTGGATCCGGATGAACCCCTCGTCGTCATACCCATAGCGCACCATGGATTTCGAACACCGCCGCGCATACAGCCAGAAGGCACCGGCCGATTCGTCCAGCGTGACCTCGATGAAACCGTCGCGCAGCAATTCGGATTTCTTCAGGCGCAGGAAGGCCTCGGACATGTCTGAACCGGCGCGCAACTCATAACGTCCGTAGGCGGAGGGGCGGAAACCGCCAAAGGCGATCCAGTGGTCCGAAAGCTTATTCATGACAAAGTTTTCGGTGATCTTCTCGGTCAGCGGCAGAAAACTCTGGTACAGCTCGCGCGTTTTCTTGTTGGGCGACTCGGCAGCCGTCCCGCGCACGAAATCGAAAAAGACGCTGGCCTCGGGAATGGTCAGCAACTCGGCGGCGAAGATATCGCGGCCGAAGCCGAACAGGTGGGTCTCGGCGCCACGCCCGATCGCCAGCAGCTCATGCATGTTGGCGTAACGCTCGACCGGTTCATCCAGCAAGGTTTGCAGGATCAACCGCGCCTCGATGTTTTCGGGATGATGTTTGACCAGCCCTTTCATGACGCCGCGGGCCTCGCGGCGCTGGCGATGGCGGTCCAGCCACTGCGCCTGGGCGATGGTCACGGCCGGGCTGTCCGGGAAGGCGCGCGCGTACGCATTCAGCAGATCGGCCGATTCATCCACCCGGTTCAACTGTTCGAGCAGGCGCGCATGGCGGATCGCAAGATTCATCTGGCCGGGATTGATTTCAAGGCTCTGCGTATAGGCCTCGAGAGCTTTGTCCTGCATGTTGAGCCTCAGCCAGGCGTCGCCGATCAGCGCCAGCGCCTCGGCATTGCGCGGATCGGCCTTGAGCCACTCGTTCCAGATGCGGATGGCTGCCGGGTAGTCACCGGCGGTGAAAGCGTCGAAGCCCTGTTGCCGCAGCTCCTCCCGTTTGGCGTCCGGCGACACGTCGTTGTAGACGGCGAGCAGGTCCGAAATCTGATAGTAGAGCGACAGCGTCTCGTCGCTGGCTGACGGCAGGACGCGCGTGATGCCGAACACCTGCCTCTCAGAGAGTCCGAAAGGCGGTTCTTGAAAATCGCCGGCCAGCAGCACGCCGGGCAACAGCTTGAGAATGTTGCCGGCCGAAGGCAGCGACTCGATGGCGACCGGCAACTTCAACACCAGTTGGATGTTTTTGGCGATCATGGCGTCCTGCAGTCTGACCAACCACGTCACCAGCGACGTCACCTGTTCGGGCGCGCAGGACGAGGTGTCGACAAAGAGCCCGTCCACCCCGTGCTCCATCGCCCGCTCCACAATATCGGCCGGCGCCACTTTCTGCAGCAGCGTGGCGTCGCGGATTTGGACCTGGGGCAGGATCTTCATGTTGTTGGTGCGGGCCAGCAGACTCAGCGCCTTGCGGTCCCAGACCGGGAAGGTGATGGGCGCGCTTTCGTAGACATCCAGCCACGGCGGCGCGAGCACATTGAACTGGTAACCGTGCTCGTTCAGCCACAGGGTCAAGTAGCCGACATCCTTGGCGACATCCGGCGTCCAGGTGACCAGCGCGTCGCGCCGTCCCACCAGGCGCGCGTCCAGAATCGTAGCGGCGGCCATGCCCGGCAGCGGATCCCAGATGCCCACGCCCAGCATGCCAGGCTGGGGCTCGCCGCGCAGCGGCACCCGGCCGCCGAAAAGCGTTTCGCCGTCGAGCCGCGCGAACAGCAGGTTGTCGCGCAGGCAGAGCAACAGCTCGTGGCTCTGCCGGAGCTCCCCGGCGAGCGCGTCGGTCTCCAGCATCAGCTCGTCCATGTCCTGAAGGCGCTGGCGGACCGAGACCTTGCCTGCGTCATCCATGCTGAAATAGACGTATTCGCCTTTGGAGGTTGCGCGCAGGTAGACGCCGAAGCGACCGCGTTTGAGCAGGAAGCGGATCGAAAAGAAACCGTCCTCAAACGTGTCGCTCCCGGCCAGCCAGGTCTTGGCGCCGGTCGTGGCCGAGACCGGCGACTGCCGCAGGGTCATCACCGGATTCTGCGGCGGGATGGCGCGCAGCCGCAGCTCGCCGTCGCGCGCGGCGACATCGCCCCACTCGCTGATCCACCGCTCAACCTCACAAGCGCCGCGCGTCTTGCCGCGTCCGGGCTCCACCGGCCAAAAGGTTTCCAGCTTGCGGATGAGTTCGTCGGGGCTCCAGGCGGGATTGACCAGCAGCCGGTTGAGGCGGCGCGGATCGCTGTGGCGCGTGTTGAGCGCCAACTGGCCGAGGATGAATCCCAAGTCATAATGGGCGCCGACCTGATGCATGTTGGTCACCCGTACGACTTTGGCCTGCTCTTCATACTGTCCGTAATCGCCATACGGGAAGAAAAAGGCGACGGGTTTACGGCCGGTCTCTTTTTCGAATTCCCGGATCACCTTCTCGTGATCTTCCTGTAACCGCCGGTTGAACTCCTCGGGCAATTCATAGCGCCGACGGTCCTCCAACCATTGGGGATTGGCGAAAAAAGAACCCGTGCGCCCGGCAGGGCTTGTCGGGATGAAATCGAATCCGCGCTCCGACTGCGCGGCCAGATCCCACGAGCCCATCGTCAACATGTCGCGCAGGTAGGGCCACAGCAGCGCCTGGGCATCTTTCACGTGCATGGGGGCAGTCACCACGCCCATCACCGCCTTCCACTTATGCAGGTGCAGCAGGTCGCGGATCTCGAAATACGAACTCTTGCGCGACTGCTCAAAGGTCATCAGGATCGCTTTGCGCGGCAGCGGCCGGCCCTCTTTGTAGAAGGCGCGGACATCGTCCAGGCCGATGGGCGAATAACCGTTCTCGCGCAAGAGCCTGAGCTGTTCGGCGAAAACGGATTTCGAGATGTCCTGCGAGCCTTCCGCCGCATCGCTGTTGATCCCGTAGTAGGCCACCGCGACGAACGTCTGTGCGTCGCGTTTGACCTCGACCTCCGCCTGCGGATACCCGTAGCGGTAGTACAGGGCGCGCAGGGGCGTCCACAGTGCGACCAGAAAGCAGAGCACACCCAAAAAAATGAACCAGGCCCGCACATTGCGGTCTTTCTCGACCGCGACCGGCCGCTCCCACCCCTCGTTCAACTCAGCCTCTGCGGGAGGCGGCGTGACGACGCCGTTGCCCGGGACAGCCCGTTCGCCGTTCTCGGTGTCACCCCTTTTGTTCATCCTCGTGTCCCCCACTTTTTGCCGCGCAACGTGAGCAGCGCCCAGTAGATCTGCCAACTGTAAAACGCGATATACGACGCCGTAAACACGAACCCCGCCCACCACCAGCGGCGGCCGGTCGACGCCCAGAAATGCAGCGACCAGACCGCCGTGATCGCCACCACGCCCACCGAGTAGGAGGCCGTGATGTGCCCGGCTAAGAGCGGGCCGATCACCAGCGCCTGGACCATGACGACCGGCTCGAAGATAGGCATCCACATCATGGCGTACCACGAGAGCGCCGGCACCGGGTGCTTGCGCCACATGAAGCGTCCGGTCTTGATGATTTCCCGCAGGTAGGAACGCATCCAGCGAGCCTGCTGCCGCGTGTACTGGCTCCAGTTTTCCGGCGCGATGGTGGTGGCGAGCGCCTCGTCGTCATACAGGATCTTGTAATCCTGCAGGATTTTATTGGTCAGCGAGCGGTCGTCGGCAAAATTGCCATATTCGCCCATGACCGTCGCGTTCATCCACTCATCCAGCACGTGCAGCACGCAGACACGGCGGTAGGCCGAAAAGCAGCCCGGCAGGCAGCTTACCGTCCCGAAGACGCTCTCTGCGGCCTTCATGATCTTGTAGGAGAAATAATAGCGCACGTCCTGCATGCGCGTCAGCAGGTTGACGCTGGCGTTCTCGACGTCACAATGGCCTGAAATGCCGCCGACCGTCGGATCGGCGAAGCCCTGCATCAGCTTCTGCAGCGAACCGGGGAAGATGAACGTGTCGGAGTCCACGCAGACCATGAACTCGCCGCGCGCGATCAGTGTCGCCACGCCCCAGCCGTGGCAAAGGCCGCGGTTGCGCTCGAAATCCACCACCACCAGACGGTGGTGGCGCGACTGCGCCGCCAGCATGTGCGTCAGGGTGTCATCGGTGGATCCGTCGTTGACGCACACCACCTCCAGCTTGTCAGCCGGATATCCGGCCGAAAAGATGCGCTCGATGGTCTGGCGGATCACCGCGCCCTCGTTCATGCAGGGCACAAGCACCGTGACCGTCGGCGTGTAGCCCGTCTCCTTAGGCGGCACATAAAAAGCAGCGATGATAAAGCGCGAGACCACGAACAGCCCCGCCAGCAGCGAGTAGATGCTCACCATAGGCTGGTACCAGTAGTTCTCCGCGCTGCGCAACTGCAGGAAAACCGCCCACCCCAGCATAAACATCGCCACGAACGATATCGCCAGCACCAGCAGCTTGGGCGGCCGCGAATAAAGCTTGTTCAGCCGCTCCCCCACCTCCTGCTCGGTGGGGACCGGGCATTCAGGCGCCACCGGAATGGCCGTCGCCGCATGGGTCAACAGCCGCTGGCAATACGGACAGACCGTCGGCGCGGGCGTCTCGATCACATGCACCGACAGGCTACAGGCCTCGCACCGGCAACGCCGCCCCCTGACAACCGAGTCGTCACGGGCCTCAGGATGGGTCAAGTATGTCTGCATAAACCGATAGGGATGACATCCAAGTTGCCCCGTAGTATATGGGTTTTTACCTTTGACCGCAATCTCCCTTTTTGCAACAATAAGGCCGTACTTTTTATATCGGCCTGTTTTAGGGCCTCTGTTTTGGAGTCCTCTTTTTCAGCGTGAGAGCGCTGCGCAACGTATTTGGAGCCGTTATGGGAAATGTGCTGATTGTGGATGATGAACCGGCCATCGGCGACTATCTGGCACGCTTGATCACGCGTCTCGGCCACCAAGCCGAGACCACGCTGAACGCGGCCGACACACTCGCCAAACTGGACGACGGCGTGTTCCATCTGGTGATTGCCGACATCCGGCTGCCGGACGCGCCGGACGCGCAAGCCTGGGTCACCGGGTTATGCCAGAAAGCCAAAGGCATCCCGGTCGTCCTGATCTCCGGCGCGCCGTCCGCCGAGCTGGACGCCTGCGCGAAGGCAAACGGCGTGCTGGCCTTCCTCAGCAAGCCGTTTGAATTGGCGTTCATCAAGAACATCCTGCAAACCGTCTTCGCGAGCTAAACCGAAGCGCTGTAACGCCTTCAGAAAGAGGGTCCCGTGATCGTCGACAAAACCAAATTAGGCCTCGCCTTCTTTGACGAGAGCTTTGGTGGCGTTTATCGCGGAAGGCAGGTGTTGTGCTGGGGGCGCCGCGGCAGCGGGAAATCCATTCTCGCCTGCCACTTCCTGAATCAGGCGTTGCAGGACGGCGACAAGGCGCTCATGCTCTCCAAGTACCGGCCGCAGGATACGGTCATCATCGCCGAGAGCCTCGGCATGCCTTTTGCTGATGCCGTCACCAGCGGCCAGTTGACGATTCTGGAGTACAACACCTTCATTCCGGAAAGCAACGCCAGCGCCAACGTGATGTTGCCGCCTCAATCGTTCATGGAGCTCCAGGAGACGGTTGAATCGCAATCGATCCGGCGCGTCGCGTTCGATTCCGTGCTGCCGTGGGTCGCCATCCAGCCGGTCACCCGCATCGCGGAACACGTATACTCATTCATCCATGCGCTCGAACGCCTGGGGGTGACCTCGCTGTTGACCCTCCCCAAGCCGGTTTCAAACCCCGCTTACTCCTTGAAAAACCGGCTCGAGGATCTCTGCCCGGTCGCGCTTCACCTCGATCACGCAGAGGGGCAAAACCGGGTCCTGCGCGTCACCAAATATCTCGGCGAGAGCCACAAACTCTCCACCCCCTTCCCCTTCGCGATCATCCCCCGCGCCGGGATCGCGTGCGATGGGCCCGTCCAGCCGAGCACCGCGCCGCAGACACGTCCGACGCCCGACACGCCTTGGCCCGCCGAGCGCCCGACCGCGCCGACCGCGGTCGCCCCGGATCCGGCTGCGGCCGGCAGAAAACCCATTAACTTTTCGTCGGTGATCCGTTTCCCGGAATAACCGCCCCCTTATGTACACCACCTATTGGAACCTGCGCGAGTCGCCCTTCCTCAACGTCGTGAGCGACCGCCTGATCTACATGACGGAGCAGCACCAGGAGGGGATCGCCCGCCTGTATTACCTGATCGACCAGGAGCGCATCGCGGGGCTGCTGACCGGTGCCTACGGCGTCGGCAAAACCATGACGCTCGAGTACCTGCACCGCCGCGCCGCGAAAGCCCGGCTGCCCGTCATCAAAGTCGATGCCATCCCCAATGGCAGCCTGCCCATGGCCCGCCACATCCTGCGCTGCCTCGACCTGCCCGACCACGCGCAGACCCTGCCCGAGGCGCTGATGTCGCTCCAAGCCTACTGCCAAAGCAGTTCGCACACGCTGACCCGCTCGCTGCTGCTGATCGACGAGGCCCACCACCTCGCCCCCGGCGACGGCTTCTATCTCGCCCACTACCTCTGCAACCTCCGCATTCCCGCCGCCGCGCACAAGGACGAACGCCCGCTCTTCACGATCATCCTGGCCGGCACCGACGAGATCCGTCCCGCGCTGGCCGGACACGAGTCGCTCCGCCGCCGCATCCAGCTCGACTGGCAACTCAAGCCCCTCTCTGCCGCACAGTCCACAGAATACATCCAACATCACATGCGCGCCGTGGGCGGCGACATCTGGTCGTTTTCCAAAGACGCGCTCGACACCGTCTACACCTATTCGCAAGGCATCCCCCGCAGCATCAACAACCTCTGCGACACCGCCCTGATGCTCGGTTTCGCCGCGCAGTCCCCCAGCGTCACCCGAGAGATCGTCATGCAGGCCGCCCGCGACACCGGCCTCGACATCCTTCTCAATGACATGGCCGCGCGCCAGCCCCAACCCTCTCTTTAACCCCGTCAAGGAGTCTTCTCATGGCGAACATCCCTCTCTCCGACGTGACGCTCATCGCCTCCGCGCTGGGCATTTTCTTCCTGATCGTAGCCTTTTACAAAAGTATCTTCCACAAGCGCAGACCCAAGTCGCAGGCCGCCATAACCGCCCAGAAGCCCGCCGCACAGGAGAACCACCCGGTCA
>JAQUEX010000426.1 GCA_028684935.1 Kiritimatiellia bacterium | reverse complement strand
GGGAACGCTTGGCGTGGAGGTCGAGCGGCCCGACCGCCTGTTCCGCCACGCGCAAACCTATGCCGTGAACCTCGCCGACGAGATCGGCGCGGACGAGGCGTATGTCGGGTTTGCCGCCGGAACCGGCGGGGCCTGGGGCGCGCACACCATCACCGACTTCACGTTCGAAAACGACGCATCCAGCCTGCGGCCCGTGACCCTCCCGCACCGCCTCGGGGGCGCCTTTACCCTCGGCGCGGAAGAGACGCTGTCAGTCGCGCTTCGCTCCTCCGCCGCACAGTCCGCCTTCGCGCTCGGACCGCTGACCTACTCGGCCGGTGCCGCGCTCGACCTTTCGACCGCGTCTGCCGACGCCATCCCCGTGCCCGCGGCCCTGCCTGCGATCACTCTGGCCGACCAGCCCCTGTGGGCCCTTTCGGGATCGGCGCGCTGGCTGCCGGACGGCACGCTCGCCCATACCATCGCCGCCAACAGCCAGCCCGCAGGCACGTCGCAGACCACCAACCGATACCCCGTTGCCGGCTCGTGGACCGCGCGGATCGGCTATGCGTTCGGTGAGGCGAGCAGCCTGCCGGCGGATTACATCCAGTTCCGCCTCACAAACGCCGACAAAGTCTTCGCCGTCCAGTGGCGTTACTACGACGGCAGCATCCACTCCACACGACTCAAGATCGTCTCGAACACCGTCACAACCGTCATCACCGATGATATCGCGCCGGTCACCCTGACCAACCGCATCCCCGCGACCTTCATTCTGGGTTACGACGCGCCGGCAAAGATGCTGACCGTCACCTCCATTCAGGACGGCGTCGGCACCAATGTCACCGCCATTTCCGACATCAACATCGCCGCCGTCCTCGGCACCACCGAAGCCTATGTCGGTTTCAACGGCGCGACCGGAGGCCAGTGGACCGAAAACATCATCACCGATTTCTCGTTCACACCCCTGTCGGCGTCCGATCTCATGCCGATGCCGTCGCCAAACGCCCCCGTGTCCCTCGCCTTCGACAGCTACAGCGGCACGGGCGCGCTCACCGTGCGCGGCGGCACGCTCAATCTGCCGGGCGACATCGGCCGCCCGACCGCGAACCTCGCCGTCAAGCTGGAGGACGGCGCGGGCCTGCTGCTCGGCAAAGCGTCCCTCGCCCCGCTTGACTCCGCGCTGGGCACGCGCTCCGACTGGCTGTTCAGCGCCCTAGGCAAGTGGGTGTCTGGCGGTGCCATGCAGTTCTGCGCGGCCATCAACTACACCAACGGAACCGTCACGTCGACGCGCCGCGTCCGCGTATCAGACGCCTGGACGTGCACATTTGACTACACGTGGGGCGCGGGCATGAATTTCCCCGCCGACGCCTTCTGCATGTTCCTGCACAATGACCCGCGCGGACCGGGCTATGCCCAAGGCAATGTGTTATCGGCCGGCTTCCTAGGGATGCAGAACAGTGTCGGCGTGCGCTGGTACTTCTATCCCGGCAACACTACCGGAGAAAAGAACCGCGTGGCGATCGGCTATAACGGCACGTTCCTCGCGGACTCCAGGCAACTGTATGAGCCGGTCCTCTTTTACAGCAATGCCGTCACGCGCGTCACCGTGCAGTATGACCCCGTCGCCAAGACGCTCACGAGCATCATCGGCAACGACGGCCCCCGTTCCGACACGCTGAATCCGTCGCGCGAATTCCGCGCCGTCACCAACGTGTTTACCGACGTGGACATCGCCCAGCGCGTCGGCGGCGAGTATGCGTATGTCGGGTTCGGCGGCGGCACCGGCGGCGTGAATGCCGAGATGCGCGTCCGCGACGTGCGCTTCGCCTCTGACGCGCCGTCCGACGTCATGTCGGCCGTTGATTCGCTCGCGTCGCTGGAGCTGCCCGCCGGGGCGACCGGCCTTGTCATGCTCGACTCGCCCGTGCCGGACGGTACGTTTAACATGCCGGCGCTCGCGCTGGGCGACGGTGCGGTGCTCGCGCTGGCCGCTCACGACAGTTTCCTTCCGACCTTGGCACTTGGTACGGTGGCGCTCGACGGCGAGGGGGTGTTCGATGTGGCCGCCTCCGCCCGCTGTGAAGCCGGATCCGCCACCGGGATCGGGCCGCTCGTCAAGCGCGGCGCGGGCACGCTGGCGCTTGCGGGCGCGACGGCCGACTACGCCGGCGACACGCGGCTCGAGGCCGGCACGCTCGCGCTCGACGCGGCGCGGCTGCCGCGCGCGACAGACCTGCATGTCTCGACCGGCGCGACGCTCAGCCTGGCCTTCACCGGCAAGCAGTATGTGCACGCGCTCTACGTGGACGGCGCGCCGATGCCCGGCGGCGTGTACACGGCCGCGAAGGCCGCCTGGATCACCGGCCCCGGCACGCTGGTCGTGACCTACCCGCCGGTCGGCTCGATGCTGTTCTTGAAATGAGGCTCAGTGCTTGAAGCTGCGCTGGCCGGTGAAGACCATGGCGACGTTGGCGTCGTTGCAGCAGTCGATCACGTCCCAGTCGCGGATCGCGCCGCCGGGCTGAACGATCGCGGTGACGCCTTCGCGGATGCCGA
>JAQUEX010000425.1 GCA_028684935.1 Kiritimatiellia bacterium | reverse complement strand
GCGCGGTTGAGATCTTCTTGGACACGCCGAGGAACGGGCAAATGCCAAGAAACCGGCTCAGCACAAAATTGTTCACAAGAATCGCGCTGATGATCAAAAGCAGGTATTCCATACCAGACCCTTTCACAGACACAAACGGGGAAAAGTCCAAAAAGGATACCTGATTCGCTGAGGCGCTTCAAGCCGAAGCCGCTATCAAACCGTCAGGAAGACCGCCAGCGCGGTCACGAGATAGCCGGCAACCGTCGCGATCAGAACGCGATCGGTCAGCAAAACTTTTTCCGGACGTCCGCCCTCGTTCTTGCGGTAGACCAGCTCCAGATAGCGAAACAGGCCGAAGACCACAAACGGGATGGTCAGGCCCAGCCGGTCGGTGCCGAAGCGGCGGACCGTCTCTTCGGAGAGCGTGTACATGGCGTAGCAGACCAGCGTGGCCCCGGCCGTGATACTGATCTGGAGATCGAGCAGATGACGGTCATAGCCGGCCAGCGCCTCGCGGTGTCGGGCCCCCTCGTCCTCCAGCAGGACCTTTTCGTGGCGCCGCTTGCAGAGCGCGAGGAAGAGGGCCAGCAGGAAGGTGCAGAGCAGCAGCCACGGCGAGATGCGTGCCTCCAGCACGCTCGCCCCCGCGATCGCCCGCAGCACAAACCCGAGCGCAATCACAAACACGTCCACATACGGAATGCGCTTGAGCGCGAAGGTGTACACGAGCTGCATGAGGAGGTACCCGCCCAGCACCGCACTGAACGCGCCGGGCAGCGGCAGCGCCCCGGCCATCCCCGCGGCCAGCAGGAATACGGCGACCACACCGGCCGGGCGCGCCTGAATCTCGCCGGCGGCCAGCGGCCGCAGGCGTTTCACCGGATGCCTGCGGTCCGCCTCGCGATCGCGCAGGTCATTGATCAGGTAGATGCCGCTGGCGACGGCGCAGAAACAGGCCACCGCCGCCCCCTCAAGCAGCAGCGGCAGCACGCCCTGCACATGCGAACTCTGGCTGGGGTCCCATTTGGCGAAGAAATAGGCCGCCGGCACGATGCCGTTCTTCATCCATTGGGCGGGACGGAGCGCGCGCAACCAAGGCCATTTCAAAAGGGTGTTCACGCGCCGGCTTTCCTCGGAGACCGACGGAACCCGCACCGCGCCCACAGCCGCAGCACCATCAGCATCGCCTCGGTCGCGATGTTGGCCCGCATCTTGGAATAGCCCGCGCGCCGGTCCTCGAACACGATCGGGATTTCCTGAACGGTGAAGCCTTTCATCCACGCGGTATGCGTCATCTCGATCTGAAACGAGTAGCCGTTCGAGGTGATGCGGTCCAGATCGATCGCCTCCAGCACCGCACGCCGGAAGCACTTAAAGCCGCCGGTCGGGTCGTTGACCGGCATCCCGGTGACGGCCCTCACGTATTGCGCCGCGCCGGTCGAGAGCAACAGCCGATTCATCGGCCAGTTCATGACGCGGATCCCGCCGATGTAACGCGAGCCGAGCACCAGATCGGCGCTCTCGCGCGCGGTCTTGAGCAGCGTCGGCAGAACAGCCGGATCATGCGAGAAATCGCAATCCATCTCGCAAATCAGCGCATAGTCACGCGCCAGCGCCCACTTGAACCCCGCGATATACGCGCGCCCGAGCCCCTCCTTGCCGGCCCGGTGCAGCACAAGGACGCGCGGCTCGCGCGCCGCGATATCGTCCAGCAGCGCGCCCGTGCCGTCGGGCGAGTTGTCATCCACGAACAGAATGTTGGCCTCCGGCACCTGTCCCAGCACCGCCTCGGCCATCGGCCCCACATTCTCCCGCTCATCGTAAGTCGGAATGATGATCAGCGCTTTCTCATTCATTTGAGCGCAGTATACATGTTTCAGCCGACGCATGGCCACCCCATTTTGCGCGGTTGCATTTCCGCGCAGGACCCCGTACACTGGGCGCGTCATGACCACGTTTTACCTTCAAAACGCCAGAGTTCTCGACCCCGCATGCGGTCGGGACGAGCCTGCTGATCTTTATGTCCGCGACGGGGTGATCCAGTCCCGCTGCGTCCCTCCTGACAGTGTGCCGCGTATCGATGGCACCGGCCTGCTGGTCGCGCCGGGCTTCTGGGACGTGCACGTCCATTTCCGCGATCCGGGAAACGGTGCGGCCGAGACGCGCCGCACCGGTGCTGCCGCGGCCGCTGCCGGCGGGTTCACGCGGGTCGTGACCATGCCCAACACCGTGCCGGCCGGCGACACGCCCGCCTGGGTGCGCGAGCAGATCGAGGATGACCTGCCGGTCCGGATTCTGCCTTCCGCCTGCATCTCCAAAGGCCGCCAGGGACGCGAGGTCGCCGATCTCGAAGCCCTCGCCGCCGCCGGTGCCGCCGCCTTCACCGACGACGGCGCGATGGTCGACGACGACGCGGTCATGCGCGCAGCGATGACCCGCGCCCGGCGGCTCGGCAAGCCGGTCATGGACCACGCGGTCGTGCCGGCGCTCGCCCGAAACGGCGTGGTCCGCGACGGCCCGGCCGCGCGCCGCCTGGGCCTGCCGCTCTTTCCGCCGGAAGCCG
>JAQUEX010000424.1 GCA_028684935.1 Kiritimatiellia bacterium | reverse complement strand
GATGACGGGGAGAAGGAGATTTTCCGCGGGATGCTGCGGCGCGCGGAGGCGTTCTGCGGCGTGCGGGTGCTGGCCTACGCGGTGATGTCCAACCACTTCCACCTGCTGGTCGAGGTGGGCGAGCGGGCCGAGGTGGATGAGGCCGAGCTGGTGCGGAGAATGATGATCCTCTACGGCCGGAAGCAGGTCGCCGACACCCTGCGGCAGTGGGCGGCGTGGCGGCGGACGGGCGGGGCGTATCTTGTTGAGGACCAGCAGAATAAGCTTCGGGCGCGGATGTACGACCTGAGCGCGTTCGTGAAGACGCTCAAGCAGCGCTACAGCATGTCGTACAACGGACGCCACGGGCGCCGGGGGACGCTCTGGGAGGACCGCTTCAAGAGCGTGCTGGTCGAGGGCGCCGAGGGTGCGTTGGCGGCCGTGGCGGCGTACATCGACCTGAATCCCGTGCGCGCGGGGCTCGCCGCCGACCCCAAGGACTACCGCTGGAGCGGCTACGGCGAGGCGTGCGCGGGCGGGCGGCAGGCGCGCGCGGGCCTGGCGGCGGTCCACGGCTCGCGCTGGATGGAGCGTTCTGGCGACTGGCGGCATGTCCAGAGGCGTTACCGCGCGCTGCTCTACGCGGCCGGGGAGGAGCGGTGCGCGGCCGGGGGCGGGCAGGTCATCCGGCCCGGATTTGAAGCGGCGGAGGTTGGGCGCGTGATCGAGGGAGGCGGCAAGCTGACGCTTCAGCAGGCGCTGCGCTGCCGCGTGCGTTACTTCACGGACGGGCTGGCGCTGGGCGGCAAGGCGTTCGTCGAGGGCGTGTTCGAGCGGAACCGGCGGTTCTTCGGCCCGAAACGCGTGACCGGCGCGAGGAAGATGCGGTTCGCCGAGTGGGGTGACCTTCGTACGGCCCGCGCGCTCCGGGTCGCGCCGGTTCAATCTTCTTTGACATAATAGGGGGCCGGCTGTGAAACATTGGATCATCGGCGTGGCAGTGTGTCTAAGCGTAGGGTGTTCTGTGCGGGCCACCCCTGTTCGCCCTGAACTTATTGTACGCCTCGGCGAAAGGAATGTGGGTGTGGGGTTGTCTGTGCCGTCAGCGGGCGACGGCACGAATGTTACGCAGACGGTCGCGGGAGATACGGTGCGGCGCGTGGTAGAGGGCGCACAGTATCTCTACGTCAGGATTGATCATCCCGCGTACAACCAAGGTCCTGCCGATCTCTACGTTTCGGCCGAGGTTTACGACGACGACATGTCGCGCGTGACGTTGCAGTTCGATCAAATGGCCACTCCACCTACGTTGGCCACCACTTACGCGCCGGCGGATGCCACCTATCTGCTGGTCGGTCTGAAACGCTGGCGCACGCTGCACTTTTTTCTGCCGGCCGCCCGTTTGGGACATGGACAGAACCACGGGACGGACTTCCGTTTTTCCGCCCGGGGCGTGGCGTTTCGGGCGATCCGGGTGACGGTGCAAAAACCTGAAGGATTTGACGAGACGTCTGGTGTCGATCCCGAAATCCTGCGTCTGGTGACCGTAATGCGTGCGCCCGGCATGGAGGTGACCTTCGGGAATGACGCCAACCCTGCCGATGCCGCCTTATTCAAAGCGTTGTCGGTGACCAGCGTGGAAAGCTATGTCGACTGGGCCGGCGTGGAGCCGGAGAAGGACTGCTGGGATTGGAGCCGCTGGGACAAGCAGGTCGCGGTCCTGCAGGGGGCAGGGCTCAAGTGGGTGCCGTTTCTGATTGCCGGCCCGGCCTACGCCACGCCGCTGTGGTTCCAGAAGAGCCCTGACTCGGTGGTTTACCGATGCCTCGAACATGACCGGGACAGCAAGGTGCAGAGCCTCTTCAATCCAGCACTGCGTCCGCAGGTCGAGCGGTTTGTCCGGGCCTTCGCCGAACGTTACCGCGATACGGGCGTGATTGAATCTCTGCTACTCGGCGTGACCGGTATCTATGGCGAGAGCATCTATCCGGCCGGTCCGGAAGGCGGCTGGACGGCGCGGTTGACGGGGGATTATCACAACCATTTCGGCTGGTGGGCGGGCGACCCCTGTGCGGTGCAAGCGTTCCGCAAGGCGATGCGCGACGCCTATGGGCGTGTCAGGCGCCTCAATGCGGCATGGGGAACCGCCTACGCGTCGTTTGACGATATTGCCACCTTTCATCCGGACCGCGCGCCGAATGATCGCGCCCGCGCAGATCTCGCCGAATGGTATCAGCAGGCCATGACTGACTGGTCGCTCTTCTGGGTCAAGACCGTGCGCAAGGCGTTTCCCAAGACGCCGATTTATCTCTGTACCGGGGGTGACGGTCATCCCGCTCTGGGCGCGGATTTCACCGCGCAGGCGGCGGCCGTGGCGCGGTACGGTGCCGGCGTGAGGATCACGAACGAGGGCAGCGATTATACGCGCAACTTCACGTTAACGCGCGAGGAAAATACAAAGGGACAGGTAATTAGAAAAGAGGGCTTGCCGATTGGGTGCCGGGGGTGATAAGGTGGCGGCGTTTTCGGGATTTGGCTGTGCGTTTGGGTTGGATCGGATGGGGCGGGGTTGGGCTTGGG
>JAQUEX010000103.1 GCA_028684935.1 Kiritimatiellia bacterium | reverse complement strand
TGTCGCTGCCCTCGACCGACACATCGGCGCGCAGTTCGCCGCCGCTCATCGAGAAGGCCTTGGACAGACCGAGCGCCGGCCCGAAATCACGCGCCAGCGCCGCGAGTTGCACGGTGGCCTTGCCGCCTACTGCACCCGTCACCCTGCCTTTTTTCTCTGCCGCCTGCAGCGTGCCTTTCGCCTCGGCGCGCACCCATGGCGAGGCGAGATTGAACTGGGTGATTGTGAACGTCTTGCCGTCAACTCCGATGTCCACCATCAACGCCATGTCGCCGGGCGGCGACGGCTTCTCGCCCTGTGCGCCGACCGAGAGCCGGCTGACCGCCAGGCCGCCCGAGATCGTTCCCTGCGCCTGACCGCAGATCGTAGCCGTCAGTGCGCCTTCCACCGTGCCGCTGCGGATCCACGCGTCGCCGGTCGCGTACTGGATGAGCGGCGAGAACGCCGTAAGATCCACGCCGACGGCTTTCAGCGTCATGCGCTCAGGCTGATCCAACTCAGCACCCTTGTAGAGGTCACGGATACTCTGAACGCGTCCCTCCAGCGCCAGCAAGCCGCCGCCCACCTGCATGCGCGTCTGTACCAGGATCGGCTTGCGGTACGAGGTCAACGCCACGCGCCCCTCCACCTGCTCCGCCTCGCAGCGCCCCGTGCCGCCGTTGTGGATCGCGACACGTCCGCCCGTCACATTCAGATTGACCGCGACATCGAGGACCGGCAGGAAAACGAAACTTTTTTTCTTCTCCCCCGTTTTTGCCCCCTGTTCCGTTTGCTTGGGAGGCGGCGCGAGGTCAAGATCAAGCACGGGCGCGCTGAGCGTCACCTCGCCCAGATTGAGAACACCGACCGGCAGCAGGCGCAGCAGCCCGCGATCGAACGCGACGCGCTCGGCCGTCACCGCGAGGCCGCGCTGCGGGTCGCTGAAAGCGAAAGCCTCCAGGACCGGCGCGCGGAACCAGCCCAGAGACCAGCGCTCGAATGACACGCGCGCCGGCGCAGCAGAGGCGTTGATCGAGGCCAGCGCCCAGCGGCGGCCGCCGTCCATCGACAGCAGCGTCGGGAGCAGCGCCACGACGACGGCCAGCGGCACCAGCAGAAACAGGAGCAGACGGACACATCCCCGCAGGCAGCCCTTTCGCTCCTCTGCCGCTTCATCCAGCTCCTCATCACGAATCGTGTCAAATTCCATGCGTCCACCATACCACGCCCGCACTTTGGCGACAAGCGCGACAGATGGAATCGGTTGGCTGCGGGTTATCTGCTCTGTGTGTGCGCCGCGATCTGAAGGCTCATCAGTGCCCAGAAACCGCCGATCAAGCCTGCCACATGCGATTGCAGTGACGCGGGCAGGCTATAGATCACCAGCAGGCTGGGAATCCAGATCACCCAGTTCATCACCAGGTTCGGGATCACCAGACGCCGGTACCACCCCCGGCCCAGCAGCGGGGCGATCGCCGACCATCGGTAGCCGCGATCTTTCCAAAGATGGGTGATCGCGATGTACGGCGACGCGAAAAAGGCGGTGTATCCGCATTGATCCGTAATGATTTTCAGCGTCAGTGTGCGGACATCCGCGGCAGAACCGTAAAGATACGTCTGGAACGCGTAGAACTGCGGCAGGATCAGCCCGGCGAACGACCAGACGCCCAAGGCGAAGAGCAGCGCCTTGCCCGGCTCCTTCGGGCGCAGCGACGGCAGTGCCAGGCAGAACAGATACGGAACGATGCCGCAGAAAAAGAGGTAACTCGCAAAGGAAAACGGCACCCCGTACCGCACCTGCCAGACAGCGACCTCATCCAGCGCGCGCGTCACAGCGGGCAACAGGTAATAAGACGCCAGCAAAGCGAACGCTGCGCCTTGCAAGATGAGTCCCGGCACCAGATTGGCGCGTGCGGCCTTCAGACCGATGATCCACGGATTGGTTTCCATCGGCATGATTATACGCGATCCGCTCCCGCGCGGTCAAAGCTCTGTCATAACGTCTCGACGGTGTCGCGCGTGACCAGCCGGAAGGGAATCCAGGCTTCGGGATCGACGGTCTCGCCGCGGCTCAGGCGCAGCGCTGCATCGATCGCGCCGCGTCCCTGCGCGCGGCCGTCCTGAAAGACGGTCGCATCGAGCCGCCCCTCCTTGACGGCCTGCAGCGCGTCGCGGATCGCATCGACCCCGACAATCACAATCTCCCGTTTGCGGCCGGCGCGCTCGACCGCCAGCAGCGCACCCATCGCCATCTCGTCATTCTGCGCGAAAACCGCCCGGATCGATGGGCCGTAGGCCTGCAGCCAGTTCTCCATCAGGGTCACCGCTTTGGCGCGGTCCCACTCGGCGGATTGCGAGGCCAGCAGCTTGAGTCCGGGGTGGCGTGCCAAAACCGCCTGCGCGCCCGCGCTGCGTTTGAGCTGGGCCGCCTGCCCCATGTACCCCTCCATCATCAGCACGCCGCCGACACCGCCCAGCCGTTGCGCGATATAGTCCATCGCCAGTTCGGCCGACTCTTCGTCACGCGATCCCACGAACGCCGCCGGCTGAGCCGCCGTCTCGGAGTTGACATTGACCAGAGGAATAGCGGCCGCGCGCGCTTTGAGCACCGCTGGCGAACTCGCCTCCACCTCGCACGGGTTCAGCACGATCGCCTGCACCCTCTGCGCGATCAGCGTCTCGACCTGTTGCACCTGACGTTCGGGAGAACGCTGCGCGTCGTTGACGATCAGCCGGACCCCCAGCTCATCGGCGCGCTCCTGCATCGCGGCTTGGAGCGTGACGATAAATTCGTTCGCCATATTCAGCAGCGACACACCGATCACCACCTGTCGTTCCTGCTTCCCAGCCTGCTGCGGCCGCCCGCAGCCGCACAACACCGCCAGCGCCAGCCACATCACCCTCTTCATTGCTTGCCCCCGTTGTTTCAGCATTCCGCGCGCCTTACTTCACCCGCGCGCCGCGTTGCCGGCGGTCAAACCAGACCGCGCCCACGATGATCGCCCCTTTGACGATCTGTTGATAGTATGAAGAAACGTTCAGCAGGTCGAGCCCGTTGCCGATCACCCCCATCAGCAGCACGCCCAGCAGTGTCCCGCCCACACTGCCCACGCCGCCGGAAAGGCTCGTACCTCCGATCACCACCGCCGCGATCGCATCCAGTTCATACCCGGCACCGGCGTTGGGCTGACCGGTCGTGATGCGCGCGGCGAGCACCACGCCCGCCAGACCGGCCAGTGCGCCGCACACCGTGTAGGCCAAACCCTTGATACCACGTACGGGAATACCGGCCGCACGCGCAGCCTGCTCGTTGCCGCCAACCGCAAAGAGATAACGTCCCGGCCGCGTGTTACGAAGCGTCCAGCCCGCCGCCAGCGCCACGCCGCCCAGGATCAGCGCGGGCACCGGAACATGCAACCAGTCGCCGGCCAGTCGCGTCAGAGTCGGGCTCATGTTCGAGACCGGACGCCCGCCGCTGAGCACCAGCGCCAGACCGCGCGCGGCGGTCATCATGCCCAGCGTCGCGATGAAGGGAGGCACGCCGCCACGCGCGACAAACAGGCCGTTGATCCCTCCGCATGCGGTGCCCGCCGCAATGCCAGCCGTGATGGGCACCCACAACGGATACATGCCGGGATGGGCCAGGTGCGCGGCCACGACACCGGAAAGCGCGACCACCGACCCCAGCGACAGATCGACGCCGCCTGTCAGCAGCACCCACGTAACCCCGACCGCAAGCAGGCCATTGATCGAAACCTGCCGCACCACATTGGTCAGGTTGGCCAGCGAGAGAAAGTGTGGGCGCAGCAACGCGAGAACCCCGCACGTCGTCAGCAGCGCCGCCACAAGCCCGAGCCGCGGCCCCCACACCGTCAGCCCGCGCGTCAGACTCTGTCGATCAAACCGGTAACGCATACGACAACACCTCCTCCTGTGTGACGGTGCACGGATCCAGTTCAGCGGTCACCTGCCCCTGCCGCATGACGATCAAGCGATCGGCCAATGCCATCAACTCAGGCAGCTCTGACGAGATCAGCAGCACCGCGCATCCCCGTTCGGCCAAGCCGGCGATCAGCGCGTGCACGTCGCGCTTGGCGCCGATGTCAATCCCGCGTGTCGGCTCGTCCAGGATCACCAGCCGCGGCCGGCCGAGCAGTGTGCGCGCGATCACCACCTTCTGCTGGTTACCGCCGCTGAGTTGCTCCACCGCCTGATCGGGATCGGACGTTTTGATGCCGTTCGCGGCGATCGCCTGCGCCGCGATGTCGGTTTCGCGCGCGCGCCGGATAAACGGCCCCCGGCAGCAGTCGGCAAGATGCGCAAGCGTGATGTTTTCCCGCACCGAGAGCAGCGGCACCAAGCCCGAACCCCGTCGGTCTTCCGTGACCATGCCGATCCCGAGCCGCATCGCCTCGGCCGGGCTTCGCACACGCACGGGGCGGCCGTCCACCCGGATCTCGCCGGAGGCGGCGGGCGCGAGCCCGAACAATGCGGCCGCAACCTCGCTGCGCCCTGCCCCCATCAGACCGGCGAGCCCCACGATCTCGCCGCGCCGCACCGTCAAACTCACATCATGAAACGCTCCGGGACGCGAAAGCCCGCGCAGTTCTAACAGCCGTTCGCCCGGCGCGGTGCGTGCGCGCAGCCGGCCCGCGGAGAGTTCGCGTCCTACCATCGCGGCGATCAGACCGGCCTCGCTGAAGCGGTCGGCGCGGTCGGTCCGCACCCGTTCACCGTCGCGCAGCACCGTGATGCGGTCGGCGATGCGGAACACTTCATCCATCTTGTGCGTGATATAGACGATGGCGGTCCCGCGCTCTTTCAGGGTGCGGATTGAACGGAAGAGCGCCTGGACTTCACGCTCCGAAATGGCGGCGCTCGGCTCGTCCATGATGACCGCCGCCGCGTTTGCGCCGATGGCGCGCGCGATCTCCACCGTCTGCATGCCCGCCACGCTCAGCGTGCGCATCGGCGCGTCCACCGGCAGGTGTAACTCCAGCAGGCCGAGCAGCCGGCGCGCCTCACGGCGCAGCGCGCGGCGGTCGATCGTGCCCGGCAAACGTCCGCGCGGCTCGCGCCCCAGCAGCAGGTTTTCCGCCACGCTCAACTCAGGCACCGGCATCAGCTCCTGATGCATCATCACGATGCCGCGCCGCAAGGCATCGTGCGGCGAACGGAACACCACGCGCCGGCCGCGCACACGCACCGTTCCGGCATCGGGACGGTGCAGGCCGGCCAGCAGCTTGACCAGCGTCGATTTGCCCGCGCCGTTTTCGCCCATCAACGCGTGCACCTCACCCGACCGCACGTCGAACGAAACGTCCCTCAGCGCCCGCACGCCGCCAAACGACTTGCCGACCCCGCACGCTTCCAGCACCGCCGCATGCTTTTCATTATCCAGCATAGACAGCGCACAGCATGTCACAGACCGCGCAAACGATCAAGCCAGCGATTGACGGAGCCATCACCTTGCTGCCGCATGTGCGCGGCGGCGAGGAGGACGACATTCTGTTTCGTATCAACGCCAACGCGCCAACCGCCTTCTCGGGTGTAACCGGCGGCGCCTTCGTCCTGATTGCGGCGGGATCATCCATCACGGCCTGCTCGGATATCCGGGTGATGTCGCCCTGGCCTATTCCCATTTGAGCGGGGTCGACGACTTCCCCGCGTCGCCGATCGCCATCGGCACCAACTTCTACGGCAGTCCTGCGGGCTGGTATGACGACGTATCCGGGTTGGAACGCGGCTTTTTATGCGAATCCTACCGGTCACGCGTCCTCGGCAACTCCGGCGCGACACCCGCCTTCGCCATCGCCACGCCGCTGATCCAATCGCCCCTCTCCGCCGCGCGCCAAGACACACGCGTCTTCCCGAACTTCTGGATCAACGGGCACATCGCCGGCCAGAACACCATCAACCACCAGAACGACATTCGCTACGCGCGCAGTACGTTCTCGTTCATACTCCCGCCCGTCCAGGTCGCCACGATGCCCGTCATCGTTCGCCTCGACGCCTCGTCTGCCTCTGGTTTCGATCCGGACGCCTATCCCGACGAGGACACTGTCCTGCTCGCCGGCACGGTGACCTTCCGGGAACCGCCGTCGCGCCCGCTGCGAATCTGGGTGTTCCCGGTGGAGGTGTCGGGCCTCTTCGGCTCCTGGGGCACAAGCAACGCGGCCGCGCCACGATCGAAACGCTCGAGCGGGAAAACCCAATCAGCTCGCCATCCCGGCGGACATGCTGAACGTCGTCCAGAAGCCCGTGCTTTCCGTCTGGTCGCCCACCACGTTCATCACCTCGCTCGGGCTGCTGAACCGCGTCTCGGCCCACTGGGGCACGGTGTCGGTCTCTACACCACGGAGGAACAATACGACGCCTATCCGCCCGAGGGTCTCCCTGTCGAGCGGGCCACGGTTTCCCGAAACGCCGAGACGGGCGGAGTCAACCGTATCCAGCATCTGCCGGGGCCCGGACATGCCTGCGCCGCTCGATCTTCCCGCGAACACGCGGCGGCTCCTCGTCTCTGGCGCGACGGACTCTTACTATGCCTTCAAGCCCAACACCCTTCAGCTCTTCGACGTCACCCCGCTCGACGGTGAAGAGTTGGCCGCGACGCACAGCGTGACGAACGAACCGTTCGCAGAACAGTTCTTTGCGCTCGACTGCCTCGCGGACCAGACCGGCGCCTACTCGATGCGCGCGGTCCTTGATGACGTGTATCCCGCCGATCCCGATCTTTCGGACAACCAGCGGACCTGGACCTTTTCGACCGTCACCCCCGCCATCGAGGCGACGTTTGACGGGGGACGCCCCACTCCACGCCGCATCAGCGTCTGCAGAGCGGGCAGGTGCGCTTCGAACACACCGCGCGGCGTGGCGGCATGGCGCGTGCAGATCGCGGCCGACATGCCGACCACCTCCCCCATCATGCCGCCCGTGCGCATCACGCGCACCGAGCCGAGCGCAACATGAGTGACGCTGATGTTGCGTCCTGCCATGAACAGATTGTCCACTGAACGGCTGTAAAGACAGCGATAGGGAATGGCGTAGGGCTTGATCGCCCGAGTCTTGGCGATCGAACGGAACTCCTGTCCAGGAAAGTGGCGGCTATTCTCCGGATGCGGCTCATGCAGATCTATCCCCCAGGTGGTCGTAACACAGGCATCGGGATACATCTGTCCTGTTTCCAGATCCTGTTGACGCAGGATCACATCGCCCAACAGCCGGCGGCTCTCCCGCTTGCCGCCGATAAAGGCCACCCAGGCTAGACGGCGGTTCGCGAACACCGCCCGCTTCTCGCTGCGGTTTTTCATGAACGCCCAGTTGCCGAAGGTGGCGCGCAGGGCATGATCGCGGATCTGCTCGATGTCCATCACCGAATCCAGCGTCATGCCAGCCTCCCAATCCCAGTCGCCCCGCGTAAGGGGCTGCGCCGTTTGAGCCGTGAAGGCCAACGCCCACGGGCATTCAGGAAAGGGGACCGGCTCAGCCGTCGCCTCAGAGTACCACTGCACCGAAACCCCCATCATCAGACGATCGGCCTGCTCGGGCGCTAGAGACTCCCCGGTCTCGCCTCTGGCCTCGCGTCCTTCACGAAACTCCGCCCCGGCCAGAACCCCAACACCACCGTCGCCGGTGCAATCGGCGAAAAGCGCGCCGCGGAAACGTTTCTCGCGACCGGTGACAATCTCGCGCCCTATGACCGCAGTGATGCGCCGTCCCTCTCGCTCGACCCCCGTCACGCGGGTGTTCAAAAAAAGGACAAGGTTGGTTTCGGCGGCGACCACCCGCCGCTTCCGCGCGTCGTCATAGTTGCCGGCAGGTCCCGCGTTGTGGATCTTCTTCTCCGGATGCTGTGCAATGACGGCGAGGACCTCTTGGCTGCGCGGCAGCTCAGGCTGGCGTTTGGCATCGTACAGATTCCAATGGCCGACCGGGCCGATCTCATCAACCAGATCGCCGAGTCGCGGATAAGGTGCCTGATGGATCTGGCCGGATAGTCCCACCCGCACTTCAGAACTGTTGTTACCGCCCAGTACCGGACGGTCCTGAATCAGCGCGACGCGGCACCCGAGCCGGGCCGCGCTGACCGCCGCGCAGCACCCAGCCATGCCGCCGCCGACCACCACCAGATCATAGCGCCCTGCCTCTTCGGGCTCCTCGGGTAGTGCCAGTAGCCGTCGGCGCAGAGCCACAAGTTCCGGACCGCTGTCGGGCGGACAGAACGCAGGATCCGTCGAGAGCAAGATCGCGTCGCACCGTCCATTAAAACCGGTCAGATCGTGCAGCGCGATCATTACCTGTCCGGCACGCAGGTCGGCCGTCCCGCCATCCTGCCACCGCCACGCCGCGCCCCGCGTGCCGAAGACCGTCTCCAACGGAAGGCCGTCGATAAGCATCCTGAAAGTACCCGGCGCACCGGGCGCTTGCCAAGACGCCACCCAGTCCCGCGTCCGGGCCCAGACACGGTAACGACCGGTTTCAGGCACAGCCACGCGCGTAACGGCATCCTGCACCGGCACCCCGAGTCCGTGCGCCAACAGGTAAGGCGACCCCATGTGGTCCATGGACTGCTGGTCGAGCACCCAGCCGCCGAGTGCATCAAAGCCCTCGGCCTCCACCAGGACTGTGGCGGCATGCAGGGCCACTACACAGCCGGCGAACAAAACCCCCGCAACCTGACGACGCATATCCGCGCGCTTTGATTTCATGCCCGCTCACCCACCCTTTTCTGATCGTTCCCGAACGCGCCCACGCTCCACAGCCCGCCACATCCATCGGCCGCGCTATGGCATCCGCTCCACCTCGACGTCATACCGCACGGTGAGCGTCGTGCCGGCCTCCAGCCGCAAAGGCTCGTGAAAGATCAGCGAAGGTCCGGCCAGAAAGTAACCGCGCCCCTTGTGCGCCTTGAGATCATGCCGCGCGAACCAGGGTGTCGGATGGCGCGGATGCCCCCCGCGATCACGGATCACGATCCGCGCATGGGCGCCGGACGCCGCCGATACGGCCGTGATTTCCATACGCTCGCTCGCCTCGCCACAGGTTTGAACGTCGCTCTTGCCTTCAGCGTTCACATACCGGCAGGTGAGCGCGCCGGCATCGGGGAAACGCCACATCAACCCGGCATAGCCGCCGCTGGCCCAGTTGCCGTCCTTGCCGCGTTTAGCCGGCGTGCAGGCGAATTCCACCGGCCGGTCCTGCGCCGTGAACGCGCTCTCCCACGCGATGGCATAGTTGCCGTTGAGCGCCGTGGTCACGCGCACCGTGCGCGTTTCGCGCACCAGCTCGCGTCCGTCACCCAGATAGGCCAGCGTCACCTCGATCGCCACCCGCTTGTCGGGCCCCGGCGTGACCCGCTGCGCCACCACGCGCGTCACGGCGTTGGAGGTGGGCTCCCAGAAATTATAGCCGTTGATCAGCTTCCATGAGAACCATAAGCCCAGGTGCCACGCATGGTCCGGCGGGCGGTGAGCGGTCAAGGCCTCGCCCGTGCCCGGCAGCGCCAGCGGATGGAAATAGGGTTTACCCTCGCGTCCCTGCGGCACATAGGTCCAGCACAGCGACTGACCGACGTGCATGGAGACCGCGCCGCTCGCGGCGTCCGTCACCAGCCTGCGCGCGTCCTCGGCCGGCTCACCCGCGGCCCGCGCCGCCGTGAGACATCCTGCCAAGGCCGCAACCGCCCATATCCGACAGCCGACTCGACCGGCTCCGGTTCCGTTCCATCTTCTCCTCACATGTCCCCCTCTCGTATCCGCGCTCAAAACCGTGTACACGTTCCCCGTCAGTGGACGCGAAGCAGCGTTCCTTGCAGCGGCACAGGCGGCGGATCGCCGATGCCGGAGAGCGTCACATCGTCCACGTACCAGCCGGCACTGGCCGTACTGCTATCGGTGCCCAGGCGCCACCTGATGCGCAGCGAGTGGCCCGCGTACTTCGCGGTATCGGTCAGATTCACCACCACCTTGACAAACCCCGGGCTGGTGCCCGACCACGCGCTGCGTCCGGCCAGCGGATTGCGTGCGGTGGGCGACCCTGTCGTGTTCAACGTGGTCGTGTATCCATTGGCCGCGAACGCAGCGCCTGATCCGGAGACGGTCACGTCAAACCAACTGCCGCCGTCCAGCGACAACTCCAGCACGCCGCCGTCCAAGCCCGTCTGGAACACGTAGTCGTGCCAGAATGAAACGCTCAGGTTCGCCGCTGCGGCAGGAATCGCGATCGCCGCCGAAACGGCGCTGGTGTCGGACCGCGTCTCGGCGCCCGGCGAGTGCAGGGATTGCGTCGGCGAGACCGCCTTCACGGCGCTTAACACCCACTGGCTGGTGCCGATGTCCGACAGGAAGGCCCAGCCTTTGGCGGCGATGTCGTTGGTCTCAAACGGTTCCTGCCAGAGCGTTTCCGGTACCGCGAACGCATTCCACAGCTCGGCCTTCTGACCGTCCGGATTGGCCACCGCCATGCGCCACCAGCCGCCGGCCATACCGGTCGTGTCGATCCGCGCGGCGGCGCTGTCGCCCAGCATCTCGATCTGGCTGCCCGGCACCTCGTCCGCCAGACGCTTCAGGCTCACGGTGGCCCCCAGCATCAGGTGCTCGCCGCTCAGGGAGAAATCAAGCGTGCCGACGCCGCTGGACGGCGACGACGCGGTCAGCACCGG
>JAQUEX010000102.1 GCA_028684935.1 Kiritimatiellia bacterium | reverse complement strand
CGTGACCGCCGGTTCGGCGGTGTGGGGCAGGTGGCCC
This sequence comes from Kiritimatiellia bacterium, assembly GCA_028684935.1. Lineage (GTDB taxonomy): Bacteria > Verrucomicrobiota > Kiritimatiellia > RFP12 > UBA1067 > DUPH01. The sequence continues at coordinate 10,616 of JAQUEX010000102.1, read as the reverse complement.
CGTGCGCCGGGGGCGGCGGCACTTAAGCAGGAGCGAGAATCTTGACGAAGCGAATTGTTACGGGTGTGCTGGTGGGATCGGCCTGGCTCTTCGGCCTGTGCTATATGCCGGGCTGGATGCTCTTCGGCGTGCTGCTGCTGATGTCCTGCGCCTGTCAGAACGAGTTCTACCAGATGATGCGGCGCAACGGCCACCCGGTCAGCCGTAACGGCGGCATGGCGATGGGCGTGGTGTGGCTGACCGCCTGTTACGCCTTTCCCCCTTATGCGGCGCGCGAGCTGCCGATGGGCCACCAGTTCGAAACGTTGGTGCTGGCGGCGCTGGTGTTCGCGCTGTTGCTGCGCGTGCTGTTCGACTCGCGGATCGCGCGGCCGGTCGAGCACACGGGCGTCACGCTGTTGGGTTTCTTCTATCTGCCCTTTATGCTCAGCTTCTTCATCCGGCTGGCGCAATGGGGGGCAGACGCGATGTTCGAGATCCCCTCGGCGCGTGTCGGCGTGTATCTGGCCTCCTACCTGGCGGCGGTCGTGAAATTCAGCGATGTGGGGGCATTTGCGGTCGGGGTCACGCTGGGCCGCCACAAGATGTTTCCGCGCGTCTCGCCGAAAAAATCGTGGGAAGGCTTCGCCGGCGGGGTCGCCGCCTCCATGGCGGTGAGCGTGGCGATGATTCAGGCGGCGAAGCAGTGCGCCTGGCTGCCGGGCGGCCCGCTGGTCGAGCTGAGTGTACCGCACGCGCTGGCCTTGGGCGCGGTGCTGGGTGTGGTCGGCGCGTTGGGCGACTTGATCGAGTCGATGTTTAAACGTTCGGTGAACACCAAGGATTCCGCCGGCCTGCTGCCGGGCGGCGGCGGCGGCATCCTCGACATGTTCGACAGCCTGACCTTCTCGCCTGCCGTTCTTTATTTCTATCTCGCCTGGTTTGTCGGGCAGTCGGTGTCCCCATGAGGTCTGTCGTCATACTCGGAAGCACGGGCTCGATCGGTGAGAACGCGCTCAAGGTCGCCGAGGCGCTGCCGGACGCGGTGCGGGTGGTGGGGCTGGCCACGCGCGCCAAGGTGTCGCGCGTGATCGATCAGGCGTTGCAGTTCGGTGTGCAGGTGGTCGCGGTCGAAGACCGGGCCGCCGCCGCCGAGGCGGCCGCGCTGGCGCGGCCCCACGGCATCCAGGTCTGGGCCGGTGCGGAGGGCGTGGCGGCGCTGGCCGGGCTGGCCGCGGCCGACACCGTGCTCTGCGCGCTGGTGGGGCTGGCCGGCCTGCAGCCGGTGCTTACGGCGCTGGAGGCCGGCAAGGATGTGGCGCTGGCCACCAAGGAGGTGCTGGTCTCGGCCGGTGAGCTGGTCATGCGGCGGCGCGCCGAGGCGGGCGTCAGCCTGTTGCCGGTGGACAGTGAGCACAGCGCGCTGTTCCAATGCCTTCAATCTCCAGCCTTCTCGCCGGCCTGCGTGCGCACGCGCGCCGGCGAGCCGGCGGCCGAAGCGCGCGTGGCGCGCCTCGTGCTCACCGCGTCAGGCGGGCCCTTCGCGGCGCGCCACGGGATCGATTTCGAACGGGTGACGCCCGAGCAGGCGCTGGATCATCCGCGCTGGACCATGGGGCGCAAGGTGACGATCGACTCGGCGACCATGATGAACAAGGGGCTGGAGATCATGGAGGCGCAGTGGCTCTTCAATGTGCCGGCCGAACGGATCGGGGTGGCCGTGCATCCGGAAAGCATCGTGCACTCGCTGGTGACGTTTGTGGACGGGACGCAGTTGGCGCAGCTTTCGGTGCCGGATATGCGCTTCCCGATCCAGTATGCGTTGACCTGGCCCGACCGCTTGGCCGCCGCGCTGCCGTCGCTGGATCTGGTGAGCCAGGGCCGACTGACCTTCGCGGCTCCGGACGAGTCGCGTTTCCCCTGTCTGCGGCTGGCGCGCGAGGCGGCGGCCGCCGGCGGCACGCTGCCGGCGGTGCTGAACGCGGCGGACGAGGTGGCGGTTGAGGCGTTTCTGGCGGGCGCGATCCCGTTTGCCGGGATTTGGCGAACCGTCGAACAGGTGATGGCCGCGCACACGCCGCGTCCTGCTGCGACGCGCGAGGCGATTGTGGAGGCGGATGCCTGGGCGCGCGTCGCGGCGTCCGAGCGATGCGGCATGCGGGGCACGAACAAGGTTGAGGCCTGATCACGGATCCGGGCCGGAAAAGAGTGGTGGAGTATCATGGAATTTGTGTTGTCTGTTTTGGCGGGCGTGTGCGTGGTTTTGTTGTTCAGCCTGGCGATTTTTATTCACGAGTTCGGCCATTTCTTGGCCGCACGCTGGATGGGCTTGCAGGTGGACACCTTTGCGATCGGCTTCGGGCCGGCGATCTGGAAACGTACGGTCAACGGCGTGGAGTATAAAGTCGGTTGCATCCCGTTCGGCGGGTACGTGGCGCTGCCGCAGCTTGATCCCTCCGGCATGGAAAAGGTACAGGGCGGCAGCGGACCGGCGTCGCGCGAACTGCCCGACATCGCGGCGTGGCGGCGGATCGTTGTCTCGGTGGCGGGACCATTCGGCAATGTGGTGCTGGCGGTGGCGCTGGCTCTCCTGATCGCCTGGATGCCGGGCGTGCGGACCGGCGTGGTGGATACGCGCGTCGGTGTGGTGGCGGAGGAGTCCGCAGCCTGGGCGGCGGGGCTGCGCGCCGGTGACCGCATTGACAGCGTCAACGGGCGCAAGGTGGCGACGTGGACCGACCTTCAGGTGGAGTGGCAACTGGCGGGCGGCTCCGGCGCGGCGACCTTCGGCGTGGTGCGCGACGGCGTGCGCCGCGATCTGACCCTCTCGTTCGAAACCAACAACGCGCTGGGCTTGCGGATACTGGCCGGCGTCTTTCCCGAGGCGCGCTGCGAGGTGGACGAGGTGATTCCCGGCTCGCCGGCCGCGCAGAGCGGGCTTCAGGTGAAGGACGTGATTCTGGCGGTGGATGAGACGCCGGTGTTGGGCGCGTATCATTTTTCCGCGCTGATCGCAAAGCGGGGCGCGCAGCCGGCGTTGCTGACGCTGCAACGCGGCGCTGGGCGCGTGAAACTTTCGGTGACGCCGCGCTACGAGGAAGAGGCTAAACGATATCTGGTCGGCATCCGCTGGAGTGACGGACGCGAGGGCGTGAAGCCGTGGATGATGTACCGCGATCCGTGGCAGCAGCTCAAATGGGATTCGCTCTCGGTGGTGCGGGTTTTGCAGGCGATGGTGGCGCCTGAATCGCCGGGCGAGCGTAAGGCCGTCGCGCGCAATATCGGCGGTCCGGTGGCGATCGTGATGGGGCTTTACAACACGGTGCGCGGCAGCCTGGTCGACGGCCTGGGCTTCCTGCGCATGATCTGCGTCAATCTGGCGATCCTGAACCTGCTGCCCTTCCCGGTGCTGGATGGCGGGCATATCATGTTCGCCCTGTATGAAATCATCACACGCCGCAAGCCGCATCCCAAAGTGGTCGCCGTGCTGGTCAACACCTTTGCCGTGCTTCTGATCGGTCTCATGCTGCTGCTCGTCTATACCGACATCACACGCAAGATCAGGAGCAACCGGGAGCTGCGCGCGATGGCGCGCGAGCAGGAGGCGGCGGAAACCGCAACACCTGCCGCGGACGCGCGTCCGTGACGGTGCGGCACGGCGGCAGAATGGAGCCGTAATCACCATGCAGACTGAGGCAACACCGACGGTGCGTCCGCGCGGCGAGACGCGCCAGATCTTCGTAGGCGCGGTGGCGATCGGCGGCGGCGCGCCCGTCAGCGTGCAGACCATGACGAATGCCGATCCGCACGACGCTCAGGCGCTGCTGCGTCAGATCGGTGAGGCCGCCGACCTGGGGGGCGACATCGTGCGGCTGACCGTTCCGGACGCGGAGGCGGCTGCCGTCTTCAAGCAGGTGCGCACCCTGTCGCCGCTGCCGCTGGTGGCGGACATCCATTTCGATCACCGGCTCGCGCTCGCGGCACTGGAGGCCGGCGCGGACGGACTGCGCATCAATCCCGGCAACATCGGCGGGCCCGAGCGCGTGCGCGCCGTGGTGGCCGCAGCCCGCAGTCGCCGCGTGCCGATCCGCATCGGCGTGAACGGCGGCTCGCTCGAGGCCGATATATTGGCGCGGCATGGGGCGGCCACGGCTGAGGCGCTGGTCGAAAGCGCCCTGCGCCATGTCGCGCTGCTCGAAGCCGAGGCGTATCACGAGATCAAGATTTCAGTCAAGGCCTCTGACGTGTCGCGCACGCTTGCGGCCTACCGCCTGCTGTCGGCGCGCACCGTCTATCCGCTGCACCTCGGGGTGACCGAGGCCGGCACGTTCCTGCCAGGAACCGTGCGCTCCTGCGTGGCGCTGGGCGCGCTGCTGCTGGAGGGCATCGGCGATACGATCCGCGTGTCGCTCACTGACGTGCCCGCGAAAGAGGTGCGGGTGGGGGTCGAACTGTTGCGCAGCGTGGGGCTGCGGGCGCCGGGCGCGGCGGTGACCTCCTGCCCGACCTGCGGCCGCACGCGCGTGGATGTGGTAGGGTTGGCGACGCGCGTCGAGGAGCGGCTGGAGCGGTTCTACCGCGAGCATCCTGATGCGGCGCGGCCACATGTGGCGGTCATGGGGTGCGTCGTGAACGGGCCGGGTGAGGCCAAGGACGCCGACATCGCCGTGGCCGGCGGGCAAGGGCGGTATGTGCTCTACGTGCGGGGTGAACGCAAGCATACGCTGCCAGAGGCCGAGGCACTCGAGGCGATCGCCGCGCTGGTGGAAGGGTGGGGGCGGGGCTAAGGCCTCACGGCGCGACAAGCGCTATAAAGAAGATGTTTTCACCCTCGCCCTCTGGGAGAGGGCCGGGGTGAGGGTTGCGGGCTTCGCCCGCATTAGTCGAGGAAGCCTTGGGTTTCCTCTTGCAGCAGTTTGAGCGCCGCCGGGTCGTTGGCCGCCTTCTTGAGCGCGGTCTTGAAGTACCCCTTGGCCTCGGCGCGCGCTTTATCCGCCTCGGCCTTGTCCGGGATCGTGTCGAGGATGCCGGCGATGCGTTTGGCGTTGCGGCCCAAGATCCATTCGCGGCTGTAGGCGATGCCGCTGGTGGGGTCGAACTCCTCTTCCTGGTCCGAGTCCAGCCAGGCGTTCATGAACGCGCGGAAGAACGAGACCGCCTCGCGCGGCTGGTTCTTGGCCATGGCACGGTGCGCCTTGACTTTGGGCAGCGACATGTCATGCCAAGCTTTGTCTTTGCCGGGGATGCCCTTTTCCAGCATGCTCACCGCAAGGTCGTAGTTCTCAGTGATGAAGGCGCCGTCCAGAATCTTGACCTTGATGGAGTTGACCGTATTCTCGTCGGAACAGGACGCGAGGATCCTTTCGCCGACGGTACAGAGGGCGCGGATGATCGTAAGCTGCTCGGCCATCTCGTAAAAATAACGGTCGAAGAGGTTGCCGACCTGCACCGGCGAAATCTGGGCGGTCAACAAGGCATCGAGCCGTTCGGGCAGCACGCGCGGGTTGGCAGCCACGCCGGTGTCAACCCAGACGCGCGCCGCATAGTTGACCGCGTTGGTCTTGCCGATGGCGTTGAACACCATTTTTTTGCTGGCCTGTTCGACCAAATCGTTGCGCCCGTTTCTCTGGAGCGACGTGAAAAAGGTGCGCGAGAGCGTGTAGAGCGAGCTGTCCGGCAACTGGACGACGCAGGCGTCGAACGCGGCGGGCGCGTCGTCCCAGTTTTTCGCGGCCAGAACGCAGCGCAGCGTGAGAGAAACCAAGAGGTCGCGATAGGCGGCGGCTTCCAGATTTTTGGCCTGCAGGTGACGCAGCAGGCGGCTGGCCAAGGTGTGTTGGCCGCCGTCGATCAGGCCTCCGAGCGTTTGCTGCACGAGAGGGGCGGCCTTGTCTGCAGGCAATTCACTGACCACGCTGTCAAGGTCAGTCTGCGCGAGATCGGCGTCTGCCATGGCCAGCGAGGCTGAGAGTTGCCAGTTCAACACCTGCTGACGGAGGTCGACCGGCAGGCCGGTTTCGCGCGCCAGCAGGTCGCGGCACCAGTGGCGGATGTCGGCATGGCGGTTCATTTGCCGGTAAGCGTTGTGGACGTTGCCGAAGACGGCACGCGCGGCTTCCGGCGTTTTTTTCCACGCTTCAAGAATGGCGGCACGGGCAACGGTGTCTTGGTTTTGCGTCAGCAGCACGGCGATCTTTTCTGTGAAAAAGCGCGCGGCGTGCGCGGCGTACTTCGGGTTGGCGAGCGCGCGCTCGATCAACGTCAGCGCCTCGCTGTTTTTTTCCTCGGCCCGCAGGCGCTGCACCTTCTCCAGCGTGCGCTCGATCTCGTGGCCCAGCAGCGCCTCGCGCGCCGCAATCTTTTCGGCAGAGGGTTTGCAGCCAGGCGTCAGCACCAGGCAAAACCCGGCAAGGACAAGACAGGATGCGCCCACACGCGCAAGAGATTGAAGCGAAACGTACATGGTCAAATCACTCCTTGTTATTCCGTAGCCGAACAAATCGGTTGTACTATACAAATCCCGGGGTGATCTCGCAACCCCAAACCCGGCTCAATTGGGAATTGCGTTGCCAGAAAGATCACGCTATTGTGAGAGTCCAATGTCTAGACCGGCTGTTGGGAGTGTGTGATGGCCATCGATGTGATCATAGTGGAAGACGATAACCGGCTGCGTTCCGGCCTCGTGGAGATTGTCAACAGCGATCCCCAGTGTACCTGCGTCGGCGCGTACGGCTCGGGCGAGGAGGCGCTGGCGCTGGCACCTGCCCTGCATCCGCAGGTGGCGGTGATGGACATTAATCTGCCCGGCATGGACGGCATCGAGTGCGTGAGGCAGTTGTCGGAGCGTCTGCCCGAGTTGCAGATCGTGATGCTGACGGTTTACCAGGACACCAACAATCTTTTTCGTGCCCTGGCCGCTGGCGCGCACGGGTACCTGGTCAAGCCGGCGCGCGCGCGCGACCTGCTGGCGGCGATCCGTGATATCCACCGCGGCGGCGCGCCGATGACCAGCGCGCTGGCGCGCAAGGTGGTGGACGCCTTCCGCGCGCAGGTGCCCTCGGCCGCCCCGTCCATGCCCGTCGGTGTGGCCGCATCCGGCGGCGGCGAGTCGGACGAGCTGGCGCCGCGCGAGAAGGAGGTTCTTGACCTTCTGGCGCAGGGGTTCTCGTACAAGGAAATCGCGGATAAATTGAATGTCGCCTTTGCGACGGTTCATACCTATGTGTTGCGTATTTATAAAAAGCTGCACGTGCGTTCGAAAAACGCGGCGGTGGCCCGCTGGCTGGGGTATCAGCGGGAGGGGGGCTGGTAGCGCGCCGCCGCGCAGGCGCGGGCGGACACGGGCGGTGACACGGAGATCCACGGGGGGGCAGGCATGAACACGACAGCAAACGGATACGGGGTCGGACGGCGCGAATTTTTGCGTTTGGCGCATGCGGGTATGGCCGCGCTGCCGCTCGCCGCCTCTGTGGCGGGCGGTCAGGAGCCCGGCGGCGCCGTGCTGTCGCCCTCCACCCCGCGGGCCTACGGCAAAAAAATCAAGTTGGGGCTGATCGGCTGTGGCGGCCGCGGCACGTGGATCAGCAGCTTGTTCACCGCCCACGGCGGGTTCACGTTCGGTGCCGTGGCCGATTATTTTCCGGAGCGCGCGGCGCGCGCCGGCGCACAGCTCGGCGTGCCGGAGGCTGCCTGTTTTTCTGGTCTGGACGGCTATCAGCGCCTGGTGGCGTCCGGGGTTGAGGCGGTCGTGTTGCAGACGCCTCCGTACTTCTTTCCGCGGCATGCCGCCGCCGCGCTCGACGCCGGGCTGCACATTTACATGGCCAAGCCGGTGGCCATCGACGTGCCCGGCACACTCGCGATCAAGAGTCTGGCGGCGCGGGCGACGCGTGAAAAACGGGTGTTTCAGGCTGACTACCAGTTGCCGCGCGACCCGGTGAATGTGGAGGTGGCGAAACGCATCCGGACCGGCGCGCTGGGCAAACTGCAGACGATCTTTTCCTCCGGCTGGGCTGGCGGCAACGGGTATCAAGACCCGCCGCTGGAGACAACGGCTGAGAACCGACTGAAGGATCTGGTGTGGTGCAATGATGTCGCGCTGGGCGGTGACTACATGGTGCACTATGACGTCCACATTCTGGACGCCGTGGTCTGGGCGCTGGGTAAAACGCCGGTCGCCGCGCTGGGCGCGTCAGCCGCGTTCCGGCCCTCGGTGCATGGCGACGCGCGCGACTCCAGCCTGGTCGTTTATCTTTTCGACGACGGCACCATGTGGTGCCACCAGGGTATTCTCGGCGCCTACCACGATTGGATCAAGACCGGGCGGCTCACGGCCTCGCTGCAAGGGACGCAAGGCACGGCCTGCCTCTCGTATGCCGGCAAATCCTACGTGCGCGGCGGGCCGCGTCACTTCAGCGGGGGGGTGCCGAATCCCGAAGCCAGCGTGCGCACCAACATCGACGAGTTTCGTCAGGCGATTGATGCCGGCGACTGCGCGAACGAGCAGGTTGTGAGGGCGGTCGAGAGCAATTTCACCGCGATTCTCGGCCGTGAAGCCGCAGCCCGGCGTGAGCGCGTGACGCTCGATGCCCTGCTGGCGGAGAACCGGGCGCTGCTGCCGGACCTCGCCGGCCTCCGCCGCTAAACACTCAGCGCGGCCGCTTGACCGGGTCGATGTTGCGCGGCGTCATCCAGTCGCGCAGCGCCTCGATGTCTTTGCGGATCCGGTCGCTCTGCTGCGCCAGTTGGCTGAGGCGCGCGTCCAGCGACGGCGTCTCGGCGAGCGGCTGGCCGTCCTGCGGGTCCAACGCGATGCCCAGCGCCCCGTAGAGAGCGGCGAAGAGGCTTTCTATGCCATCGAGCCGCTGCGCCAGATCATCGATCGCCACGGCGAGCGCCTCGGGCGCGCGGGCGTCATCAAAACCTTGCTCGACACGCGCGAAGGATTGATCGAGATACCGGGTCAGGTCGGCCAAGTAGCCAGGAACCGCCGCCAGGCGGGCTTGAGAAGCAGAGATCGACTTGAGGTCTTGGCGTACGGCGTTCAGGTCGCTCCGCACGCTGCGCGTGCTGTCCGCGCCGCGGTCAGATGCGGCCAGCGTTTCCTCCAGCGCGGTGATGCGCCGGTTGCACGCGGTGAGCTGGCTCAGCACGGCGTCCAGCCGCTTGGCCACGGCGCCGTCGCTTTCACCTGACGGCGTGGGCGGCTCTGAGGTCTTGGACAGGGCGGCACGCGTGCGGCGGCCCTCGTCTCTGACCACGGAACGGTTGGTATACACGGCCGCAGCCACCATCAGGCAGACGGCGAGTGTGCAGAGAATCTCTTTCATGCGCGATCTCCCGGTTCCTGCTGTTTACAAGCGGCACTATAGCCCAGGTGGTACGCGCCCGCAAACAGAATCGTCAGGGCGGGGTCATTCCGGACTTGAAGTGAAGAGGAGGAAGGCGGATACTCGTCAGCAAATATGGCCAGAGTGCTCACAGCCGGAAAGGGGACCCGGGAGGGGGAGGTCCTGGCTTTCATTGCAGAGGCCGTTCGGGAGGACGGTGCCGCTGCGGTGCCGGCGGAGTGTGCGCCGGTGCTGGCGCGTGACGCGCGCTGCCGGCCGGATGCCGACGGCTGTTTTCGATTCCGATGGCCTGCCTGTCCCGTGGCGTGCGGCTGTGTGGAACGAGCGGCCGCGCTGGTGCTGCTGGCGCTCTGCTTGCCGGCGCTGACGGTGACGGCGTTGCTGGTGTTGCTGTGTGACGGCTGGCCGATTGTCTTTCGGCAAGAGCGCTTCGGGTTCAGAGGGCGCCCCTTCGTCGTCTATAAATTCCGCACGATGGACCGCCGGGCGGAGACCCTGCATGCCCGGCTGCAGCGCCGTCGCCGGACGGATGGCCGGCTGTTCAAGCTTGAGCGCGACCCGCGCGTGACCCGGTTGGGCACCCTGTTGCGCCGCACCTTTGTCGACGAGTTGCCGCAGCTCGTGAATGTCGTGCGCGGCGAGATGCGGCTCGTCGGGCCGCGCCCGCTTCCAGCCAGCGATCTGGATCATTACACGCAGCCGGCGCACGCGCTGCGTCTGGAGGGGGTGCCGGGCATGACCGGGCTCTGGCAGGTGTCCGGGCGCAACCGGCTCACGTTTGACGCGATGTGTCTGCTGGACATCTATTATCTTTGCCACCGGTCACGTCGCTTTGACCTCCTGCTGATCGCGCGGACGGTTGGGGTGGTGTTCGAGCAGATAGGTCTGCGCGGCAAAGCCCAGCGCGCTGGCGAGCACACCGGAGGCATCGCAGACGCAGGCCGCCGCGATCAGGAACGCCACAGCAAGCCAGCCGTGCCGGGATAACGGGGCGGCCGCCGCCAGCGCGACGCGGACCCGCCCGCCGCCCGCCGGGTTGAAGCGCAAGGTCAGGCAGCGCGCGCGGGGTAGGTTCAGCGGCAGCGGATGGTCGGCGATCCAGATGCCGGGCTGCCGTAGGCGCTGCACGCGCGAGCCGTCACAGTGGACCTCAAGGTCGCCGTCGCGGCTCAGGCATACGTGCAGGCGGGGATGCGCCGTGGCCCTGAACGCAGCCATGCGCAGCGAAACCGCATGGCGCGAGTGGGCGAGCTGGCGCAGCGCCTCGCGCAGGGCTGCCAGCACCAG
>JAQUEX010000423.1 GCA_028684935.1 Kiritimatiellia bacterium | reverse complement strand
CCACATCACTTTCCCCTGTTCGGCACAAACAAGCCTCTTTCTGATAGACAGACAGCTTCTCGTGATCAAAGCTCGTTTTCATGGGCGCAGTCCACTCGCGAGAAAGTCCGATGTGCAAGATTAAGATTAAGATTAAGATTATGATTAAGATTATGATTATGATTGATTGGCCCCAACAGAACTGCCATGCGCCCCCTGCCGTGCAGTAGGTGAACGGTCAATCCCAAAGTGGACCCCGCCGCCGAGGCGGAAAACAAAGCGCTTGCATGCTTCACTACGTTTTCGTAAATTTCCGCTGACGAAGGTCGGTTTGATGCGGCGCTGAGCGTGCTCGTGAATGAAGAGACCATAACTTTCGAGGAGAAATAAACCATGCGCAAGCGTAGATTGTTGGTTTTAATGGTGTTATGCGGATGGAGCGCCTCGGCTGATTTGTCCGGTGATGTGAACGGCGACGGGGCGGTCAATGCCGCCGACCTCGTCCGGGCGCGGAAAATCGCGGACGGAGAACTGGCGTTCGAGCCGGCGGCGGACGTGGACGGAGATTCCGCCGTGACGAAGGTGGATGTCTGGCTGATCCAGGAGGCCGTTCTCGGTCGCTCCGTGCCGGAGCGGGTGGCCGGCGCGTGGATCGGCCCCGCGGGAGGCACGCTGTCGCACGGCAACATCACCGTCACCATCCCCCCCGGCTCATCAGGCCAGACCCATCTGTCCCTGATGCGTTGTGCGGAGGATGCCCTGGACGACGGGATGCCGCTGCACGAGGTGTACATGGTCTGCGGACTGTCGACCAACCTGGCCGGGGTCGCAGTCAGCTATGCGAACTGCGGCGATGACACGGGGCTGTGCGCGGGATCGTACCTACAGCCGCACGATGCCGGCGAGATGCAGTGGAACTGGCACGCCTTCCCGGAGTCCGGGTTCGTTCGGAGCGGCACACAGGTCAGCCGTTCGTTCGCCCCGCCCGGTGACAGCGACCTGGCGGTCGCCCATTCCGTCAAATTCGCGCTGCTCACTGCGGACGAGCCTCCGCCGGTTACTCAGGCGATGACCTTGGCGGCGCGTCCGGAGCCTGTCCCGACCTCAATCCCCGGCAACCGTTACGCAGGTTATCTCTACACGGGATGGATCAGCGACAAGTTCGAGGTGTATACCAAGGACTGGGGCACGGTTACCTATGACAATCTGGAAACCGTTTGCGGCATCCTCTACGACATCTACGGCAAAATCCAGGCGATGGGCTTCCCGCTCGATACGACGCACGCCTCGATCTTCCCGCTGGAAGTGCATCTCCGCAGGGGCATGACGGATGATGGCGGCTTCGTGTACAATCCGGTGACCGGCGCCCAGTGGATCGAGCTGAAGGCGAGTCTGCTGTCGAACCCCGCCGAAATGAAGGCGACGCTGGGCCATGAACTGATGCACTACGTGCTCAACGAGTACCAGGGGGGCAATGCGTTCGCCTTTGAAAGCGTGGAGGATGCCATCACCACCTGGTTCGAGGCGGTTGCAGCCGGCAACCCCGACCACCAGTCGGGCAACCACACCGCGCGCCGCGCCGCGCCGCTGAAAGCCCTTTTCCAACCCATCACCCGCGGCTGGCTGGGCGGCCGGGACTGGAGCGCGCAGGAAAAGCACGGCTATGGGACCTCCGCCTTCGTCGACTACTGCTTCGACGACCACCGCGGCTGGATCTACGAGCTGGCCCAGAAGGTGAAAGGCGGCCAGACGGCGAAGCAGGCCCTCGACAGCCTGTTCGTCGAAAAACAAGGGGCCCTTGAAGGTCTGGATCGAACCTATCTGAAGTTTGCCCGCGACTACCTGCTGACGGATCCCAAGTGCTACAGCGCGGCTGTCACCCCGGACGCGATTTTTTCCAGCGACTCCGAGACGGATCTCTCCAAGACGTACAAGCTGGTTTCCATCAAAAAGGCCGCCCCCGACCTGCTGGAGAAACAAGAGGTGGAACTGAAGGTTCGCGACTACGGGTGCGGCGTGATCCAGTTCAAGCTCTTCAAGCCTGACCGCATTTTCGCCCCGCATACCCGATTGCGGGCCACCGCGCCGGCAATTTGCGGCGGCATCGATCTTCTGATGCAAACCCGGAATTCCGCCGGCGCCACCCAATCGGAAATCGCGACCGGGGTTTTCGGTCCGAACGACGAGGGCGATAATGAATGGAGCTGCGAGATCACCCTGCCGCCGGATGCGGAGTACATCCTGCTTTCCGTCCTGGCCACGGTGGCAAACCACGGAGAGATATCCGACTACGCCGAGGAGCACGACGTCGCCGTCGCCTGCCAGTTCGTGGGCGACTGCTACATGCCGACGCAGGAGAGCTTCGTCCGCTTCACGGAACTCAGCAGCCGCGAAACCTACTACGACAACCAGATCGTCTGCGATGCGACCCTGCGCGTGGTCGATCCCGCCGGCACGGCCGGGCTGGACCATTTCAACGTCGAGCGGACGGTGGACACCTGGCCACGCCCCCAGGAGAACTACACGCTCAACTGGGGCATCTCGGGCATGGCGGCCACGCGGCGGACGACCGGCGCGTTCCAAATCC
>JAQUEX010000422.1 GCA_028684935.1 Kiritimatiellia bacterium | reverse complement strand
CCTGCCTATCGCGGAACCGCTTATTGACGTATCCCCACAAACCTGCTATTTTCCGGCTATTCGTTTGAGTGTTCGGTTACTGTGTGCCGTGAATGGTAAGACGCGAGAAAAGGAGATTGATACATGATTCGCACGACTCGGCCCCCGATCCGAATCGGTGTCGTTGGCTTGGGACGGGCTGGACTCGAGATGCACTGCCCTGAGTTGGCGCAGATTCCGGAGCTGTTCAAAATCATCGCCGTGTGCGATCCCGTCAAGGAGCGCCGTGACCTGGCTTTGGAGCGCCTGCCCGATGCCCGCGCCTACCGCCGTTATGAGGATCTGCTGGCCGATCCCGATGTCGAACTGGTCGACCTCGCCACGCGGTCCGACGAGCATGCCGCACACGTCCTGCAGGCTTTGAAAACCCGCAAGTGGGTCCATGTCGAGCGGCCTTTCTGCTGCGACTACGACCAGGCGATGATCTTGCGCGCAGCCGCGATCAAAGCCGGCAACCGCCTGCTGGTGCGCCACAACTACCGCTACGAGCCGTCCTTCTTGCAGGTCAAGGAAGTCATCGACTCCGGCGCGCTGGGCGAGATCTACGACATCAAAATCCGCCGCGGCGCGTATGAGCGGCGCGACGACTGGCAGACGGTCAAACGCTGCGGCGGCGGCACCGCGCTCACTTGGGGGCCGGCCTTCCTCGACCAGGCGCTCGACCTGCTGCATGCGCCGCCGGTCAAGGTGTGGTCGGACTTCAAACGCGTGGCGTCCGTCGGCGACGCCGAAGACTTCATGCGCGTGATCCTGCGCAACATGGCAGGCCTGACCGTTGACTTGGAGATCTCGGGCGGGCGCATCACCCCGGTGCCGCAGTTCATCGTGACCGGCACCAAAGGCGAGTTTACGCTTTTCCCAGGCGCGGCCGAAGGCACACTGCGCCATTTGGACCGCAAGCAGAAGCTGCCGCGCCGGCGCTCCAGTGTGCGCACCCCGCCGCTGGGCAGTTTCGGCACGCCCGAGACGCTGCGCTGGGTCGAAACCCAGATCCCGGTGGCGCCCAAGGCTGATTGCGGCATGACGCTGATCTGGGACCATGTCTTTAACGCGATCCGTGAGAACAAGCCCTTCCCGATCCCGCTGGACCAAGCGATCGAGACCATGCGCATTCTGACGCTGATCAAAAAAGAGAGCGCGTTCGCCTGACGGGTGCGCCTCTTAAAGGAGGATTTAGGAATTTGGAGTTAGGAATTGAATGCGAAACTCCTAAATCCTAACTTCTCCTTCGGTTGGCCGCGCAGTCGATGACGCGCGTGTCCGTCACGATCCAGTCCATCGCGATGTCATGCGCGTCCTGCGGCAGCGGCTCGTCTTGCACCTGCCAATCGTAGCAGACCGCGATCTTCAGCGCCGTGGACGACGCGCGGCCGAGGATGTCGTCGTAATAGCCGGCCCCGTAACCAAGGCGCCCGCCGCGCGTGTCAAACGCCAGTCCGGGAACGATGAAAGCATGGACGTCCCATGTCATCACGGGGACACGGACCGCCGGCTCGCGGATGCCGTGATGGCCGGCGACCAGACGCGTCACGGGGTCAATCGCGTACAGCTTATACGCTTTTTCGGAGGTGCTCCAGGCCGGCACGCACACCTCGCGCCCGGCCGCCCAGATCTCTCGTGCGAGGTAACGCGTCGGGATCTCGTGCCGTGTGCTGAGATAGATGCAGGTCCGCCATGTGCGCAGCAGCAGATTGACCGGCGGGCCGGCCACCCGGTCGCAGATGGCATGTCCGGCCGAGCGCCGCATATCGGGGCTCACGGCATGGCGTTTCTCGCGCATCGCCGTTCGGATGGCCTGCTTGGCTTCCGCGGAATCCGTCACCTCCGGCATCTTCGCGACCGCTCCTTCCCGCTGCTTAAAACAGCCCCTTGACCTTACCGGTGGCGGTGTCGATGTCAATGCGGCGGAACGCCGCGTTGGAAGCCGTCCCCGGCATGAGCTTGATGTCGCCCGTGACCGGCACCACCAGCCCCGCGCCCTGATAGAGCAGCAGGTCGCGCACCGGCAGCGTCCAGCCGCGCGGGCGTCCGGTCAGGGCAGGATCATGCGAGAGACTGTACTGCGTCTTGGCCATGCACACCGGCAGGCACGCAACGGCCGGATCGGCCTCGAATGCGTCGAGCTTGGCCTGGGCTTCGGCGGAGTAGGACACGCCGTCGCCGCCGTAAACCTCCTCGGTGATCGCCGCGATGCGGTCCGACAGCGGCTCGTCGAGATCCGAAAGAAAAGCGAAGCGGCTGGACTCTTCACACGCTTCCACCACAGCTTCGGCCAGTTCGGTCGCGCCTTCGCCGCCGCGCAGCCAGTGGTCGGAGACCGCGAAACGCGCTCCCGCGGCCTCGGCCACCCGTCGCACCAGCTCGCATTCGGCGGGCGTATCGGTGTGGAAGCTGTTGAGGCAGACCACCGGCCGGATGCCGGAGCGCTTGACGATGCCGATGTGCGCCAGCAGATTGTCGCACCCCTTTTCCAACAGCTCCAGGTTCTCGCCGGTGTAGGCCGGATCGAGCGGACGTCCGGCCTGCACCGCAGGGCCGCCGCCAT
>JAQUEX010000421.1 GCA_028684935.1 Kiritimatiellia bacterium | reverse complement strand
CAACCTCCACCTCGACCGATGTGTTCTTTCGGCCGGTAGGGCGGTCTCGCCGAGGCCGCCGCATAGGCGGAGGGCCAACACCGAACGCAGAACGTCGAACGCCCAACTCAGAACGCCGAAGGTCGAAGGTCGCAAGTCGCAGGTCAAAACACCGGACACCGCGCGGGATCAACATTCGGAGCGTGAGTTGTTTTTGGGGGCGGGAGAGGGCAGAGATCGGTAGTCAGAGGTCAGAAGGACGGGGTGGCGGGCATGGCTGCGGGGATAATTTAACGCAGAGGCGCAGAGACGCGGAGGAGATGTCAGGAATTTATAATCAAACGGAGTACGACACAACTGTTTAAAATTGTGTGCGTCGAATATGGAGGTTGCCGAAAACGACAGGGGTTGCAAGGATGTCGGCTCGGGCGGCTGCCGCGTCAAGCTCGGCGGCCCGCCGAATGAAATCGGCTTCTGCGGCGTCGAGCTGGGCTTGACGCATACGGCGGATTTTGTCGTTGTCCGCTTGGGAGAGTTGGTCCTGCAACAGGGCGATGCGGGCGCGATGGCTGCTTGCAAGGCTTTCCTTGCGGAATGTGATATGCTCGGTTTCCCGTTGCAGATGCGCTTTCTTGGCTACTTGCCAGCATGCATGGTGGCGGCAGTCAAGGCGGTCTTTCGTGAGCGTGTCGAGAGCTGCGGAGCCGGGTGCGTCCGATGCGGTTTCTAGGAGAAGGGGCAAACGTGCGTCGAGTGCGGCATCGCCAGAGACGGGAGTTAGCACCATGTCCTCTCTCTGTCCCGTTTGACGCCAAGCATAAACAGCGAACGGGTAATCTCCGGCCGGGAGGTCGTCCGTTTGAACGGTAAAATTGGCCGTCATGGGCACGTCTGAACCTAGGGCGGCGGCTGCCTGGCGCACCAATGGATGCAGCGGCGTGAGGAAAGAGGTTTTCGGCTCTCGCGCCGCACAATCGGCTTCGAAGGTAACAGGAAGGTGCGCGTCGCTGCCTTTGAGCCAATTCTCCCAATCGCGCCAAGTCGGAGAGTTTTGACGGGGCAGACGGCGGAAACCGGACAACAGGACGTTGCGGACGTCTTGAGAAAGACGCAGGGTTTTGAGCGGCTTTTCGCCCAAGACGCAGTCCGCTGCGGTGGCCGCTATTTGATTCAGGTAACGTGAAACAAGCCGCCGGAGGGATGGAGGCGCAAGCCAGACATTGGTTGCGTCATCGATCTCTTTCGCGAACGCCTCTTGCGGAAGGCGAAGCCCGAAGATTTCGGCCTGACGTTCTTCCAGCCTCGTCTGCTCCTGAACCGCGCGAATGTTGTTGTCAGCAAGTTGCTGGAGTTTTTCGCGGCGTTCTTCGTCGGTAAGAAACATGTTTTGGGCTATGTCGTGAATACCTTGGGTGATCTCGCCCAGAATTTCCTCGCTCGCCCCAAGTTCGTGCTCAAAGACGCCGATGCGGAAGAGGCACCGGTGATAGATGTCGGCGTCGACGGTTCCGGGGGTGATGAGGTTAAAGATGTCCACATGCTCGCTGGCCTGGCCGTTACGGTCGATGCGTCCGATGCGCTGCTCAACACGCATCGGATTCCAGGGCAGGTCGTAGTTGACCATGCAGTCGCAGAACTGGTAGTCCAGCCCTTCGCAGCCGATCTCTGAAAAGAGCAGCACATCCAAGGCGTCGCCAACCTCTTTGGGTTGCTCGAAGCGCGAGCGCTGGGCGATACGCTCCTCGTCCGGGGTTCCGCCGTGGATGACGGCGACGCGGATGCCGTCTGCCTTCAGCCTTCCGTGCAGGTAGTTCAGCGTGTGGCGGAAGGTGCTGAAGACCATGAGCTTGTTGTTGGGGAGCGACTGCTTGTCGCGGATGATCTTGTGTAGGGCGTCAAGTTTGGGATCGGGTGTCCCACGTAAGGCTTCGGCCAGCGTCAGGACCTTTTGGATTTCGTCTTTCACGTTTTCTGAGAGAAGGTCAGCGGGTGCAGAATTTTCCTCATTCAGCTCATCGAGTTCCATCTCTCCTAAATGTCGGGAGAGGATGTCGCGCAGGAACGGGGCCAGGCCGAAGATACAGCTTGCCGTCTGGCGTCGGATGGTGGTCATCATGAACGTTACAGTCCGATCGCCGTGAAGTGCGCGGAACACATTTTCTTGCAGGCGCAGTACGGCGTCGTGAAGTTGTCGCTGAACTAGCGTGAACGGGATCTCCACGGTTTGCGGACGGCGGAGGGTGAAGGCTCCGATGTCGCGTCGGCGGGTGCGGTTGATGATTCCGGCGAAAGTGTGCAGGTTTTCGACATCCGTGATGAGTTGGACGCGGAGTTCTTCGGATACGTCACCGTTCAAGGTCGCAAGCGCGTTTTGGAAGATGGGGTTACTGCGCAGGATGACCTTGCCCCAAGGGGTGTCGGCAGCTTGGTTGAGTGCGTCGGCGGCTTGACGGCACCAATCCGGGCCTTTTGTCCGCAGGGCAGAGGCGGCCTGGTTGATGAACGGATTTGGTTCCGCGAGGTGGTCAAAGCCGGGGCGGTCGAGAATCAGATCCGGGCGCAGGGCGTTGAGCAGGACGAAGAGATCGTGGCTGCCGAGCTGGAT
>JAQUEX010000420.1 GCA_028684935.1 Kiritimatiellia bacterium | reverse complement strand
GCCGGGCACTTCGGCCTCGACGTGATGCGCGAGCGCGCGGAGCGACTGGGCGGCCGTCTCGCGATCGAAAGCCGTCCGGGCGGCGGCACGGTCGTGCGCGCGACGGTCCTGCTGCGGGACTATGACGCCGACATGGGCGAGGCGGGGTGACGGATGTCCAACGCGGGCAAAGCCCGCAGCCCGATTCAATCTCACACAAAGGCACAACGGACACAAAGGAGTCGGTTCAGTTAATCGTCTTTACACCTGAGTGTCCTTCGTGGCTTCGTGTGAAAAAAACTTGTTTTGTAGTGCCTGTTGGTTTGTAAAGAGGATGCTTAATGCGTGCAAAGACAGACCGAGCGATCCGGCTGATGCTGGTGGACGACCATCCGGTGATGCGGGCGGGACTGGCAAACCTGCTTTCAGGAGAGCCCGGTTTTTCGGTCGTGGCGCAGGCGAGCGACGCGCGCTCGGCGCTGGCCGGCTGGCGCGAACACCGGCCCGACGTTCTGCTGCTTGACATCAGTCTGCCGGGGCTCGACGGTATCGAAGTGCTCCGGCAGATCAAGGCGGAGGCGCCGCAGGCGCACGTGCTGATGCTGACTTCTTCCGAGGCGAAGGAGGACGTGCGCCAGTCGATGGCGGCCGGGGCGGCGGGATACGTGACCAAGAACGTGGATCCGGATGTGCTGTTCGCGGCGATCCGCGACGTGTTCGAGCGGCAGGGCGTCGTCGCGCAGGGCGAGAGCCGCACAGAAAGGGACGACGTCGACGAGACGCTCTCCCAGCGCGAGCAGGAGGTCCTCAACCTCGTGCGCCAGGGCTTCTCGAACGGGGAGATCGGCCGGCTGCTGGGCATCTCGCGGCGGACTGCGCGTGCGCATGTTTCGGCCATCCTGCGGAAGTTGGGCGCCTCGGCCCGCACCGAGGCGGTGACGCGCGGGTTTGAGAGGGGCATCCTCAAGATTTAGCCATTGGCCACCCGGCCAATAGGCCTTTGCGCTTCATCCGGCTATACTGACCATCAAATCGTGGTGAAACGTGTGCGTCCGCAGAGGACGGCGGTGCGAGAGACGAAATTTTAAGTCCTTCACCTCAAACAGGAGATGGCGATGAAGATGGAAAAAAGGTTGGCTTGTTTGCGCAGGAGTCTGGCGAAAATGGGATGTGCGATGTCACGATCGGTGGTGGTGATGGTGGCGGTGGGTTGCGCCGGAAACCTCTGGGGGTCTGTCAGGCCGGTCAGCGGGGCTTTGTTCGATCCGTCGCTGGTGCCGACAACAAACACGGTCTACTTAGGCCCGGCGGTTGTAGCGAACAGGGTCATCGTCGAGGATGTGAGGATGATCGCGCTGGAGGTCGACAGCATCCTGTACGTCGATGTCGAAGGCCCGATAAGCGGCACCTGCTCCGGAGTCAGCATGAACGACCTGTACGGCCCGTATCTCGGGACGCCTCCGGTTGATTTTGCGGATGCGGTGACCAACTTGACGCTCAAAGGCGCTTACAACGTGATGACCAGCAAGGTGATGTTCGCCAACTCTATCACGACGGAGACCGACGGTGGGTTCTTCACGGTTGAATACGGGGGTGATGATGACGCCTACGTGTATCCTCTGGACAGCAACGGGGCGCGCATTGGAACCTGGCAACTTCATCTGTTAAGCAGTGGCTACGGAGAAAATAGTGTGCTTCGGCCGCATGGATTGCAGGTTCGCGTGAGGCGTAGTGACGGAAATACGGGTAATAACCAATTAGGAGGAGCGGCGTTCAGGCTGAGCGACTTCACGGGCGGTTCCGGCGTGCTTACCGATGTCAAAGGACTGGAGTTCGTGGATTCGACTCCGACGTTCGACCTGCTCATGGCGGGCATTTACAGGGGCACCGGGGAGTCGTTGCTGTACCGGGCCGGCCGGGCGGTCCCGATGCGGAATGCGACGTTTGACCAGCCCCTGGTGAATCCGATGACCAACGACGTCGCCCTGACCGGCTTTGCCGGGGCGGATAGCATTGCTGGGCCGTCCTGTGCTTATCAGTTCGATGGAGTGAGTACGGACAACTCGGTGATATGGCCTTCAAACGGCATCCAGCCGACACGGACAAACGCCCTGCTCGGGCTGGAAATCAACGGGATAGCCAACTTCGTGTATTGGGATTTCATGTTTTCGGAGCCGGTGACCCATGGGGTTGACGGCTTCTTTATTATCGATCAGATTGAAACGTACGAGACAACGCATGTTTTCCCGCTAGACGCCGACCGGCGTCCGATTTCCACCTATTCCATTGTTCTTCTGCCGACAGCCACCCAGTGGAATCCAGCCCTGATAAACGGGTACGACGTCCTGTGGAACGGCCCCGCTGATGATATCTCTTTGGCGCGTGATCATAGGACCAGAATAGGCGGTGTCGTGATGCCGCTGTCAGCCTTTGCCGGCGGGACCGGCGGTCTGACAGAGGCCCATGGCATCAGGGTGTGTTATCAAAATCTCAAATTGTCGACCGCGCGTTTGGATCCGCTCGTGATCGGTTCGTACAAGGCGGCGCGCCTTCCGCGGCCGGTGTACGATGTGGAGACCGACCCCATGCCGACACCGAAGCTGAAAGC
>JAQUEX010000101.1 GCA_028684935.1 Kiritimatiellia bacterium | reverse complement strand
TTCTCATGGTCGAATAGCCCGTTCATGATGACAGTGTAATAGCTCGTGCGTGCCACATTCAAGATTATGATTACGAGCAAGATTACGATTACGAATCACGGACCCCAACAGAACTGCCATGCGCCTAATCGCGCTCTTGCTTTGAACGCAGTCACAGGCCTACACTGTCGCCATGAAAAACATTCCGGGGCGACAGGCCGCGAGGGCGGCTGGCTGGAGCAGGCTCCTTGCCGCGTGCGCGGGTTTGGCGACCGGCACCGTGGCGGCGGCCGCGGCACCGCGGCCGAACGTGCTGTTCATCCTCGCGGACGATCTCGGCTGGGCCGACACCACGCTCTATGGGCATACGACGTTTTACCGGACCCCGAACATCGAGCGGCTCGCCCGGCGCGGCATGGTTTTCACGCAGGCATATTCGGCCAGCCCGCTCTGCTCGCCGACGCGCTCGGCAATCCTGACGGGGCTCAGTCCCGCGCGAACGGGCCTCACCACGCCCAACTGCCACATGCCGCATGTCACGCTGACCGCGACGCCGGGCACGAAGGCGCCGCCCGACAAACACACGCTTCAGCCCACCCCGGTCTCGCGCCTCAAGACGGACTACCGCACGCTGGCTGAATCGCTTAAAGAGGCCGGTTACGCCACCGGGCACTTCGGCAAATGGCATCTCGGCCCCGAGCCCTACTCGCCTTTGCAGCAGGGCTTCGACACCGACATCCCGCACTGGCCCGGACCGGGGCCGGCCGGGAGTTTCGTCGCGCCTTGGAAGTTCCCCGACTTCGATCCCGATCCCGACGTGCCCGATCAGCACATCGAAGACCGCATGGCCCGGGAGGCCGTCGCCTGGATGGAGCGGCACAGGGAGCGCCCCTTCTACCTGAATTACTGGATGTTCAGCGTGCACGCGCCGTTCGACGCAAAAAAAGCGCTCATCGAGAACCATCGCGCGCGCGTCGACCCCAAGAACCCGCAGCGCAGTCCGACCTATGCGGCGATGGTTGAAAGCATGGATGACGCGGTCGGCACCCTGCTGGACGCGCTTGACCGGCTGGGCCTTGCCGAGCGCACCCTCATCGTCTTCACCTCCGACAACGGCGGCAACATGTACAACGAGGTGGACGACACGACGCCCACCAGCAACGCGCCGCTGCGCGGCGGCAAGGCCACGCTGTTCGAAGGCGGCACGCGCGTGCCGTGCGTGATCGCATGGCCCGGTGTCACGGCTGCCGGCACGCGCAGCGATGCGGTCATCCAGAGCGAAGACTTTTATCCCACGTTCTTGGACGGGCTTGGCCTGCCGGCAGCGCCCGGCCAGCGTTTCGACGGCCTCAGCGTCCTGCCGGCGCTGAAAGGCGGTGCGCTCCAGCGCCAAGCTGTGTTCCAGTATTTCCCGCACGACCCCGGCGTACCCGACTGGCTGCCGCCCGCGGTCTCGGTCCACAGCGGCGACTGGAAACTCATCCGCCTCTTTCATGCCGGCGCGAAGGGCGCGCACCGCCACCTGCTCTTCAACCTGAAGGAGGATCTGGGCGAGAAACAGAATCTTGCCGCGCGCGAACCCGAACGCGTCCGGGAGTTGGACGCGCTGATTGAAACGTTCCTGCGCGATACGAAGGCCGTGGTCCCGCTGCCGAACCCTGCGTTCGATCCCTCGAAATACCGTCTCGAAGATGAAGGCCGGCCCAAGCCGCGCCCCGCCGCGCGCGTAAAACCGGCCGCGGACGACGCGGCGGACCCCCGCCTCAAGGGCTGGAAGGCACGCGGGTGCACGGCTGATGTGAAGGCGGGCATCGTCACCCTGAAGGGGTCGGGCGGCACGCCGTTTCTCGGCGTGGGCGCCGGCGTCAGCGGTCCGGCCACAGTGGCCTTCCGGGCGCGTTGCGCCGCGGGCGGCAGCGGCAAGGCGGAGTGGCTCCAGCCCGGCGCGGCACCGAAGGCGGAGCAGACCGTGCCGTACACGATCAAAGTCGGCGCGTGGCAGACCGTGACGCTCCGTCTGCCGGCCGACGGGCCGCTCGGCATCTTGCGCCTCTATCTGCCGGCCGCACGGCAGCCGGTCGATGTCGACTGGATCGAATTAACACCGGATGCGGGCACCTCCCGGCGCTGGGACTTCTGACCGAATGAACGCCGTCCTTATGCGAATGACGCTCACCCCCTATCTGCTTGCCGGCATCGCGATACTTCTGATCGCGTTCTCATCCGGCTGTTGCTGGCACGCCGTGAAGCCGTTGCCGGCCGGCCTCAGCCATCGGAGTGCGCCGTTGCCCTGCACCGATGTGCGCTTCCTGTGCGACGTGACCGGCCTCGACGCGAACGGCGCGCGGCAGAGCGACCAGCAGATCTTTGACGAGCTGTTCGCGATGATCAATCGGGCGGAACGGATCGTGGTGGTTGACATGTTCCTTTTCAACGCCTTTCTGGGGGCGGCGCCAGCCCCGCACCGGACGCTGTGCGAAGAGCTGACCCGCACCCTGATCGCCCGCAAGCGTGCGGCTCCCGCCCTGCGCGCCGTCGTGATCACCGACCCCGTGAACACGGTCTACGGCGGCATGAAATCCGGACATCTGGACCGCCTCGCAGACGCCGGGGTCGAGATCGTTTTCACGCGCCTCGACCGGTTGCGCGACAGCAACACCGCCTGGTCGAGCCTTTGGCGGATGCTGGCCCGGCCCTGGGGCAACAGCGACCGGGGCGGTTGGGTGCCCAACCCCTTCGGCGGCCCTCCCGTCACCGTGCGGAGCTGGCTCACCCTGCTGAACTTCAAAGCCAATCACCGCAAAGTGGCGATCGCCGATGACGGCCCCCGTTTGCGGGCACTGGTGACATCCGCCAATCCGCATGACGGCAGCAGCGCGCACACGAACGTCGCACTCTCCTTCAGCGGTCCCGCCGCTCACGAATTATTGCGGACGGAAGAGGCCGTGCTGGCTTTCAGCGCCCGCGCGCTAAGACCGTTGACAGCCAGCGACGATGATGCCCGGCCGGAGCGTGCCTATGAGCCCTCCCGCACGAAGCTCCAGATCCTCACCGAGGCGGCCATCGCCGATGCGGCGGTCGCGATGCTCGACGCCGCCCGGGCCGGCGACGCGTTGGATTTGGTGATGTTCTACCTCGCCGACCGGCCCATCATCCGCGCATTGAAACGAGCGGCGCGACGCGGCGTATCGTTGCGCGTGCTGCTTGACCCGAACAAAGACGCCTTCGGCCGAACCAAAAACGGCATGCCCAACCGGCAGGTCGCGCGAGAACTGACTGCGGCCGGCGTCCCGGTGCGCTGGGCCGCGACGCACGGCGAGCAGATGCATGCCAAATTGCTGCTGGTTCGGCATGCCGCCGGCACGGCCGATCTGCTGCTCGGCTCCGCGAATTTCACGCGGCGCAACCTGCGTGATTTGAATCTGGAAACCAACGTGCGGCTCACCGACAACCTCGACGTGCCGGCCATCCGGGATGCGGCGGCATTCGCAGATCGGCTCTGGACCCATGCCGATGGACGCGTCTTCTCTCTGGAGTATGAGGCCTTCCGGGACGATGCGCGCCGCCGCGTCTGGCTCTACCGTTTTCAGGAAGCCACCGGCCTCTGCACCTGGTAGATCCGCTCTAGCGGCAAGCCCCCGCGACCGCAGCCCGCAACGCCTGACGCCAGCCCGTGTCGAGACGGCGGATCTCGGCTGTTTTCAGGGAGGGATCAAACCGACGATCCTCCTGCCATTGGCTGTCCAACTCCTCGGCACCGGACCAGTAGCCGACCGCAAGGCCGGCCAGATACGCGGCGCCCATCGCCCGCGCGGAAAAGGCCTGAGACCGCCGCACCGGCTTGCCGAGGATGTCCGACTGAAAGCGCATCAAAAAATCATTCGCTGCGAATTCGCCGTCCACCCGCAACTCCTTCACCGGAATCCGCGCGTCCGCCTCCATGGCCTTGATCACATCGCGCGTCTGGTACGCGATGCTCTCAAGCGCGGCGCGCGCCAGGTGGCCTGCTTTGCTTTCGCGCGTCAGTCCCGTCAACGTGCCGCGCGCGTTCTGATTCCAGTACGGAGCGCCGAGGCCCGCGAAGGCCGGCACGAAGTAGATGCCGCCGTTATCCGGAGCGCTGCCGGCCAGCACGTCAATGTCTGCAGGGTGGCGCAGAATGCCCAAACCGTCGCACAGCCACTGCACCGCCGCGCCGGCCGTAAAAATGCTCCCCTCCAACGCGTACTCCGTCTTGCCGCCGATCGCCCAGGCCACCGTGGTCAGCAGATTGTGCCGCGACATGATCGGTTTGAGCCCGGTATGCATAACCAGAAAACAACCGGTCCCGTAGGTGTTTTTCACCATGCCCGATGTCACGCAGCGCTGACCGAACAGCGCCGCCTGCTGGTCGCCGGCCATGCCCGCGATCGGCACGCCGTCGGCAATGAAGGGCGGTCGTGTGACCCCGTACACCTCGCTGCACGAACGGACGCTCGGCAGCATGCGCTCAGGGATGCCGAAAAAGGCGAGCAGCTCCCGGTCCCACGTGCCGGTGTGCAGATTGTAGAGCATGGTCCGCGAGGCGTTGGTGGCGTCCGTCACGTGCACCTCGCCGCGCGTACAGTTCCACACCAGCCACGAATTGACTGTGCCGAACAGCAGTTGGCCGCTCTCCGCCAAGCGTCGCGCGCCCTTCACATGATCCAGGATCCATTTAATTTTGGTGGCTGAAAAATAGGAGTCCGGCACCAGCCCGGTTTTAGACTGAATCCAGGGCGTGTAGCCGTCACGCTTCAGCCGCTCGCAGAACTCATCGCTGCGCCGGTCCTGCCACAAGATCGCGGGATACACCGGCTGCCCGGTCTCGCGGTCCCAGACCAGTGTCGTCTCGCGCTGGCCGGTGATGCCGACCGCCGCAAGATCCGCCGCGTTCACACCGGCAGCCGCGAGGGCCTCCGCCGCCACGCCGGCCTGCGAGGACCAGATCGAAAGCCCGTCGTGCTCCACCCAGCCGGGCTTGGGGTATGCGTGCGCCAGTTCCTTGCGCGCGGAGGCGACCATCCGGCCCGCCTTGTTGACCACCATCGCGCGGGAGCGGTCGGTCCCTTGATCCAGCACCAGAATGTACTGCGTTTCCGATGCCCTGCGCTCAAGGATCTGGAACGCGGGTCGCGACTCGGGCTCGAAGGCGGCGGACAACGCTTTGCGCGAATGGACGTTGAGCTTTTTGAAGCCGCTTCGCACATGCGCCGCGACCGTGTGCGCGCTGAGCCCCAGCCGTTGCGCCACCTCTTTGTTGCTGAGGCCTGCCGCGATCTGCCTGAGGATTTCCCGCTCCCGTAGCGTCAACATCTGCATTAGCGCACCACCTCCACGAAGATCCCCTCGCCCGGCGCCAGCGTCAGCGCAATAAGGCCATCGCCGTCCGGCTTACATTCCGCACGCTGGCCACGCGGCCATGCAATGACGCGCGAGCCGCGCAGCCGAAGTTTGACATGTGCCGTCTGAAGCGTCTCCAATTCGCTCATGTTCACCACTGTGAAGGCGCGGTCCTCCCCCTCTTTGGCCGCGAAGCACCCGAGCAGCAGCGGCTGTGCGCACTCGATCCGCTCGATGGCTGGGAAACGCTCGACCGGCTGGCTGAAGCGCAGATACGGCGTATCGTCCGAACAGCCGTGGCTCATCGCGCCCAGATTTGTGTAGCGCGTAAAGGCATCGGAGACGAGCGCGATCTCTTTGAACACCGTCGCGGCGTCGTACCAAGCATTTTGGCGCTTGCCTTGCATCGACACCAGCGAGGGGAACTCCGGCTTGTAGCCGGCGTAGGTCCAGCACAGCAGGCCCTTGCAGCCGAAGGAGAGCATACAGTAAGACTGCCAGCGGAATTCCGCTTCCGTGGGCGTCCGCTTGCTCGGCGTCCAGGCAAACGTCTGGATGCAGCACCAGAACGCTTTGCCGTGTTCACGCGCCGAGCGCGCAATGACATTCATCGACTCGCAGTACTCTTTGTAGGTGGTCCGCCGGCCTTGCGCCCAGTTCAACGGATAGATGTCGGTGCAGATGTACGGCACCTCGAACATCTGGCAAAACGTATCGCAGTACTTTTTGTAGAGGGCGGGATCGGGATCGTAATACTCGATGGCTGCGGCATGCGCGCCGTACTTGAGTTGGGCGGCGTTGGCGTACATCGGCAGCAGGTTGATGTAGGGCAGCTTGCCTTCGGTCTCACGGCTGTACGTGTTGCAGATTTTGGCCAGCTCGGCGTATTGATCCGTTCCGGGCTCATCCGTAATGTAGGTGCCGGCAAAACTCGGATGATCATCATAGTCCGCCGTCGCCGCCGCCGCGTTGCGGTACGCGCCATCCCCCAGGATCAGCTCCACACCGTGACGGTCGCACTCGCGCAGCAGCCATTCGCGTCGATCCGCTCCCGCCAGCGCCCCATGGGCGATGATCCAGTCAAAGCCGGCAGAACGGTACGTGGCGACAAAATCATCCGTGATCGCCTCGGCACCCAGATGGACCCAGGCGCCGATGCGGATACGGTCGCGGGTCAGATACGCGCGGGTGAAGGGCGAATCGATGGCCGTGCCCAACGCCTGTTTGATCGCCGTCTGCAGCAGGACGGCCGCCTCGGCGCGGCTGGCCGGCCGGGCGCGCGCGGCCGGCTCGACGCCGTACTCACGCAGCCGCGCCAGCGCCCGCGCCCAGTCGCCCTCGGAGACCTCAGCCCGCGGGCGGAACGCGCGCGCGTCAGACGCCACGAGCACTTGCCGGGCAACCACGAACCGGATCGCCAGGCGCGCCGGTTCCTCCAGATCCGCGATGTCGTCCAGCGCCGCCTCGCCCTCTGCGAGCCGGTAGGTTCCGGGAAGGCGCGCGATGAACCGCGTGTAGCCGCGACGGTTGGTGTCGCAGAGCGGGATCACCCGCTCGCCGCCGGCGCCATCCTTCGGCTGAAACCGCACCACCGTCGTTTCAGACGGCGTCGCCACCGCAGTCGAGCGCAGCAGAAAATCGTTCCGCTCATAGCCGTCATACAGGCACCCTCCGGGGATCCGCACCTGCTGCATCGGCGCCAAGAAACGCGTGGGCTGCGCGTAGTCGGCCGCATCCACGGCCGCATCGAGGAAACGCTGCGCCGCTTCGCGCGAGGGGAAGAAACCGAACCGCGAGATTTCGCAGACGGAATCCGTGTCGCTGGGATTGATCGGGTCAAAGCGGAAGCCGGTGACCGTGCCGCTCCAAGCCTTGTGCCCAGACGCGCGCATGTCCACGACCGCGGTTCGCCACGTGCTGTCGCCGGTTACCGGAAACGGCGAATAACTCTTGTCCGACAGCTCGGTCAGCGTGTCGGTCGTAAAAAAAATCCCGGCCTGCCGCACGGCGCTACGGTATTTGTAGCGAACGGCAAAGAAGGGGCGTTCTGCGGCGGGGAATGCGTCCGCCGTATCCATCGGCACCGTCACCGTCAGGTCAGTGCCGGTCGGCACCAGCTTGGTGAGACCGACTTCAGCGCAGAGCTGTCCCTGCCCGACCGACATCAGCCGGACGTCGGGGCCGTTGTTGAAGATCCACACCGGCTCGCGCGCCAGCAGCGCCGCGCAGCACAGCCACCCACCCGCCACCACACACGCTTTACGTCTCATGATACATGCCTTTCCCGCCCTCTCACGGAGCAGGCGTCAGGACAAGGTTATCGACCTCATAAACCGAACCGACCTCACCGTTGCTGCAGAAGCCGACCCAGCCCAGCGTTTTGAATCCCGGCGCGCACGGCAGATCCGTGAACACCCGCGCCTGTGACTCACCCGGCAGGCGCACGCGCACCTCATACCGGCCGTTGCCGGCCGCGCCGACTCCGGTCCGCAGCTCCAGATGCAACCAAACCTGGTGCGGGATCTTGAGCAGCTCTTTTCCCTGCGCGCCGCGCAGCAGGCCATCCTTGGCGATCGTGACCAGCGGGCCGGACGAGTACCAGGGATCGACATCGCGCAGCTCCAGGCTGGGCTGCGCACCCGCGCCGACACGCAGGTCGCAGGAAAAGGCCACCGCACCCTGCCGGCGCACGGGGTAGGCATAGAAATGAGGCTCGTAGTCCGCGAGTTCGTCGCGGACGCGCAACGCATGCCGGCCGCCCGCCGCCACCGCATCGGTCACCTGCACCAGTTCGTTGCGGCCGCCGGACGCGAGATGCCAGCCCAAGAGTCCTTGCCCGACAGCCAGTGCTTCAAAGTCTTCGGAGAGCGGACACTCGGGCTCCAGCGGCGCAGGGGCGTAGGCCTCGGGCGGGCGTGGCAGCGCATCGGTACTGCCGGCGCGCGGCCTACGGCCTGCAGACGAGACATCAAACGGCGTGAAGCCCAGCTTGAGCGCGGGCGAGCCGTCGGCCAAACGGAAATCGCGGCGCGCCGCGTCGGCGAAAAGCGGGTCGGCCGCGCGCGCGCCGGGCTCCTTCGCGAGCCAGCGGCCGGTCGGCGTGTCGGCCGCCTGCAACGGCTGCGCGCCGTGGCCGACTCGCCAGTAGAGGTTGCTGGCGAAATGGCCGCGCGCCGGCGGCGCGTGCAGGAACAGGTCGCGTTCCTGCCAGACAAAGATGTTGCGCTCCACACGGATCGGCTCTCCCTCTGGCGCGGTGTCGACCGTCAGTTGCGTTTTCTCGCCGAAGGCGAAGATGTTGTTGCGCACCGTGTTGTTCTTGGAGCGCCCGCCATGGATCAAGCCGCCGTCCTCGGTGTCATAGACCAGGTTGTTTTCAACAAGGATATGCGAACTGCCCGAATCAAAGTAGACGCCCCAGCCGCCGTATCGCGCGCGGCGGATGTCATGCATGACATTGAAGCGTTCGACCGAACCGGGCTGCTCACCGAGCATGTAGATGCCGCCCAGATCGGAGAGCACGCCCTGGCCGACACGGAAGATGTGATTGCGCTCGATGAGGTTCGCGCAGGCGGGATTGGGCCCGAAACTCCACTTCCAGCCGGCCGAGACACCGCTGTAGTAGAGGTCGTGGATCGTGTTGCGCGCGACGGTGTTGGAGGCGGCATGGCCGATCCAGACGCCGACGCCGGCGGGATGGACGCGCCCGCCATACGCGATCAGCGTCTCGCGGACCGCGCACGAGGATGCATAGTTGCGCGGATCTTTCTCGCCCTCCCACGCCACGCCGATTTTCACGCCGCCCGCGCCGAGGTCGAACAGCTCGCAGTTCTCGACGACACAGTCGCGGCA
This sequence comes from Kiritimatiellia bacterium, assembly GCA_028684935.1. Taxonomy (GTDB): domain Bacteria; phylum Verrucomicrobiota; class Kiritimatiellia; order RFP12; family UBA1067; genus DUPH01. The sequence goes on along the minus strand of JAQUEX010000101.1, from coordinate 1,571 downwards.
CCCGTTGCCGAAGTCCACCGCATAGGTGCCGGTGTGCCGCACAGTGCAGCGCTCGACCCGGACATGCCGCGCGTTGCGCGCCGTGAGCGCGCCGATGACCGGCGCCTCCGCCTGCGCGTAGGAGTATCCTTCGGCCGGCACGTTCCAGCCGTTGTGGGCCAGCGTCAACCCGCGGAAGACCAGATGCTCGACCGTCGTGCCGGCCTGCGCGTCACCGGCCAGCGTGATCACGGTCGCATGGCGCGGCGCAACCACGCGCGCCGCGGCGGGATCTTCTCCGGGCAGGGGAATATAACTGAGCACGCCGCGCTCGCGGTCCAGATACCACTGGCCCGGCTGATCGAAGGCCTCGACCACATTCTCGACGCGGTACCAGTTGCGCGGAGTGATGTCATTCAGCGACGGATGCCATGTCCGCCCGGCAAGAATCACCGTACGGGTTTCCGGCTCAATCGCGCGGATCGGAAAGCGGGAGAGGTTCCAGCTATGCACGATGCAGACCTCCTTTTCCGCGAGGCTGCGCCATGCCGGCAGGATGTCGCCGTCGTGATAGACAAAGCGGTCGGGGCAGACATTCGGCTCGATCGGCGAGGCGGCCGCGACAAAGCGGTATCCCTCGCGCGGCCACGCGGGACGGAAGCGGCGCTGGTCGTTGACATACAGTTGGGAAAAGATCCAGCCGCCGCGCGCGGCCGCCGGCAGATCGGCCTGCCAACGGCCCTCCGGCGTGACACGCCACCCGCTGACAGGCGTCCCGGCGCTGAGCAGCGGCTGCTCGCCCTCGGCCGCCTCGTAGATGACCGGCGCGGCGGCGGTGCCGGAGTCTTCGGGCGTGAACGTCAGCGGCTGCGCCAGATGGTAGATGCCGCCGCGCACGCGCACGACAACCGGTCGCCCGCGTACCGGCTCCCGGCTCTTCAGTTCGCGCACCGCCCGGCGGGCACGGTCCAGTGTGGCGAAGGGCTGCGCGGATGTTCCGGACGCGGCATCACTCCCGTCCGGCGCGACCGTAAAATCGGGCACCGTCGCCGCGGTGCCCCCCGCTTGCCTGATGCACAGCACGACCCCGACAATTATCCAAAGACTCACGCCACGCGTCATAACCAATGATCTCCCCGGTAGGCCCATCTGGAAACTCAACTCTGGTTTTTACAAATACCATAACGTGCCTACAGGAACCAGCTCAAACCGGAGGGGTTCCTGGTTTCAGGTTCCTGGTTTCAGGGTTCCAGGGTTGGAGACGGTCGTGACCGCCAGCAGCCCGCCGCACCGCCCCCCTCCCCGTCTCTGCGTCTCAGCGTCTTTGCGTCTTTGCGTTTCTTCCCCACCCGCATGGTTTAAACGCAGAGACGCAGGGACGCAGAGGATACTCGTGTACGGGTTGAGGGCGTTGGCGAGGCACTCCGTGGTCTCTGCGTTCTCTGCGGTTACAGTTCTATTCCCTAGCGGATCGTACGCGTAGCCGTATGTGTTTTCGCCCATGAGCGCCTCCTTGACCTCTGAACGCGGATGATACCCGAAAACATTGGTGACCGGCAAGGCCGGCGTCGTGTCGACGCGCCGCGTGTTTT
>JAQUEX010000100.1 GCA_028684935.1 Kiritimatiellia bacterium | reverse complement strand
CCGGTTCATCCAGTGCAAGAACCATCTCGTGTTCTACCGCATAGAGGAAAAGAGTATTTCTGTTATCCGTATCTTGTACGCGAGAAGAGACTATCTGGGATTGCTTGAGCCGGACAAGAAAGTCGATGATGACGTCTAACAAGTCAGCCCACACAACGGCGTGACCGCCTTGTGTGGCTGACCACGTTTCGGCCAGGAGTCCGACGTGTTAAAGAAAGCGGCGTTTCCCGGAAAATACATCCAAGGTCCCGGCGTAATCACCGGTCGGACAGCGCGTCCGCGTCCTGTTTCGGGGCGAACGGCTCCAGGCAGCGCTCCAGGATCCCCCGCATGTAGGCGATCAGCACGCCATAGTTGACGATCGGGATGCCTGCGGCCTTGGCCTGTTGAATGCGGTAGTGCATCTCGCGACGGTTGAGCATGCAGGCGCCGCAGTGGATGATGAGCGCGAACTGCGACAGGTCGCGCGGGTACTTCATGCCGCTGGTGTGCTCGTAGACGAGGTCGCGGCCGGTGTGCTGGCGCAGCCAGCGCGGAATCTTGACCGTGCCGATGTCGTCGCACTGCCGGTGGTGGGTGCAGCCTTCGGCGACCAGCACGCGGTCGCCGTCCTTCAGCGCCGCCACCGCCCGCGTGCCGCGCACCTGCTCCGCGAGGTCGCCTTTGTAGCGCGCGAAGAGCATCGAGAACGAGGTCAGCGGCACGTCGCGCGGAGTCTCGGCCGCGACTTTGGCGAACGCCTGGGAGTCGGTGACCACCATCCGCGGCGGGCGGGCGAGCGCGGCGAGCGCCGCGCGCAGCTCGAACTCGCGCGTGACCAACGCCATCGCGCCGACCTCCAGGATGTCGCGCACGACCTGCTGCTGCGGCAGGATCAGGCGCCCTTTGGGCGCGGCGGAATCGATCGGCGTGACCAGCACGACCAGATCATCAGGACGCAGCAGGTCGCCGATCAGCCGGGTGTCGGCGGCGTCATCCGGCGCGACTTTGACCAGCGCCAGCTTGAGATCCTCTATGCCTGCGCGGGTGGCGGACGAGACCGCCAGCACCGGTGCCTTGCTCGCCTCGGCGGCCTGGCGCAGCGCCTCGGGCGAAGGCGGCAAGAGGTCGGCTTTGTTGAAAACCGTCAGCAGCGGAATGCCCTTGGCGCGCACCAGCGCGAGGATCTCGAGCTCGCACGCGCCGATGCCGGCGTCCGCCTCCAGCACCAGGATCGCCACGTCGGTCTTGTTGAGCACGTCGCGCGTGCGCTCGACGCGCAGCGCGCCCAGCGCGCCCTCGTCGTCCAGGCCCGGCGTGTCGAAGATCATGATCGGGCCGAGCGGCAGGAGTTCCATTGCCTTGGAGACAGGATCGGTGGTCGTGCCCTTGACGGCCGAGACGATCGAAACCTCCTGGCCGGTGAGCGCGTTGATCAGACTGGATTTGCCGACGTTGCGTCGGCCGAAGAGCGCGATATGCACGCGCTCGCCCTGTGGGGTGTCATTGAGGCTCATGGTTTTACTCGTTGAGTTTGCCCTGATAGACGCAGCGGCGCACTTTCTGGATCGACGTGCGTTCGAGTGGCTCGCGCTGCACGATGATCTTGCGCGGATGCTTGTAATCGGTGAGGCAGGCGCACTGCGCGTGCACGCGGTCGCGCACGAGCTGTTCGACCGCAGGCCACGGCGGCTCGACGCCGTCATGGGCGGCGGCGAGGGCCTCCAGATCCGGTGTGACGAGCGCGCCCACGCGCTCGCCCGGCACATTGCCGACCGTGTAGCCGATGACGATCACATCGGCGATCAGCGGGTCGCGCGCGATCACGTTCTCAACCTCTTCCGGATAGATGTTTTTGCCTTCGCGGTTGACGATCAGCGCTTTCTTGCGGCCGCGGATCGTCAGGAAGCCTTCCGCGTCGATCGAGGCGAGGTCGCCGGTGCGCAGCCAGTCGCCGTCAAAGGCTTCGCGCGTGGCGGCGAGGTTTTTGAAATAGCCTTTCATCACGATCGGGCCGCGCACCTGCAGTTCACCCACGCCCTGCTCATTGGTGTCCGCGAGGCGGACTTCGATGTTCGGCAGCTTCTTGCCGATGGTGCCGATGCGGGCCTGCCGGATGTTGGTGATGGAGACCACCGGCGAACATTCGGTCAGGCCGTAGCCTTCGACGATCGGCACGCCGAGGCGGCGGAAGCCCTGCAGCACATGCAGCGGGCAGGGGGCGCCGCCGACGATCAGGAAGCGCAGGCGTCCGCCCAGCCCTTTGAGCACCTTTTTGCCGACCAAGCTGCCGAGGTGCGCTTTGATCAGGAGCTGCGCGACGGTGTTGTGCTTGAGCCTGTCGTCGATTTTGGCGAAGAGCTTCTCGGCCAGCAGCGGCACGGCGATGAAGATCGAGGGGCGCAGCTTCTTGATGTCGTCGCCGACGGTGCGCAGGCTCTCGACGAAATACATGCCGCAGCCTTTGGCCAGCGGCACCACGAAATTGGCGGTGAACGAAAAGGCGTGGAAAAGCGGCAGCACGACCAGAAAGTCGTCTTTGGCGGTGATCATGTCGCCGATGGCTTCAAAACTGCCTTGCGCGTCGCTGCAGAAATTGAGATGGGTGAGCATCGCGCCCTTGGGCTTGCCGGTCGTGCCCGAGGTGTAGATGATCGAGGCGACGTCCTGCGGCGCGGGCGGGTGGGCGTCATACCAGGTGGGCTTCAGCGCGCGCACGGCGGTGCGCAGGGTTTCGTAATCGTGGCAGGGGCGCTCGGCGATCGGCGCGAGCGGCTCGCCGCCGCCATCGGTGACGACCAGCGCGCGCACGGCCGGCAGCTCGGGCAGGATGGTCTCCAGAAGGTCAAGGTGGCGCGTGTCGGTGAAAACCGCGACCGCTTCGGAATCCTTGAGGACATACGCCACCTCGCAGGCTCGCAGTTTGGGGTCGAGCGGCACGACCGCGATGCCGGCTCCGGCCAGGGCGAGGTAGGTCTCGATCCACTCCGGACCGTTCTCAAGGATCAGCGCCACCGGTTCTGTGCCGGGCTTCAGATTGAACCGGCTGAAGGCCTCGGCCATCTGCCGGACGCCTGCGGCCAGTTCCGCGTAGGAGCGTTTTTGCCAGGCGGCGCCGCGCCGGTAACGCAAAGCCACCGCGTTCGGCGCGCGCGCCGCCGCATCGTCGAGTAAAGTCCGAAGCGTCATAGCGATTCCGTCAGGATAACGTGTTTGGGCGACACCATACCCGATCACGCCCTAAAAGCCAATCGCCAAATCATGCGGGGTGCAGGCCACACTTTTTTTGGGGTTGTCAAGCGAGGCCCGGGTTCTTTAAGCTACGGATCTTGAAAGCGAGGTCTGATGTGATTCTACCTGTGGTGACATACGGGAACGAGGTGCTGCGCCAGAAGGCGGTGCCGGTGGCGGAGATCACGGCATCCGTGCGGCAACTCGTCGGCGATATGCTCGAGAGCATGTATGCGGCCAAGGGCGTGGGCTTGGCGGCGGAACAGGTGGGGCGCACAGAGGCCGTTTGCGTGATCGACGTGCCGAGCGAGGCCGAGAAAGAGGCGTGCCGCGCCTTCAACGCGGCGATCGCCATGCCGTTGATTCTGATCAACCCTGAGATTGTGGCGAGCGAGGGCAAGCAGCGCAACGAAGAGGGGTGCCTCAGCTTTCCGGAGATCGGCGCGCCGATCACGCGCGCGGACACGGTCACGGTCACCTACCTGGACCTGGAGGGCCGGCGTCAGACGGCCACCGCGCGCGGCCTGCTCTCGCGAGCCATCCAGCACGAGGCCGACCATCTCAACGGCGTGCTGCTGGTGGACCGCATGAGCCCGATGCAGAAGATGTCGGTCTCCGGCCAGCTCAAGCGCCTGCAACGGGCGGCCGCCTCCGCCTGAGTGGGGAGACGGGGTTAGGGCGCGGTTTTGTCGATGATGACCGGCACGTCGTTGGTTTGCGGCGCGCCCGGGGTGGTGCGCCCCGTCGCGACGGCTTTTTCCAGCGCCTCGCGCAGGCGCCGCACCCGTTCGGGCTGCTCGGCCGCCAGGTTCCGCGTCTCGGCGGGATCGGCGGCGAGGTCGTAGAGCTGCGCCTCAGGCAGCCCGTCGTGGACGCGGGTGCCGTCGGGCCGTTTCTGGTTGTCGGAGAAGCCGCCCGACCCGCGCCAGGCCACCAGTTTCCACGCGCCCTCGCGGAAGGCGAAACGGCCGTTGACGCTGTGCATGACCAGGTCGTTGCGACGTCCGGCTTCGCCGCGCAGCAGCGGCAGGAAGCTGACGCTGTCCTCGGCCGCGCTCTCGGGACGATCCGTGCCGACCAGTTCCGCCGCCGTGGCGAAGAGGTCGTGCAGGCCGAGCAGGCCGCCGCAGACCGTGCCGGGCTTGACCGTGCCGGGCCAGCGCGCCAGGAACGGCACGCGGTGGCCGCCCTCCCACAGCTCGCTCTTGTAGCCGCGGTAGTCGGCGCTGGGCCGGTGGCCTTGCGCCTCAAGCGCCTTGACGCCGCCTTTGCCGGCGCGCCGGTCGTCGCCGGTCACGATGCCGACGTACGGCGCGTAGCCGTTGTCGCTGGTGACGATCACGAGGGTCTGCTCGGCGAGGCCGTGGCGGTCGAGCGCGGCCAGTACGCGGCCGACGGTGTCGTCCACCTGTTCCACAAAACCGGCGTAGTGGCCGAGCGGGTGGTCGCGCCGCCACGGGCCGGACGGCACGACCGGTGTGTGGGGCGCGTTGAGCGGCAGGTAGAGGAAGAAGGGGGAGCCGGCTTTCGCGGCCTGGGCGCGCGCGGCGATATAGGCCTCGGCCTTGGCGGTGATGGCCGGCAGCACGTCCAGCGCGGAGAAGCCGGGCGCGGTGGGGCCGGCGCGTCCGCCTTCGGTGCTGGTCAGGGTGGGCAGGGCGGTCAGGCGGTCGTTCTCGATGTAGGTGTAGGGGGCCATGTCGAGCGAACCGGTGATGCCGAAAAAGGTGTCGAAGCCGTGGGAGAGCGGGGAGTCGCTGAGCGGCTTGGTATAATCCACCGCGCCGCCTTTAAGCAAAGGGTCGTCGGTGGTTTGACCGGCCCAGCCGAGGCCGAGGTGCCACTTGCCGAAGCAGGCTGTGTGGTAGCCCTTGGCCTTGAGCAGCGAGGCGACGGTGGGGCGGCCGGGGGCGATCAGCGGGGCGCTGAGGCCGAAGAGCACGCCGCGCTGCAGGCGAGTGCGCCAGGCGTAGCGGCCGGTGAGGATGCCGTAGCGCGTGGGGGTGCAGACCGAGGAGGGACTGTGGGCGTCGGTGAAGCGCATGCCCTGGGCGGCGAGCCGGTCGAGGTGCGGCGTGCGGATCATCGAGGCGGGGTTGTAGCAGCCGACGTCGCCGATGCCGAGGTCGTCCGCGAGGACAAAGACGATGTTGGGCGTGCGGGCCGCGGCGCCGGTCTGGGCGTGCGCGCGACCGGCAACGGCGAGGCAGGACACGACGGCCAGGGCGGACGCGAGCGTCGGGATGCGCATGGTCACCTCCTTCAAGCCCCGAGCGTCAGGGTTGCGGCGTCGGGCCACGGCACTTGGGCGGCGCCGCAGCCGGTCACGACACAGCGATCAGCCTGCGCGTCCGGGCGGATGTTGGAAAGGGCGTCGGGGTCGAGGCCGCCGGTGCCGCGGGCGGCGCCGGCGGCATACCAGACGGTTCGTGAACCGGCGGCGCGCAAGGCGCGGTCCAGGGCGTCGGTCACATCGCGCCAGGGGGCATCGGCCGGTCCGTCGAGCCGCACGCGGCGCTGCGCGGTGACCTGGGCGAGCAGGGCATCGAAGCCGGCGAAGTCGGCGGGCAGGGGCGCGGGCGTGACGCTGGCGGGGTCGACGAGGGTGAGGGCGAGGGCGGCGCCGTAGATGGGGGCCTGCTCGCCCAGCTCGCAGGGCTTGACGGCGATGCCGTCGGCGAGGCGCGCGGCGAGGCCGGCCTGGAGCGCGGGCACGAACAATTCCCAGTCGCGGGCGAGGTTGCCGCCGATCACAAAGGCGTCGGCGCGGAAGCGGGCGAGCCAGGGCGCGACGAATTCGGCGAGGTTTTCGCCGAAGCCGCGGAAGATGCGGCGGGCGTCGGCGTGGCCGCTGAGCGCGAGGTGGGCCAGTTCCTTGCCGCCCGCGACGGGCGTGCCGGTCAGGCGCTGCCATTCGCCGGTCAGCCAGCGGGTCGAAAAGTAATCGTCTGCGATGCCGTCGCGGAAGGTCACATGCCAGAGTTCGCCGTCGGGCGGCACGTTGTCGCCGCAGGTCTGGGGACGTCCCTCATTGAGGAACGAGGCGCCGAAGCCGGTGCCGAGGGTGACGACCACCGGGCGGCTGAAGCCCTGGGCGCCGCCGCGGAAGTACTCGCCGAGGGCGAAGCAGGCGGCATCGTTGTTGAAGACGACCGGCCGGGCGGGGGTGCCGAGGGCGTGGCCGAGGGCCTGGCGGAAGTTGACGCCGAAGCACTGCTCGTACTTATTTTGGTGGGGGGTGATGCGGCAGATGCCGGCCGGATAGTCGAAAGGGCCCGGGATGGCGAGGCCGACACCCCGGACGGCACCGGGGGCGACCTGGGCGGCGCAGGCGCGGATGGCCTGCTCAAAGACTGCCAGCACGGCGGAGGGGGCGAGGTGGGTGTCGAGCGCGGTGCGGAGGGTACTCTGCGGGCGCAGCTCGAAGGTTTGGGTGTCGACCAGGTCCAGCGTGATGTGGGAGCCGCCGACGTCGATGCCTAAGTAGTACATGGGGATCAAAAAACGAGGCGCCAGGAGTCGAGCTCCTGGCGCCGGTGTTCACTGGTAGCGGTCCATGTAGCCGCCGGGCAGTGGCATGGTGCCTTCCCAGCCTGCCGGCGCGGCCCACGGCATATCGGTTTCGTTCGGGTTGTCGACCATGCAGCCGGCGAGGCCGAGCAGGGCGAACGCCGCGAGCAGGGCGCAGAGGCTGCGGGTCAAGCACGTCTTAGAAGAAGACGACATCGCCCTTCTCCACCGGCGCCTGCTGCCAGTCGTTCAGGATGTCGGCGACCACGAAGTTCTTGCCGCGCACGGCCTGGCGCAGCTTGATGCGCGTGACGAATTCGCCGGCAGCGCTCTGGCGGCCGGTACGGCGCACATTCATCTCGAGCTGCGGCAGGGCGTTTTCGCGCTCGGGTCCGAGCAGCTCGGCGATGGCGTCGTCAGAGAGTTCGATGATGGCAAACTTCAACTCGTCGTTGGCCTCGATGATTTTGCCCTTGTCGCCGGCGGTGGGGGCGGTGCCGGCCGCAAGCTGGGTGTCGCCGGCCGGACGGTTGACGCCGCCCTTCAGGCGCTCCTCGAGCAACTTGATCTGCTCACGGCTCTTAGCCAGCTCGTCGGTGATCGTGACCTTCTCCTCATTCAGCGTCTCGATCGAATTCTTGGCGTCGGCGAGTTCGGCCGAGAGCTCCTTTTTCTCGGCGTTGAGCTTTGTGACGCGCGTCTCCAGCTCCTCTTTCTCGGTGGTGAGGGTGGCGACCTTCTCCTTTTCGCCCTTCAGCTCCACCTTGGCGGCGCGGCCGTCGGTCTTGAGCTTATTGATCTCATCGACCGAGCCGGTGAACTGCTCGCGCATCTTGGTGAGTTCGGCGCGCGTCTTGTTGAGCGAGGCCTGCTGAGCCTTGGCACGCTCAAAGAGCTGGTCCATCAGCTCCTGCATGGTGCCGGGGCCCTTGGTGGCGGGCTTGTTATCCACCGGGTCGAGGACATAGTTGCCCTCGGCGTCCACCGCAAAGAAGCTGCGGAGCTGGAGGCGTTTTTCAGTGTTGCCGAAGTCGAGCGTGGGCAGGTTCTGCTGCTCCAGCTTGATCGGGTAGGCGTCCAGCATGGCCTGTTTCTCGGGATTAGCGAGTTCACGGTCGGACACCTCGGAGATGTCCTTCATGACACCCGGCGCATCCGCGTCCGGGGCGTCAGCAGCCTCGATGGTCTTGGCCACCTTGATGAACTGTTCCTCGAGCACGCTGTTGCGCTTCGTCAACAACTCCCGCTTTTCGAACAGCTTGATGGCGAAAAACAGAGAGACCGCACTCAGGATCAGAATGATGATAACCAACACACGCAGCACTTTAGCCATTGCAAAACCCTCGACATTAACCGATGACACGTTTACGCATATGGTCAAAAGGTAAATCAAACCGGGGTGAACTGCAACAACAAACTGAATTCGCCCGCTTTTTTTTTTGCGGTTTGAAATTGACCTCTCCGGGCAGTTCCCGTATAACTACCCTCTACTATGAATGAGAAGCACCCCAAGATTTTTTGCGGTCGGCTGATGTTGCTGCTGAGTGTGGTGGCCCCTTTGTGCGCGGCGTTCGCCCAGAACGCCGTGGAGGACGCGGCGCTGCGCGAGGAGTTGCGTTACATCGAGCTGCTCCAGCAGATGCGCATGCCGGATATCGCCGACGAGGTGATCGCCGAGACCAAGAAGCGTTTTCCCGAGGCGGGTGCCCTGCTGAAGGTCAGCGAAACCAAGGGTTTGCTCTCGCAGGGGCGCTTTGACGAGGTTCAGAAGGCGATCGACGCGATTCCGGACAAGAACGGGGTCGAGTTCTGGGCGCTGACGCTGGCCAAGGCCGACGCCTACTATGCCTTTGGCAAATACGCCGATGCCGACAAGCTCTACCTGACCTTCTTCAAGAAAATCGAGAAGCCGACGGGCGCGCTGGTCACCTTCTACCGCGATTCTGCCTACAAATATGTCCAGATGCTGCTCTATCTGGGCAAGGACCGCGAGGCGCTCGCGGCCTTCCGCAATCTCTTCAAAGTGCCGCTGGAGGAGGCGGTCGAGCGGCAGGTGCGCGCCGACATGGCCGAGCTGATGCTCAAGCTGCTGCCCGACGAGAAGAAAAAAGAGGATCGGGACAAGATGATGAAGGAGACCGAGACCAACGTCGACAAGCTGCTCTGGAAGCAGGACGTCTGGTTCGGCAAGGCGATCGTGATGAAAGCCCATCTCTTCCTGATGCGCGGTGACCTCAAGGGCGCGCAGGAACTGGTCGAAAACTACATGCCGCAGCTCAAGACCATCCACGATTCGCTCGTCAAGCAGGATCCGGACGGCTCGCAGGGCATGCTGCGCATGAGCCCGATGCCGCAGTGCCGCTACCTGCTGGCGGTGCTGCTGATGGACGAGGCGATGGCCGAAGCCAAAAAGGACAAGGCCGACGAGGAGCGCATCAAAGACCTGCTGGTCGGCGAGAAGGATGCCCAGACCGGCAAGCGCAAGCAGAACGGCGCCTTCAACCACTTCATTAATGTCTTCATCCGCTTCCCGGAGAGCCAGTGGGCCTCCGAGGCCGGCGAGCGCTCCGAGAACCTGCGCAAGTTCATCAAGGCCCGCTACAACGCCGACCTGCGCACGCCGGTCACAGAGGAGCAGATGCGCCGGGTGCGCGAGATGCAGTTCGCGGGCGCGCGGCTGGTCTTCAGCCAGAACCAGTTCAAGGAGGCGGCCGCAAAATACATGCTGGTGCTCAACCAGTTCCCGGAGACCCCGGAGTCGGTGCCGGCCTTGGGCGACCTCGCGATCAGCTATATCGAGACCGCCGACAAGGATGCGGAAGCCGCGCTGATGGCCGAGACCGTCACGGCCCACCTCTCCGAGCGCTTCTCGGCCCATCCCAAGCTCATGAAAGACGCGGGCGACCAGATGCGCCGCATCGGCGAGCGCTACGGCGAGCTGCGCATGGAGGACAAGAAGCGCCAGACTTACGCGCTCTTCTTCCGCGACTACCCGACCCACTACGCCGCCGGCCAGCTCGTGATGAGCTTTGGCGAGCGCGAGTTCAATGCCAAGAACTACGTGGGCGCCATGACCTACTATCGCCAGATCAGCGAGACCTACACCAACTCGACCCACTATTTCGACGCCATCAACCGCATGGCGCAAATATACAAGGAGGAGGGGCAGGCGACCAACGAGATCCAGACGCTGGAGTTTTATGTCGAACGCCTCGCCGCGCGCGAGCGCCCCGGCCACGCCCTGGTCGTCGGCTCGTTCCGCCTGGCCGACGCCTACCGCGAGTACGGCATCCGGCTGATCAGGGGGGGCGGCACCAACGAGACCGTTGACGCCGAGCAGAAAGCGGCCGAGCAGAAGGAAGGCGTGAACATGCTGAGTAAGGCGGTCATGGGCTTCAACAACGTCGTCAAGATGCTTGAAGAGAACGCGGCCGCCTACCAGCAGAACGACGAAGAGAAGCAGCGCAACGAGCAGATGCGCGAACTGGCGGTCTTCACCAAGGCGGTGTGCCTCACCCAGATCAACCAGCCCGAGGACAAGCTGCCGCTGTTGCGCAAGCTGGCCATCAGCGGGTACGAGGAGTATGTCAAGCGCTACCCCAAAGGCAAATACGCCCCCAAGGCACAGTTGCAGATCGGCACGCTCTACACCATCCTGCAGGACACGACCAACGCGCAGGCCGCCTTCGAGAAGCTCAGCAAACTCTACCCCGAATCTGACGAGGCCAAAAACTCCGTGCCGATGCAGGCCGCCGCCCTGATCGAGATCGGGCTGCGCGGCGAGGGCGTCGCGAAGTACCGCCAGATGTTCGCTGCCGGCGGCACCTACACCGAAGGCCAGTTCATGGCCGCGGCGCGCGCGCTGGAGGAGAACAAAGAGTACGACATGGCCATCCAGGCCTATGACAAGGTGCTCGCGACCGCCAAGGACGTCGGCCAGATCGCCAACGCCCGCCTGGGCCGCGCCCGCGCACTGGTCGGCGTCAAGAAATTCACCGAGGCCCACAAGGCGCTGGACGCCTTCATCACGGACAAGGAGCTGTCCAAACTGCAGTTGGTG
>JAQUEX010000419.1 GCA_028684935.1 Kiritimatiellia bacterium | reverse complement strand
CGTGGTGACCGAACCGATCATGACCAGCCGCCGGTCGTCGGCTCGCGGATTGATCCATTTCTTATACACGTCATACGTGAACAACGTCGAGATCGAGTTCAGCAATGCCGAGATGGTCGACACCACGCCGGCCAGGATGCCGACCACCAGCAGCCCCTGCACGCCCTCCGGCACCAGTGCACGGATCATCTTCGGCAGCACTTGGTCGGGCATGTACCCGGCCGGGTTGGTGCTCAGCCCGAAATCGAAGGCCTGCCCCATCGCACTGTCTGGACTGACTTCATAGATCGCGCGGGCCATCATGCCGGGGATGATCTCGACGAAGGGCCGCAGCAGCACGAATGCACCTGCGAACACGATCGCCACGCGCGCGTCCCATTCGGTCCTGGCCCCGAAGCCGCTCTGCACCAGCGACTGGTTGATGCACGAGTAGTACAGGTGCAGTCCGAACATCGTCACCAGAATCGCGTGCCACGGGATAGGATTGGAGGACCTCGGGTGAATCAGCCGCAGGTAACCCGGATCGGGAACCTTGCGCAGATCGCCCAGCCCGCCCGGCATGTGACGGTAGGCAAGCCAGATCAGCGCGCCCCCGGCCACGAAGATGAGCAGGAACTGGAAGAACGCGCCGTAGACCATCGACGACTCGCCGCCATACAGGGTACAGATACCGGATACGATCGAGAGAACCGCCAGCCACAGCCAAAGGTTGGCGGTGGGATTGCCGGGAACAAGCGGGAAGACCTCGGACAACAATACCGCTCCGCCGTAGAACACCACCGCCAGATTCATCAGCACGTAGCTGATGATCAGGAACACGGCGAAAATGTTCTGGCTGGCGCCGTTGAACCGCTTGCCCAAATATTCCGGCATCGTGCGGATGCCGTTACGGAGATAGACCGGATAAAAAAAGTAGATCAGTGCGCCGTAAACGACGGGAACTGTCAGGTTCCAGTTCACCATCACCAGACCGTTCTGGTAGCCGACGCCGTTCTGTCCGATGAGCTGTTCGGTGTTCATGCCCGTGGCGACATAAGCGGCGCCGATCGCCCACCAAGGCAACGTTCCTTTCGAGAGGAAGTAACTGTCGGAACTCGCGCGTTTTCCGCGTCCGGTGAGAAAGCCGACCCCGAGCAGCGCAACGAAATAAACCGCGATCGTCACGTAATCCAGTGTGATTCCCATCCGGCACGTCCCTTTATGGCTGATCCACAGATTACACAGATTTCCGCAGATGTGGAGTCAATCTGGATAATCTGTGTCATCTGTGGATCAGGTTGTCCCGTCGTTTGTTCCGTTCCTCGGGCCGCGGGTTTACCTGCAGACCGCCGCCGCCACCTTCCGGTATGCCGCGACGATGTCCTGTACGTCTGTTTGGGTCAAGATCGATGCGACGCAGAATATCATCGTGCGGCTGACCCGATCATCCAGATGCGGGCACGTTCCCTTGGCGTAGGAGATGTCCGCCGAGGCGCGGTTTTCAGCCATCTGCCACGGAGAGACAGCGGAGATGCCGCGCTTGTTGACCAGGCTCGCCACGTTGTAATAAATATGCAGCCCCCAGTCATCCATGTGGATCGGATACATGCCTCCCGTATCCGCCACGACCCCTTCGGCGCGCAGTGCCGCCGTAAAGGCCAGCGACTGCTCGCGCGAGGGGAAGACCGTCATCAGAAACGAACCTGCGTCGCCGGTCGGATCGGGCACTTCGCGGAAGGTCAAGATGCCCGACAGCGCGTCTTTGATCGCGTACTTCGCCGTACGCATCGCGCCGGTGATACGGTCCAGTTTTTTGAGCTGCACGCGCGCGACCGCGCCGGTCAACTCGCTCATGCGGCAGCCGATGCCCCAGAGCTGGTAGTCCGGATCATCCATAACCAGACGCCCAGCGTCGTTTCGCGGATAGCCCAGGTCGTGGATGGCGAAGGCCCGCCGGTAGAGGTGTTCGTCATGGGTCACCACCATGCCGCCTTCGCCGGAGGTCATGTGTTTGTTCATCTGGAATGAAAAGATCGCCATGTCCCCGAACGCGCCCGCCTTGACGCCGTTCTGGCTCGCGCCTGCTGCCTGTGCGCAGTCCTCTACGACTTTAAGGTTGTGCTGGCGGGCTAGGGTCACGATCTCCCTGATCCGCCCGATGACGCCGCCCATGTGCACGACGAGAATCGCCTTGGTTCGCGGCGTGATCTTCCTGCGCGCATCTTCCGGATCCATATCGAACGTGGCGTCGCAGTCCACCAAGACGGGGATGGCACCGCTGCGGACAACCGCGCCGACGGTGGAGACCCAGAAATAGCCCTGCACCAGCACCTCGTCGCCGGGGCCGATGCCCAGCGCCCCGAGCGCCACCTGCAACGCGCCTGTGCCGCTGCTTACAGCCAGGGCATACTTGACGCCGAGATAATCCGCGAATTCGCGCTCCAGCGCCGCGACCTCGTTCCGCAGCTTCAGGCCGTAATAACGGAACAAAGTTTTGGACCGGCAGACGCGCGCTGCCGCATCGGCTTCCTGTTCGTCCATGAAGTGCGCACCGCACCACTCCTGCGGGAGAGGCTGAGTTCTCACCGGGGTCCCGCCGTCGATCGCCAGTTTTTCGTTC
>JAQUEX010000418.1 GCA_028684935.1 Kiritimatiellia bacterium | reverse complement strand
GTCAGCTCCATCAGTCATCGGATTCGACCAGCACGCGGAAGCCGACATCGTAGACCTGCTGCCACGGGGCGTACGGGACGCGCGCCGCAAAAGTGGCGTGGCGCGGGCGTTTCCACCATGAACCGCCGCGGGCGATCGCGCGCCCGTCCGGCAACCGGTCTGAGGTCCACTCCCAGACATTGCCGTGCACGTCATGTAAACCCCAGGCGTTGGGCGCGAAACGCCCGACCGGCGATGAAACGCGAAAGCCGTCCGACACGTTGGTGACGGCAGGCCGCCAGGCCGGGATGGCCGCGCCGGGCATGTTGGCGCGCAGCCGTTCCATCCTGTGGAACACGGCGTCCGCCAAGTTGGCCTGCCCGCTGAAGTCTGCGTCAATTCCGCCGTATGTCATCGGTGTGGCGGCCCCCGCGCGCGCGGCCCACTCCCACTCGCCGCCGTTCGGCAGGCGCACGCCCAGACCGCTACGCTGCGCAGCGAAGCGGCAAAAGGCGGTGGCGGCGTCGAACGACACCCTGCAGACCGGCTGCGTCGGCGTGTTGAGCGGATAGCCGCGTTCTTCGGGCGTGAACTGCATGTACTCGCCCCGCTCCATAAAGCTGTCGTGCTGCGGGTCAAAGCGCGCGAATTGTTCGTTGGTCACCTCGTCGGCGCTGATCCAGAAAGGCCGCGTGATCGTGACGCGGCGTCCGTCTGCGTCGGCGTAGGCGCCGGCCGGGATGCGCACCAGGGTGAGCGAGACGCCGCCGCCCAGATCGAGCGCGCGCGTGACCGCGCCGAGTGCCTGTTGTTTGGCGCGGGCGGCCACCGCGTCGAAGGGCCACCCCGGCACGGCAGGTGCAGGAGGGGCCGGGGGCAGAGGCTCTTCAGGCGGCAGGGCCGGGGCAGACAGCGTGGCGACACCGTATGTGACTTCGTGCGCCTCGTCCAGATTGGCGTAGCGGCGCTGCATCTCTGCGCGGCGCTCGGCAAGCCGGCCCATGCGCGTGGCGCCGACATTCTCGCTCCACGTGCCGTGGTTGGGGCGGTTCATGTCGATCCAGGTGGTCAGCCGGTCCCACGATTCGGCGTCCAGGCGCACGCCATGGTGGCCGGCCTCCAGAATCTGAAACAGCTCGGTTGTCGAAACATGGAAGTTGCAGGGCGTCTGCAAGCGGTTGTCCCCTTCCTGCGTCTGGCTGCGGATATAGGCGCAGAGCGCCAGATAGGCCGGCGGGAAGAGGTTGTTCGCGTTGATGTAGTAGACCTCCTTGGTCTTGATCGGAACACCGGGACGCAGCGTGAAATCGGGGCGGCCTGCTCGACCGTCGTGACAGCGCACGCAATAGCGGTCCAGCACGGGCTGCACCTCGCGGTTGAAGGCGATGCCGCGTTCAGGCCCATACCAGGGCCTGATCTGCGAGGGCGGCCGTGCCATGGCCTGCATGGGGCGCGTCGGGCCGGCGCTGCTGTTCTGCGGCTCGTGGCAGCCGGAACAGGATTGCAGTTCCCCGGGCATGACCGTCAGCCAGCTCCGCATCAGTTGCACCGCCCGGCCCTGCGCGTCCAGAGGCTGAAGCGAGATCGGCGTGTTTGCAGGCACCTCGAAATAGGCTGAGCCATCCGGTTCGACCGGCACGCTGCCCATGATGCGCACCACGTCCCACGGGCCGTCAAACCCGACGCGGTCGGTCTCTGAACCCATGCCGCGATAGGCAAAAGAGTAGGTCATCAGCCGCAGCGACTTGACGGTGCCGCGCGGCACGCCCGCCAGGCCGGGGCCTTCGTAGATGTCCACGATTTTGACTCGGCCGTGCTTTTCCGCAGTCCGCGCATGGTCTTGCAGCAGCACCGGCCGCGGGGTCGGTTGAATCGGAACCGGTTCAAACAGGGCCTGCCCCTGCTCTTCATGGATGAGCGTGATATTGTCGAAGGTGTCAACGAGATACAAGCCCCACAGCGCATCGGGCTCCGGCTTGCAGGCGGTGAGGATGTACCCGCCGCCCAGCGGCCACGGATGCAGGAATTTCGGCCAAGAGTCATCGACCAGTTCATCTTTGACCCGGTTCTCAACCGGCTGGCCGCGGCCGGGGATACGTTGGACCACGCCTTGCGTTTCGCGCCGTCCCCGCGTGGGGTCGAACATCACCAGCTCGCCCATGCGCGGCACGCCGTGGTGGCCCGACACGATCGCGGTGAAACGGTGGGGGTCGCCGGGAACGGGGCGCGCGTAGAAGAGCGCGTTGGGCCAGTAACTGTTGCTGCCGTACAGCTCGCGCTGTCCGGTGCCGTCAGGATTCAGGGTGAAGAGCAGGCGTGAGACATAGTGCACGATGCCGCTGTATTCCCAACGCAGGTACATCACGCGCCCGTCCGGCATCTGCGTGGGATACCAGTTGTGGTCCTGATCGAAGGTCAGCCGGCGGATCGCGCCGTCGGCTGGCATCCAGCGGTAGAGCGCGGCGACGTACGAGGAGCCGACCACGCACGGCACACCGATAAAGGTGGCGTTGGAGAGAAAGAGCACCGAGTCGTCAGCCAGCCAGCAACCGGCGTAATTGTCGACATCGTCGTCCGGAATGAAGGGGAACATCTTGGGCTGCGACGGCGCGGCAAGGTCCAGCTCGTAGACGCG
>JAQUEX010000417.1 GCA_028684935.1 Kiritimatiellia bacterium | reverse complement strand
CGATTTTTTCATTAGTTACAACTCGACCGACACCCTCTGGGTTAACGGCCTCAGTGGTTGGCTAAACGACTTGGGTTTGACATCCGTATCACAGTCGCAAGATTTCGTGGCTGGCTCAAATTTCGTGTCGGAGATGAATGCAGCCTTTGAGCGGTCGCGGCGTGTCATCGCAATCGCATCACCGGCCTACTTTTCCGCAAAGTTTCCGGCATCTGAGTGGACGGCCGCCTTTGCCAGAGACCCCACAGGTGAGTCGCGCACGCTCATTCTGGTGCGCGTCCGCGATTGTGAAATTCCCGAGTTGCTGAAACCGCTCGTCTATATCGATCTTTGCAGCCTCAATGCGACTCAGGCCAGAGAACGTTCTGAGCACATCACCGATAGACAGGCGACACAGATTAAAGATATGGTCGACAAGCTTGCGGAAATTGACGTTCTGGCAGGAAAACCCGACTCGCATGGAGAATGGTATGCCAGACTCTATAGAAAATTCCCATGCCGTAACTCGTATCACCTCATCCACATTGAGGACTTTCCGCAGGTCATGACCTATTTGCGCATCGAGGCGGCGAAGAGCCGGCCGAAGCTCCGCCGCACCAACAATGACGCGTGGCGAAAGAGGTACACGGCAGCCATCTGGGCGCACACCAAAGGCATCGGATTGTCCCATGACGCTGTTCATCAACTCGCCACAGAAAGATTGAATCTCGCAAAACCGATACGGTCTCTCAATGATCTCGGAGAGCAGAATCTTGAGAAGTTTTACCGGATGGTAATGAAGCTTTAAGGTTCAGCGCCAGCAGGCGTTCGAGAATGGCGTCGTCGGGCAGGTCGGCGGGCCAGCCGTAGGCCGCCGCCACGGCGGCGTCGAGCTTGCGGTGGGCCAGGTCGAGCCACGTCGGGCGGGCGTTGTAGAGGTTGGTCAGCGTGCGGTCTTTGAGACGCGCGGCGCACTCGGCGTCGCGCGGCACCAGACGCGGATAGCGCGCAGTGCCGATGCCTTGCGTCTTCAACGTGGCGGCCTGTGCGGCTGCGGCGGCAAGGCGAACCGAATGTTCGGCGTCGTAGAGATCGCGCGGCGTCCAGCCGCCATCGGGTTCGCGCACGCCTGAAGCGGCTGCGGGCGAGACGAGGAAGCGGCTCCAAGGTCCGTAGAACGTGGCCGGGAACTCCAACACCTCGACACGGGTCCATTCGGGCGGGTTCAGCCATCGATCCCGCAGCGCGTTCAAGTCGCGGGCTGCCTCGGCGATGACTTTCGCCTGGGACTCGTCCGTCCGCGGGAACGGGAAGGTTTCAAAACAGGTTGTCGGGGTGTAACGGAATCCTGATTCTTTTTCGCGTAGCTGAGAGCCCTGCGCCAGCGACCAGACTTCGTGAAACCGCGAATGCATGACGCCAAAGAAGAAATCGTCTTCGCGAGCGAAGGCGTATGTCGCCGTGTCCGGCTCGACAATCGAGTCAATCCAAACGAAGATGCGGTGCTTGGAGACACGCGGCGTGCAGAGCAGACGGCGATACTGTTTTGAGGCGGTCCGCACACCCTCGCCTGTCCTGCGATGAAGCCACCACAGACGGCGCAGCTTTTCGTCCCGATTCGCCGCCCGCGCCGGTTTCACATGCGCCGCAAGCTGCGCCATGGGCTTTTCGTAACACGCGGCTACCTCTTCCGGCGTGTCGGCCGGGTAATCGATAATCCAAAGGGCTTGACGCGTCTTGACCAACATTTCGGCGTTCACCCACGGGCGAAGCACATCCGAGTTGGGGCGGCCGTGAGGATTGGGACGGTCGAGCATCGCCAAAGCCTGTCCGTCGGTCAGTTCGAACGCGCCGCCTTTCTCTGGCGGGCGCAGGAAAATGTCCGCGTTCTTCTGTAGTTTGCGGGCGAGTGTCAGGTCGACCGAAGACGACAGGTTGGCGTTGATGGTGGAAACGGGTTTGCCGTCGAGCGCGCGGTCACCGTCCGTGCCGTCGTCGAAACCCGCCATGCTGACGTGGACGTTCGCACCGTCCTGTACCCAGTCGCGGTCGGCGACGGCCCAGAAGATGTCGCCGCTCTCCTTGATGCGTTTGAGCACCTCGCGGTTCGCGCCGCCGCGGATGCCCTGGGTGGCGAGCAGCCCGGCGCGGCGGCAGCCGCCGGACGCGATGTGGGCGCGGGCCTTCTCGAACCAGTAGCAGCAGAGGTCGGCAAAGGCGGGAACGCGGTCCTTGTAGAGAGTGAAGAGCGTCTCGACATAGGCGTCGCCGAGTTCCTTGCGGATGCGGTTGCCGCCGAGGAAGGGCGGGTTGCCGACGATGAAATCCACGCGCGGCCACTCGGGCTCCTTGGGACTGGCCGGGTCCGCGCGGTCAACGACAGAATCGCGGCACTGGAAGTTGCCGGGGATGGCCCGCAGGATGGGCTCGTTGGGCGAGCCGAAGCCGTTGGCGCGGATCCACTGGAGCCAGCCGATCCAGACGGTCATCTGCGCGAGGTCGTGAGCATAGGGATTGATCTCGATGCCGAAGAGCTGCCACGGGCCGACCAGCGGGATGTAGGAGCCGAGGCCGCTTTCCATCGAATAGACGATGACCTCTTTCTCCAAGTCCTTGAGCGCCTGCAGGGTGACGT
>JAQUEX010000416.1 GCA_028684935.1 Kiritimatiellia bacterium | reverse complement strand
GCGTTGCTCAGTCCCGGCAAACGTTATCTGATCGCAACCTTCCCGCCCGGCATGCTTTCGGGCACGCTGACGCCGGCGTTCGCCTCCGCCAGCAAGTGGATGATTAACGCCAACACTGAAACAGGAGAGCTTTCGCTGACCAGCCGCGGCCTTCTGATCATGATCCAATAAGGAGCCTCGACAATGAAAGTTCTTGTCGCCTGCGCACTCAGCGCGACTGCCTGCTGGGGTGCCGCGACCTCAGATTATCCGTATCAGCCGGTACCGCTCAACCAGGTCTCGATCCGTGATGGCTTCTGGCTGCCGCGCTTCGAGACCAACCGGCGGGTCACGGTCTGGGCCAATTTCCGCAAAAGCGAAGAGACGGCCCGCATCGCCAACTTCGCGCGCGCCGGCAAGCTGGAAAAGGGCGCTTTCGAAGGCATCCCGTTCAACGATTCAGACGTCTTTAAAATCGTGGAGGGGGCGGCCTACACGCTTGCGACCCATCCCGACCCCACGTTAGATGTTTATCTGGATGCCCTGATCGCCAAGATGGCCGCCGCGCAGGAGCCGGACGGCTATCTCTACACCGCGCGCACGCTGGGCTTCACGAACGGCATGACCGGCAAAGAACGCTGGAGCAACCTGGCCTCCAGCCATGAACTTTACAACATCGGCCATCTGTACGAGGCGGCGGCAGCCCATTTCGCCGTCACCGGCAAACGCACGCTGCTCGATGTGGCCTGCAAAAGCGCCGATCTGATCGACAAGACCTTCGGCCCTGCCCCCGATCAGCTCAAGGGCGTGCCCGGTCACCAGGAAATCGAGATCGGCCTGTGCAAGCTCTACCGCGCCACAGGCGACGCGCGCTACCTCAACCTCGCAAAGTTCTTCATCGACATGCGAGGACGCAGTGACCTGCGCGGCAAGGTCTTTGGTCCCTACTGCCAAGACCACGTCCCTGTCGTCCAGCAGACGGAAGCCGTCGGCCATGCGGTCCGCGCCGGTTATCTTTACGCCGGCATGGCGGATGTCGCCGCACTGACCGGCGACCGCGCGTTGATGGGCGCCATCGACGCGCTTTGGGATAATGTCGTCGCGAAAAAAATGCACCTCACGGGCGGCATCGGTGCGCGCCACCAAGGCGAAGCGTTCGGCGACAACTACGAGCTGCCGAACGCGACGGCCTATCTGGAGACCTGCGCCGCCATCGCCAATGCCCTCTGGAACCAGCGCATGTTCCTGCTGCATGGTGACGCCAAGTATATCGATGTCTTGGAGCGCGTGATCTACAACGGCTTTCTCTCCGGCATCTCGCTTCACGGCGATGAATTTTTCTATCCCAACCCGCTGGCCAGCCGTGGCGGCTATGCCCGCTCCAAATGGTTCGGCTGCTCCTGCTGCCCCGTGAATATCGTGCGCTTCATCCCGCAGATCGGTCCGTTCACCTACGCTCAGCGCGACGCGGCGGTCTACGTCAACCTCTTCGTCGCCAGCCGGGCCACGCTCAAGACCCCTGCCGGCGCAGTCACCCTCACCCAGACCACCGACTACCCCTGGACCGGCGACGTGCGCATCGACGTGACCCCGGACAAGGAGCGCCTCTCGTTCCCGCTCAAGATCCGCATCCCCGGCTGGGCCACCGGCACGCCGGTGCCGTCCGATCTCTACGCGCAGACCGAGCCCGGCTCGCTCAAGAATGTCTCCGTCTCGATCAACGGCCAACCGGCGCCGCTCGCGCTCGACCGCGGCTATCTGACGCTTGAGCGCGCGTGGCGTGCCGGCGATACCGTTTCGCTGGCCTTCGCCATGCCGGTGCGCCGTATCCGCTGTCATCCAGCCGCGGCTGACAATCGCGGGCGGCTCGCCGTGGAGCGCGGCCCGCTGGTTTATTGCGCCGAGGCCGCCGACAACGGCGGACGCGTGCTGAACCTGACGCTCGCGCCCGACGCCGCGTTTCGCGAAGGCACTGTGGATGTGCTGGGGCACCGGCTCGTCGCGCTCACGGCCGACGCGCGCGCGGTCAGCGCCGACCTGCGCGGGCGGCGCACGTCGCGCCCGACCGCCGCCACCCTGATCCCCTACTTCGCCTGGTGCCACCGCGGCGCCGGCGAGATGCAGGTCTGGTTCCCGACCGGCGACGAGCACGCCGAGCCCGTCAGCGACCTCGCGTTCACCGCGTCGCACTGTCACGAGACCGACAGCTTGGCCGCGCTTCACGACGGGCTCCTGCCGAAAAACTCCGGCGACCACGACATCCCGCGCATGACCTGGTGGCCGCGCAAAGGCACGGCGGAATGGGTGCACGTCGATCTGAAAAACCTGGAAAAGGTGACCGGGTGTTCGGTGTATTGGTTCGACGACACCGGTCGCGGCGGCTGCCGCCTGCCGGTCTCCTGGACGGTCCAGATCCCCGACGGACAGGGGGGCTGGACGGATGTGCCCGGCCTATATCCTGTAGCGAAAGACCGTCTCTGCGAAATACTCTTTCAGGCTCCGGTGTCGGTCCGCGCCCTGCGGCTCCGCGCCGTGTTGCAGCCCGGATTTTCAGGCGGCGTGCTGGAGTGGCGCCTCGACGTCGAGTGACGCGCTCAGCGCAGTTTGCCGAGCACCGCCATCGCCAGGCTGCGCGAC
>JAQUEX010000415.1 GCA_028684935.1 Kiritimatiellia bacterium | reverse complement strand
ACCGGTGGCCGATGGCGGGTTCGACCGCTCGTATGACCTTGAGGATCACGACCGCAATTTTTATCCCAAGCGCCACCTGGAGGATGACCGGCCCCTGCCGCCCGTCGATCCGCAAAGCGGCTATTACAGCTCCACCGCCTTTGCCGACCATGCCATCCGCTGCCTCAAAGAGCACGCCGCCACCCATCCGGACCGCCCCTTCTTCTCTTTCCTCGCCTTCACGGTGCCGCACTTCCCGCTGCACGCGCCGGCCGAGGACATCGCGCGCTACCGCACCCGTTACCGGCAGGGCTGGGACGCGCTCCGCGCCGAACGCCTGCGGCGCATGCAGGCGCTGGGCCTGGTGCGCTGCGGACTCTCCGCGCCGGAACGCGAGCTGGGGCCCCCTTATGATTTTCCCGACCACCTGAAGCAGCTCGGCACGAACGAGGTCAACCGGCCGCTGCCTTGGGAGTCCCTCACGCCTGAACAGCGCACCTTCCAGGCCGACAAGATGGCGGTTCACGCCGCGATGGTCGACCGCATGGACCGCGAGATCGGGCGCGTGCTGGCACAGCTCCGCGCGATGGGCGCCTTCGAGAACACGCTCATCCTGTTCGCCTCGGACAACGGCGCCAGCGCCGAGATCATGGTGCGCGGCGACGGCCACGACCCGCAGGCCGCCCCCGGCTCGGCCGCCAGTTACCTCTGCCTGGGGCCGGGCTGGTCCAACGCCGCGAACACCCCGTTCCGCCGCCACAAGACCTGGGTGCACGAAGGCGGCATCGCCACGCCGCTCGTCGTGCACTGGCCGGCCGGCATCGCGGCACGCGGCGAATGGCGGCGCGATCTCTGCCATATCATCGACATCGTGCCGACCGCCCTGGCCGCGGCCGGCGCGCCGGTTGAACCGCCGCCCGGTGCGCCCCCCTTCCCCGGTCTGAACCTGCTGCCGGCCTTCGCGCGCGACGGTGCCGTCACGCGCGAGGCGCTCTACTTCAGTCACGAGGGCAACCGCGCGCTGCGCATGGGCGATGTTAAGCTGGTCTCCGCGAAACGCGACGGCGGCACGTGGGCACTCTACGACCTCGCGCGCGACCGCGGCGAACAGCACGACCTCGCGATGGAACAGCCTGAGCGCGTGCGCGCGATGGCGGCGCGCTGGCAGGCGCTCGACGCGGCGTTCGCCCGCGACGCGGGCGAGGTCGTGCCGATGAAGAAACCGACACCCGGCAAGAAACGCGAGTAGCGCCGGAGCCCGCTACGCGAGATGGAAGATCTCCGGCAGTTCGGTGCAGACCGGCGAGTTGTCGGGGTTCACCTCCATCAGCGGCGCCATGTACGCCCACCATTTCTGCATGATCTCGGTCTGCGGCAGCCAGGCGGCGGTGTTCGTCTCGCTCAATTTCTGCACGGCAAAGAGCGTCAGGCTCTCCTCGTCGAGAAAGATCGAGTAATCGGAGATGCCGGCCGCGCTCAGCGCCTGAGACAGCTCGGGCCAGATCTCGTCGTGGCGGCGTTTGTACTCGGCGAGGACGCCGGGCTTGAGTGTCATCTTGAAGGCGTGTCTGTGCATGGCGTTTTATCCATTTAGAGGTTATGCCTACCACCGCAAAAAAACTCCAAGACGGGCATAAACACACGGGAGGGGCAAGCGTCGGCTTGCCCTGGACGAGCAGACGCTCGTCCCTCCCTATGCTGTGTGTGGATAGTCCGTATCCGTGTCTTTTTTCTTGGGGACTCTGATCTCTGACCGCTGATTTCTGAACTCTAAACGCTCATAGGCAGGAGGCGCTGAAGGCGGCGGCTGAGGACCACATAGACGAGCACCGCGACGAACCAGCCGGGCAGGCTGACGAAAAAGATCTTGTCCGCACCGAAGGCCGCCAGCAGCCCGACGCAGAAGAGGACGCTGGCCAGCCAGGCCGCGCCCGCCGCCCAGTTCACCGTCAGCCGCGCGTGCTCGGCGATAAACCGCCGCAGGCCGAAGCGCGGCAGCAGCCAGTAGTCCGCGAAGATCACCGCGCCCATCGGCATCAGGATCATGCCCCACAGCGCCACGAACCCCAGCAGCTTCATGATCACCACCGGGAAGACCGCCGTGACGCTGGCCGCCAGGCCGGTGAGCAGCGTGACCTTGGCGCGCGAGGCCTTGGGCACCAGCGCCTGAAAGGCGAGGCCCGCGCGGTAGAGCGTGGGGTTGGCCGTGGTCCAGCCGGCGATCACGACGACCAGCAGGCCCAGCGCGCCGCAGGCGTTGTAGGCCAGCGGCCCGGGCAGCACGGCGGTGTTGGCCGGATCCGCCTGGAGCTGAACCGCGTAGAGCGTCGAGGCTGCGATCCACGCCATGAAGTGCCCGAGATACATCCCTGCGGCCGAGGAGAGCGCGTACCACGGCTTGCGGGCGAAGCGGAAGAGCGAGAGGTCGGCCATGCCGATGTGCCAGACCATGTTGCAGAACCAGGCGAAGAACATCACATGCCAGAACGTGAACTTCATCTGCCCCGGCTGCGGCGCGCCGCCGGTCCAGATGCGCGTCGAGGCGACCTCCCAGAAGGTGTCGAGCCCGGTCACGCCCATCTTGCGGAAGCCGATCACGCCGAAAACCACGAACATCACGACCATCAGCGGCGCGACCAGATTGGCGAA
>JAQUEX010000414.1 GCA_028684935.1 Kiritimatiellia bacterium | reverse complement strand
TGCGGGACAACGCGGGGCGGTTGGCGGAGAACCGTACGGAGCTGGTGGACGTCTTCAACGCGGGTGAGGGGTGGTCGGAACCGGTTGCGGTCTGGGACGACGGCACGGGCGATTTCGCGCCGCAGGGGGCAGCGCTGCCGGATGGCACGCTGCTGGTCGCATGGGCGAACGGGAGGGCGGCGCTGACCAACGGGGCGTCGCTCGGCGAGGCACTGTCCGGTCTGGAGATCGCGGTCGGCGAGCGGAATCCCGTGACGGGCGTCTGGGCCTGCCGGAATCTGACGGCGAACAGCTATCTGGACCACAGCCCTGCCCTGTCGGCGGCGGTGGACGGGAGCGCGATGGCCGCGTGGATCCGCAACCGCAATCAGAACCCCACGGGCACGCCGGACGAACCCAACCGTATTCTCTTCTCGCAACGGCAGGGCGATGCGTGGTCGGAGGAGGACTATGTGGCGGTGAATCTGGGGACGATCACCTATCTCGATCTGGCCTACAACGGTGCGCAGGCCACGCTGGTCTTTTCCATGGACGGGGACGGCGACCTCGCGACGCAGGGCGATCAGGAACTGTACGGCTACGCGTTCAACGGCAGCCAGTGGGGGCCGTGCGTGCGGCTGACGAGCGACGGTGTACAGGACACCCGGCCGTATGTGCGGTATCGGCCCGACGGTTCGCTGCTGGTGGTGTGGTACCGGGACGGCAAGATCGTGTCAGCCAAGGGGCTGGCTCTGGCGGACCAGGCGGTGGCGGGCGAGGTCGGGATCGGCAGCGCGGCGCAGGATTTCAAGCTGATGACCGGGCCGGACGGGCAGTTGGGGGTCGTGTGGCAGGACGCCGGGGCGAAGGGGGTGGCCGCCCCCGATCCGCACATTCTGAACTACGATCCGAATCAGGGCGTGTGGAGCAAGGGCGTGCGGCTGCTGGAGGATGCTTCGCTGGAGCGCGGCTTCAGCGGCGCGTTCGGCGCGGACGGGCGGCTGCGCCTGGCCTACACCAAGGTGGCGGTGGAACAGGACACGAACGGCGTGCCGGTCTTCGGGGCTGCGGATTTGTGCGTGCTGGATCATCCGGTGGGCTCTGATCCGGCGATCGGCATATACGGCATCGCGCTCTCGACGAACGCGGTTGATTTCGGCGGGGTTGTGCAGGTTCATGTGACTGTCGAAAACCGCGGCGACCTTCAGGTGACGAATCTGGCGGTGTGCGTGTATGCGGGCGACCCGGCGGCAGGTGGCGCACTGCTCGGGGAGACGCAGCGCGTGGCGCAGGTTTTGGGCGGCACGTCCGAGGTGGTGACCGTGACGTGGACGATTCCCGAGGCGCTCAGCAACGTGGTGCTCCATGCGGTGGCCGACCCGGGGCTGGAGACCGACGACCGCAACCGGGCGAACAATACGGCCACACTGGCCGCGCTGATGCCCGACCTGTCGGTGGAGGGCGCGTCCGCGATGAACGAGACGACTCACGTTCGGCTGCTCAGCGCCAGCGTGATGAACGAGGGCGCCGTGCCGGTGGCGGAAGGCACGCAGGTGACCTTCCGGCGCGGGGCGCCGGAGGGCGAGCTGCTGGCGGCCGACACGCTGGGTGCGCTGGTTTTCGGCACGAACGGCGTGTACGACGCGGGCTTCCGCTGGGACATGTCCGGGACGGTCTTCACCTCGGCGTTCGAGGTGGTCTACATCGCGGTCGATCCAACCAACGGGGTGGACGAGATCGAGGAGGCGAACAACACGGCGGCGGTGCAGGTGATGACCAGCCTCGACTCGGACGGCGACGGGCTGCTGGACGGCGAGGAGCAGCGGCTCGGCACGCGGTCCGATTTGACGGACACGGACGGGGACGGGCTCGGCGATTTCGCCGAAGTGAACACGCACGGCACGAACCCGCTGCTCAGAGACAGCGACGGCGACGGCGCGGAAGATGCGAACGAACTGGCCGCAGGCACCGACCCCAACAGCGCGACGGACGTCTTCAAGATCGTGGCGGCGGACGGGACTGACGCCTACGTGATGAACGTGACGTGGAACGCCAAAGCCGGGAGTGTGTATCAGGTGGAGGCGGCCGCATCGCTGGCGGGGCCTTGGGAAAACGCGCCGGACAACGGTGGCGAGTTCGGCGCGAGTCGCCAGACGGCGGTCACAAACGGCGTGCTGCAGTACCGCGACACGCAGACGGGGCAGACCACTCGCTTCTACCGAGTCCGGAAAGTGGCGCCGTGAGTCTCCCTGCGGCACCATGGGGTATCCCGAGTTTTAGGGCGTGCGGGATACGGAAGCCGGGCAGTGAGGGAGCTTTTGGCCGTTCGAGAGAATCGAAAAAAATCGAGGGAATCGATTCAATCGAATCTTTCGATTCTCTCGATTCCCTCGAAATCCGGCGTCGTGACCACGACGCCCCAACGGGAGGGACGAGCGTCCGCTCGTCCCGGGCAAGCAAACGCTTGCCCCTTCCCGCGTGGTGTGCTGCGGGGCTACTCGCCCGCCTTGACGATCGCTGCGAATGAGTCGGCCTTGAGCGCGGCGCCGCCGATCAGGCCGCCGTCGATGTCGGGCTGGCTCATCAGCTCTTGGGCGTTCTCGGGTTTCATGCTGCCGCCGTACTGGATGCGGATCGTGTTGGCCAGGTCGCCGT
>JAQUEX010000413.1 GCA_028684935.1 Kiritimatiellia bacterium | reverse complement strand
TCACTCAAAATTTCCAGTTCGCGAGAACCATGCAGGGCGCGACCTCATTCGGCCAGTTCGTGAACCAGCCGCCGGTGTTGCCGATCAGGTTGACCAGGCCGACCTGCAGGCCGGCCTCCATGCGCTGCGCGTAATTGACCACGCCGACCTGCACGCCGGACATGCCGCCGGACAGATTCACCAAGCCGGTCTGCAGGCCGTTCATGTTGCCGCCGCAGTAGTTGAGCGCGCTCACGATCAGGCCGAAGACCGGGCCGCCCTGCCAGCCGCTCATGTCGGCGTGCGCGAAATTGACCAACGACCATTGCGCGCCGGAATAGGTCTCGGCGTAGTTCACGAGGCCGAAGCTGAGGCCACGGCTGAGGCCGGTGGAGCCGTTGACAAAGCCGATCGCGAGCGCGCTCTGCGGATTTTCGCCCCACACGCTGAGGGCCACGCCCTCGATGCGCGTGTCGCGGCTGTGCAACGCATGCTCCGGCGTCAGGCTGGCCTGAAACGCCTCGCTCTGCGCCGACACGAGCCCGGCGGCCAAGATGGCGCAACCCCCGGCAAACACGCTCTTGGAAAACAGCATCACGCGATTCCTCCTCCTTCTCAACGGTCCGTCTCCATGATGAAGCGTACCGTAAGGGTTAAGCGGGAGGACTGTCAAGCGAAAGCCGTGAATCCACTTGTCATGATATGTGGGTTCACGGCTTTCGTGCCCGAAGTGAGGACACGTGTTGCGTTGGGACGTGTCTTGCCTTACGGGGCAGAGAACGAGAGGGTCACCGGTCCCTTCAGGCCCGAGGGCTGGAGCGCGTCTTCGGAGGAGAAGCCGGCGAAGGGCCGCAGCGTGTAGTCGCCGCCTTTGCGGGGACCGTTGCGCAGGGCCATGTTGCTCTTCGTCACGCGCTGCTCCGGCGGCAGGGCGGCATCGCCGACCAGACGGTTGGCCCACGGGTTGGTGACTTCGATCTCCAGCGCGTTGGCGCCGGCCTTCAGCGCACCGGTCAGCTCGACCTGCCACGGCGCGGTCCAGACCACACCGAGATCTTTGCCGTTCAGCCGCACCTGCGCGAGCGCCGCCACCGTGCCGAGATCCAGCACGGCCGCCCGCCCGGCCTGCCCGGCGGTGACCTCGAAGGTCTTGCGGTAGGTGGCGGTCCCCGAGAAGGACTTGATGCCGGGATCGCTGTGCGCGGTCCAGTCGATCAGCGAGTCGAACACCGCCTTTGCGGGCGCGCCGCGCCCGGACTGGAACGTCACCTCCCACGGGCCTGAGAGGGTTTCTGGTTTCAGGTTTCTGGTTTCAGGTTTGAGCGTTGAGCGTTGAGCGTTCCCCTCTCTAAACACCACGAAAGTCGAGCCGTGCTCAGGCAGGTCGAGCGTCAGACGCGTGCGGCCGTCGGGCGTGGTCTCGAAGGGCACGGCCTTGATCGTGCCGCGCACCGCATCCCACAGCTCGGGCTGCCGGCCGCTGACGCGGAAGGTGCAGGCGGCCTGGCCGCTGCCCAGCAGAAAGTAGATGTCGGTGTCGGCGTCGCGCCGGTGGGTGTACTCGAACGGGCCTTCGAAGTCGGGCGCGAGCTTCAGCGCCTTCAGCGCGTCGGCCACGTTTGCGGCGGGTGCGGCGGCCTCTCCCCACAGCGCGGCGGCCAGGCGCTTGACCTCGTCATCGCCGCCTCCCTGTCCGGCCACGCGCGTGGGTCGGCGCGCGCCGAAAACGACCGTCGCGCCGGCTTGCCGCAGCTCGGCGATCTTGCGCAGCGCGGCCGGGGTGGCGCGCTCGTCGTCGAAATCGACCGCGAGCAGGCCGTAGCTCATGCCGTCGGGCAGCGTGATCCGGCCGTTCTTGACCGATGCGCGCGTGAGCAGCACCTCGTTGTTGAGGATGTCGTACCCGTAGCCGGTCGGCAGGGCGAGCGTGGCGCTGGCGTTCCAGTTGGTGGTGTAGCGTCCCCAGTGCTGATACGGCAGGTCGCCCACATACGCCGCGACGTCTGCCACGAAGAGGCCGCGTTGCAGCAGGTGCTGGCAGCGGCCAAGGTAGGTGATGAAGGGCGCGGCCTGTTCAAACCAGGTGACATTGGGATTGATGTGCGTGCCGGCGAAGTATTCGATGCCGGGCTTGCCGAAGGCTTGAGGCGAGCAGGTGAAGGTGTGCCAGATCAGATGGTTGACGCCGTCGATGAAGCTCTCGTCGCCGCAGCGCTTGAGAATCGCAGGGTAAGGGGTCCAGTGGCGCACCATGTGGGTGAAGGCTTCGGCCGCCGCGAGCCGGCGTCCGTAGATGTGCGCGGTGATGGCCTGCGGACGACTGAGCTGCCGTCCGCGCCGGTCGTTCGCGCCGGTGTACCAGAATTCGCCCTGCGGCATGTCGTTGACGCCCAGGAACGCGAGCTGGTCGGTCTCGCCGAAAACGGCCGGCGTGCGGTTCCAGGGCCCGCCTGATTCGGAGTGCCACTGAATGCCGTGCTGATGCGAGAGGCGCACCATGGTGCCGTAGAAGTTGTGAAGGAAGCACTCGTTGCGCGTGCGGCGGTAGTCGGTCACGAAGCGCGCGGTCTGTTCGTCGCCCTGCACGCGGAAGCCCGCCAGCACCGGCATCCAGGGACGCACGGCATAGCCGCGGAACTTCTGGAAGTCCGCCTCGAA
>JAQUEX010000412.1 GCA_028684935.1 Kiritimatiellia bacterium | reverse complement strand
GGATTTCGGCTGGCGAAAGTTTACGGTTCCACACGCGCACCTCATCAACGATTCCCGGGAAGGTACGCGACAGCTCCTTGCCCTCTCCGTCAGGGAAATAGCCCCAGACCGTATTCGCGGCCGTTTCCGGCATTTGCATGCCTGTCGAAAAATAGGCGCGCGCCCCCGTCGCTTTAAACCCGTATCCGACTTTGCCGTCTGCATAAAACGTTGTGCTGTAATTGGCGTTATCCACGCACAGGTTCCCGGAAACGCCCTCGCGGCGCGGGGAGCCTTCGTCGCCCGTGACGCTCATGATCAGGCCGTTCGTCAAACCCGGCGACGCGGCATCCGCCGAGACGGCCACCGTGGTCTGCGCGGTTGCCTCACGGTCGCCATCCGAGGCCGTGCAGGCGAGCACGTACGTCCCGGCTACGGTGAATGTCGCGCGCGTCGATACGGAGAAGGGCGGTTCGAACCACACGCCGCCCGGCCCCGACACGCGGGCCCATTTCACGCGGAGCGCGCCCGGCTGCGAATCGGCATCGGCAACGGATGCCGCGAGCGGGATCGGCTCCGGCAGCGTGCCGGCTGCCGTCTCGGCAAGCCCCGCAGTCGGCGTTGCGTTCTCCGCCGGCGCCGCAATCCGCGTCACGGCGACATCGTCAGTGTTCGCGCGAAGCGCCCCCGCGACAGTCGCGCGGAAGACGTACGTCCCCTCTGCGGGCAGCGTCACTGCCGTCACCGCCGCATCGGGCGTGAGGATCGACGCCCAGTTGATTGAGCGTTTCCGCCTCGACGGGGATGTTGATCCACATCGTGATCGTCGTGTCGAGCAGCGCCTGAAAATTGTTCGTGGCGGCATAGGCCCAGGATGACGACGTGCCGTCGAAATAGAGCCCCTTGCCGGTGGGCGCGTCCACATGCTGCACGGCCGGGCCGAGCAGGAGGTCACTGGAAAGCCCGGTCTCTTCAGCCACAGTGCGGGAGGCGTCGCCATGGACCGTCACGTCGTTCATGCTCCAGCGGCCGATCAGTTTGGGGTCGCGCGCATCGAGCGGGCGCCGGAATTCTGCGCTGACCTGCTCGGCCGAGAGTGCCGTGCCGAACACGCGGAACTCATCGATCTGCCCCCAAACAGGACGCTTCGCGCCTGACGTGCCCTGATTCATGAAGACGACGGCAGGATTGGCGACCTCGATTGAACCGGTGGCGACGAGATTGGTCTTGGCGAAAACCAGCCCGCCGTTGCGGTAGTAGTTCCATTGACAGATGGCGCCGCCCGTGGCACCGTCCTTCGCACCGGTATCTTCAAGCGTGATCGCATGGTGGCTCCACCATGTCCGGATCGGACCTGAGAAGGTAAAGGGTGCCGCCCCCGTCAGGCCCACGCTTTGCCGGAAACTCTCCGTTGTGCCCTCGAACATGAGACTCATGCCCGACAGGCCATTGAAGATGTAGGGATACTTGTTTTCCGCGCTCGTGATTGACGCGTCATTGTCCGCCGGATTACGGTATAACCAAAACGATATCGTGCGGCTCGTGAGGGCCGGACATGAGAACGTGGCCCATGTGTTCGTCGTTCCGTCGGAGGCAAGCGCCTTGCCCGAGATACGGCTTTCAACCAATGACAGGCCGGGGCCGAGCGTCAGATCGTGTCCGTTTCCGCTCGCGTCGGCGATTTTCCCGGCCGCCGTTTCATCCATTGTCCACCAGATCAAAGGATCCGGCAACGTGACGGCTTCAACCGACATGAGCGTGCCGCAGGCCACGCTTAGCAACAGTTGTTTCATTGTGCACTCCTTATCCTGGTTGTGTTTTGAACCCTGGGGCACGTCGTTATCGTGTTACGCGCCATCTTGTGGCCATGAGAACGGTCTTCTCCTTGGGCGCGCGTTTCTGGTAGTAGACGGTGAGGAGGTCGCCGTCCGGCAGCAGACAGGATGCCGGATACCCGAGGTCGTCGTTGGAGGAAGGCTGGAGCATGATCTCGTTTGCGGCATCCCAGGTCTTGCCGCCGTCATCCGAGATGCAGGCGAATTCCCCGTAGCCGAATTGCGCGATCCTGCGTCCGTAGACGTTCACGAGTTTCCCGTCCGGCAACGCGATCAAATGCGGCGGCAGGCCGACCATCGGCGTCTTCTCCATCGTCGTCCACGTTTTGCCGCCATCTACGGACCGCGTCGCGCGCATGCAATGGTCGTCGCCATGATACCGCACGAGCCCGACCAGCGTGCCGTCGGCCAGCTCGACGGCGTGCGGCTCATGGAACATGCTGGGTGCGTCATTCTCACCGGGCGCGGCCGGGATCTCCGGACAGAGGACCTCCCAGGTGCGGCCGGCGTCTCTTGACCTGGATACCCTGATGATCGTCTTGGCGAAGCGTCCATTGGCGTTGCCTTCCACAACGGAAGACGTGCGCCCGATCTGCAACAGGGTGCCGTCCCTGAGGAGGATGGGCCCGTGCGGGGTCTGGGCGTAGTTCGACAGTTTCTCGGGTTTGCTCCATGTGCGCCCGTCATCGCGCGAGCGGATGAGAAAGTCGCCGGTCCATTGCTTCACCGTTTCCGGCGCGGGGTTGGACGCGCGGCGCTTCGCGGGGCGGCGGCTTGGGGCCGCCCGGCGGCATCGTGACCTCCGGAAGCGGTTCGAGTTTCAGCTACGGC
>JAQUEX010000099.1 GCA_028684935.1 Kiritimatiellia bacterium | reverse complement strand
ACGACATCGCGATTGACCTGCTGATGCAGTGCGTGTCGCTTTCTCCCGGTTTCTCCCGGGCACGGAAAGTGCTTCGCGCCACGCAGATCGCAAAGTACCGCAAAGAGAAAAAGAGCGGTCTGTCTGCGAAGATGCAGGAAATCAGTGCGGCCATGATGCGCATGAAGATTGCGGGCCTGCTGAAAGCCGGAAAAAAAGAGTCGGCCCTTTTCGAATGTGAAAAGCTGCTGACGATGAATCCGCTGCACTCTCAGAATGTTGAGCTTGCGGTGGAGGTCGCCGAAGCGTCCGGCCATCCAGAGGCCGCATTGTTCACCGTCGAGGCGGCTTATGAAAACAATCCGGACGACATGCAGTTGTTGCGGCGGGTGGCAGACTATTACATGGCGGTCGGCGACTACGCCAAGGCACGCGACGCCTATGTGAAGTTGAACGCGTACCTGCCCAATGACCAGGTGATCTTCAAACAGCTCAAGGATGCCGAGGCGCGCGTGACCATGGCGGCCGGCTGGGAAGAGGCGGCGGGCAAGAAGGACGCGTACCGCGACCTGATCGCCAACAAGGATCAGGCGAAGAAACTGGATATGCAGGCCAAGGCGGTCGTCGCCGGTTCGGATGCGGATGCTCTGATCGAAGAGGCGCGCGCCCGCATCGAGCAGGAACCGAACAACCTCAACTACTATCGCGCGCTGGCGCGGCTGCTTTCCCAGAACAAGCGGTTTGAAGAGGCGGTGGAAGTCCTCGAATCGGCCCGCGGCGTCAATGCCGCCGACCCTGAACTGGATCGCGCGATCACGACCACCCGCATCTCGGCCTTTGAAGCGAAGATCGACGCCCTCAAGGCGGCCGGCGACGCAGCCGGCGCGGCCGATGTGGAAACCGAGATGAACCAGTTCATCTTCGACGACCTGAGTGCGCGCGTGCAGCGTTACCCGAACGACCTCAAGCTGCGCTATGAACTCGGTTTGCAGTACTTCAAATACGGGTATCACGACGACGCGATCGGCCAGTTCCAACTTTCGCAGCGCAGCCCGAAAGAGCGGATCGAATCGCTCTACTATTTGGCGATGTGCTTCGCGGGCAAGGGACAGCGCGACATGGCTATCATGCAGTTGGAGACCGCCAACGAACAGTTGCCGATCATGGACGAGCTCAAGAAGAAGGTGGTGTTCGCGCTCGGCAAGCTGGCTGAAGAGGCCGGTGACATCGAGAAGGCCTTTGGTTACTACAAAGATGTCTATGGGGCGGACATCAGCTTTGAAGACATCGCGACCCGCATGGAACGCATTTACAAGTTGCGCCAGGCGCAGCCGGGCTGAACACCGAGCGGCGTGTCAGCGTGAGCGGCCGGCGCAGCAGGGCAGCATCACCACGGTGCCGGCACGCTGATGCCCAGCAGGTGTGCGGCGTTGCCGCCCAGCACGGCGCGTTCACGTGCCGCGCCCAGCCGGGCGGAGCGGACAAAGTCGATGCCGTCGCCGAAACTCAGCCACGGCCAGTCGGTGGCGAACAGCAGGCGGTCAGCCGGGTGTTCGCGCAGAACGCGTTGCGGGGCCTCTTCCGTGGCATTCATGGCCAGGATCGAGGTGTCGAGATACAGGTCTTTCCCCACGAGATGGACCAGGCTTTCCTCCCATTGACGCCAGCCGCCGAGGTGCGCCGCGATCAGGCGCAAACCCGGCACGTCGTATAGCACCCGGGCGATGCGCTCGGGATTACACACGGGGTCGAACGGGAAGCCGATGTCAAACCCGCAGTGGCACTGAACGATCAGTCCAAGATCCCGGCAGCACCGGAAATACTCCAGCATGTCCGGCGCGTCCAGCACGCAGGGCTGGTAGTAGGGGTGGATCTTGATGCCGCGTATCCCGCGCTCCGCCACCTGTTGCAGGTGGGCGAAGCGCGCGTCGTCAGCCGGATGCACCGAGGCGAAAGGGATCAGGTGGCGCGCGGCCTCGGCACCACGCTCGCCGTCGCGCAGCGCGAGGGCCTCGGCCAGGATGCCGTCAAAGTGCGCGGGCCGGGTGGCGATGGGGCAGACCACGGCATAGTCGATCGCATGGGCGCGCATCTGGTCCAGCAAGCCTGTGACCGTGCCGTCCGCGACGGGAGCGATCGCGCGATCCGCTTTTGCGACAAGTTTTTCAAGCGCCCGGGCCGCCATATCGTCCGGGAAGGTGTGAACGTGGACATCGATGACCATGAGAACCTCCGCAACGTTGCGTATGGTGGACACTGTAATATGCGATCAGACCGGAAGCGAGTAAAAATGTCGGTGCGAAGCTGGACAGTGCGGCCCGTCGGTGTGGTATAGTGAAACCCTTTAAAGGAGATGTCGTCCATGCCAGCAAAGAAGAAGCGTGTTGATCCGCGTCCGGATTGGGACACCTATTTTATGGAGATCGCACATGTTGTCGCGACACGTGCCAACTGCTCACGGCGCAAGGTCGCGGCCGTCGTCGTGTCGGAGAACCGCATCATATCGACGGGATACAACGGCACGCCGCGCGGGGTCAAAAACTGTTTCGAGGGCGGCTGCCCGCGATGCGCGGGCACGGCGCCCTCGGGCAGCAGTCTGGAAGAGTGCATCTGCGTCCATGCCGAGCAGAACGCCATCTGCCAGGCTGCCTATCACGGTACCCGCCTGGCCGGTGCCACACTCTACGTGACGATCAGCCCCTGCCTGACGTGCGCCAAGATGATCATCAACGCCGGCATCCGCGAGGTGGTTTACGGCGGTGACTATGCCTTTACGGCCCAGACTGAACAGTTGCTGAAAGAGGCGAAGGTAAGGTGCCGCCGCTTTGTGAAGCCGTAGCGGGCCACACCGTCAGCCGGAAGAAGCGGCGCGGATAATCCTCCTGTTCCTCGGCCGGGATTTCCACGGTCCACAGATAGCCGTTGCCGGTGTCCATGCAGCGCAGGTAACGGCTGTCGGTGTCATACCACTCGAGCAGATCGGCGGACTCTTTAAGCGAGGCCCAAGCGTCGGGGCGGTCGTAAGCCTGATAATAGGAGACGCTCACGCCTGCGCCGTTCGCCGTAAAGCCCTGCATGGAGGAGCGTCCGCCGTCCGCGGGATCCAGCGGGTCGGCGCCGGTGTAGTACTCAACCAGATTCGGCACGCCGTCACCGTCCGCGTCGCCGTCGAGCGACGTGAGCCCGCGAAAGCCGAACCATTCTGAGTATCCGCCGCGCCCCGGGGTCGGAACGCCTGCCTGCCAGCGGCTGGGCGCGAAAGGCTTGAAATCCGCGCGGTTGAGCGAGTCGCCGCCGCCGTCCGCCGAACGGGGCCACTCGTCCCGGGTGCCGTACGCGACCGTATCCATCACTCGTCCCTGCGCATCTAAGAGCGTCAGACTCTCGCCGCTGTCGGCAAGTCCGCCGTAGGTCCAGCAGGCGACAGGCGTGACCGCGCTGCCGTAGCGGTGCCGGAACGCCTCCTCATGACGGGCGAGGACCGCATGTTCACCGGGTTTGAGGATGGGTCCGTCCAAGATAAGCTCGTGCGCGGGCTGGCCTTGCGGGAAGCGGCACCCCGCCAGGCTGATGTCGCAGCCGGCGACGTTGACCAGCTCAACGAACTCGTAGCCGCGGTCGAGCCACTCCGACTGCGGGTCGGTCGCGTCAACGCGTGGATGATAGTGGATCTCGCTGATCAGGATGTCGCCGGGGCGGGCGCGGCGGCCGCCCAGCAGGTACTCCGCCCGTGCAGCAAGACTCCAGGTGTTGCGCGCGCTGCTGGTGGCGCGGGCGAAGAGCATGGCGGAGTCGGTGAGTTGCACCGACATGCCGGGGCGGCACGCACGCGCCTTCGGGGCGGGCAAGTTGTTCCAGAGCACGGGGTCGCTGCCGTCCAGCGTGTAGTAAACGAGGTCGCCCTCGGACGCCGTGAGCGTCACGGTCAGCGGCTCGCCGGCCGGCAGGATGCGGCATGCCGGATTGAGCGCCGGCGCGCGCAGCACGGCACACTTCTGCGTGAAGTTCTGGTCGATCCACGTGGCATGGTTGGTGGCGAACCAAGTCATCCAGGCGACCTCGCCGGAATGGGTGCGGCCGAAGGCGTCGTTCGTGGGCCACTGCCCCCACTTTACGTAGTCGCGCGTGGCCGCCGCCTCGGGAAGCTGCGCGTGCAGCCGGGCGATCGTGGCCGCCAGATTGGTGTTGGAGAATGCGCCCCGGCGCAGCGCGAACCAGCGGTCCCAGTAGAGACGCTGGAAAGCGGGCTGGGCGTGCAGGCGGCCCCAGAAATCGTTACGGGTGAACGGTTCCGAGGCGAAGGTCCACGCGTCCCAGCGTTTGACGTTGGGGTAGGAACTTTCCGCATAGCCATAAGGCCCCAGCGAGCGGTCGAAATCCCAGACCGGCCCGGCCATGATCTTGCCGCCGCGGTCTTTGTGGAAGTAGGAGCTGAGCGTGAAGATGTCCACATCCATCGAGTAGGTCTTCATGATGTGGAAGTCGGCCCATGACAACAGGTCGATGCAGCGGCCGACGCCGGTGTCGGGGTGCATGGGGTCGGTACCGTAAACCGTGTCCTCGAAATCATTGAAGGCTTGGATGATGTAGAGGCTCTGCGCGGGCTGGACCTCGGCGAGTTTGGGCCGGTCAAGGACCATGTAGCGTCCGGTGCTGTTGGGGAAGTTGCGCGCGGTGCGCCAGTAAAACTCGTCGGCGTCGTTGCGGTCCGCTTTAAACAGATAGCTGCCGGAGAGGGCCGGCAGCGCCGTGTCTCCCGGCGTCACGATGCCGTCGATCGGCAGGCGGTCGTTACCGACGCGAATGCGCTCCTCCAACACATAGAGCCCGTGGTAATTGGCGGCCGACAGGTTGGCGGTTTCGTTGCCGATGAGGAAGAGCTCCACCCAGCGCGTGCGCGGGGCGTAGCGGCCGAGCTGGCGTGAAAGATCAAACAGGAAGGCGTCGTGCAGATAGGTGCGGTCGTAATTCCAGCAACTGATCAACGCATAATCCGAGCCGTCCGGGAAGCCTGCGATGCCGACCTTCTGGTCGTCGTCGTTTTCGCCCCAGAAGGTAAGCGCGTAGGGCTTTTTGGGAAAGCCGGCGGATGAAGAACCGCGCACATGGATGCCGGCGCGGCGGGTCAGTGTGGCTGGGCCGGTCAACGCGGCGCTGCCGTTGACGGGCTCGATCAGGTGGGCGGAGCAGGCGGTGTAGATCGACGATTCAACGGTGGGGATGCCGGTGCGGAGCGGGTCGTTCTCGCGCAGCACGAGGATCGGCAGGCCGCTGGTGAAGGCCAGCGTGGCGGAATCGGAGGCGTGGAAGGTGTACATGGCGGTCGTGGGATTGCCGCTGCGCCCGAGCGCGTCGAACACGCGGGCGCGGACATGCAGCGAGGAGGAGACCGGCAGCGGCGCACTGTAAAGCAGGCTGTTGCCGAGCTCGGGCACCGCGCCGTGGGTCGTGTAGCGGATAGTCTGGCCGGGCGCACTGCCGCTCAGGGTCAGGGTGAAAGCGCTTGCGGTGATGCCGGCAGGATGTGAGAACGCGACCGTCTGCGGCAGGCGCAGGATCGAAGCGTCGCCGTTTAGGATGCCGGGAGAGGCTTCAATGAGGTAGGAAGGCTCGTTTGTTGCATAGAGCGTGCGGACGACCGCATCCAAGGAAGGCTTGAGAAAGAGGTCGCTGCTGGTCGCGTTGCAGTTCATGAGGTGGACGGCCAGCATGTTGACGCCGCCGGTCAGCAGGTTGGTGCGGGCGGTGAGGTCAATCGCCGCAGCGGTGGCCGGGTCACCTAATATCGACGCGGAATAGCTTGCGTACGTCAGGGTCTCGGGGGACGGCGTGTTGGCGGCGAAGGCGAACCCGTTGTTCAGATAGAATGCGGCTCCGTCGTCATACGTCACGGTGAGCGAGAGCGATCGAACAGCCGGGGCGTCCATCAGCTCAAACGGGATGCGCAGGTAGACGCCGGGCCGGCCTTGGGCGATTCCCAACAGACTCAGATTGACCTGCGAGACCCATGAGGGATTTTTCGTGCCGTAGCCGGCCGGTAACCGGCCCGCCAGCCAGTCGGCGTCATCGAACGCCTGGCCGCGCCAGACGGTGCCGAGCGCGGCGTCAGCCGGACAGTGCGCGCGGACCGGCGAAGTGTTGGAAACCAGCCGTCGCGTGTCGTCCACCAGCGCGACGGCCAGCCCGTACGCGATGTTCTCAACCTGCGTCGGGAAACTGGGGCTGTAGGCGTGGACCGGCATACGGTCAGCATCGTAGAGACCTAGGAATTCTCCGTTTTTACTCAGCGCAAAGTTGGTGTGCAGCTCGCCCGCCGGGTCGGTCAGATCGGCGTTGGAGGCCCAGATCTGGAGGGTCCCCCAAGGCGGCAGCGTCACGGCGGGCAGCAGCCATTTGGCCGGGCTGCCCGCGTTGTCAGTGAGCGACCAGCCAGCGAGGTTGATCGCGCGGCTGGTGGTGTTCTGCAATTCCAGCCAGTCGGAGGCGTTGCCGAACCCGTCGTAACAGAACCCGTTGTTTTCGGCCATGAATTCGGAGATCACAACAGGGGGTGTGGCCGCGGCGAGGCAGGTTATACCGCATACACAAGAGAATATGCGCACTATCCGTTTGTGTAACACGCGATCAGTATAGGCGATGGCCTGACATTGTGCCACGGGAAACACGATGCGCGGCGTAATCGGTTAGTGACAGGGGGTATGCGAGTCGGGCGCGTGTTTGATGCGAAGCACAGTCGGGAGCGCGGGCGTCCCCGCCCGCTCTGTGAAAGGCCGCCCGCGATTCCGATGCGCGGTTTGGATTCTCAAGGTAAGTGTGCGCATCAGCCCTTTGCAAGACACGTTGTTGCGGACGAGGACGCCCGCGCTCCCGACTCTCTGCTCCCTTTTCACCAGAAACGCATGACCTTCGCACATCCCTGTCACTAACCGATTACATGCGCGGCAGCGCGCCGCGCAAGACCTATCTGAAATCCGCTCTCGAATCACCCCGGCACTTTTGCTATGGTGTCAGCCCTTCATGCGATATCGCATTCAACATCTCATCGAGTACGGCGCGTTGCGCGGTGTGGCCGGCCTGCTCGCCGTGCTGCCGTATCGGGCGGCGCTGGCGGTGGCCTGGGGCGTGGCCGCTCTCGCCTTCCACCTCTTCCGCTTCCGGCGGCGCGAGACCGCGCGGCGCATCCGAGAGGTGTTCGGCGCCGCGACGCCCGCCCGCGCGGTGCGCCGGATCGCCTGGCTGTCCTTGCGGAATATGGCGTTCAACATCGTGGAGATGATGCGGGCGCCGCGCATCGACCGCGCCTGGATCGACCGCCACATTCCGGCGTTCCGCGACCACATCGGCGCGGTGCAGGCGCTGATCGCGGAACACGGGGGCGCCGTCATCGCGGTGCCGCACATGGGCAACTGGGATCTCGCCGGCTGGGCCTGCCACCGCTACGGCATCCGGATGTTCAGCATCGCCGGCAAACAGAAGAATCCGTTGGTGAACGCATGGATCAACCGCCAGCGCGAATCGGGCATGACCATCCTCGAACGCGGCGGCGGCACGCTCAAGCAGATCATCAAGCTGCTGCGCGGCGGCAACGTGCTGGCGATCCTGCCGGATGTGCGGGTCTATACGCTCGACCTGAAGGTGCCGTTTCTCGGCTCGACCGCCAATGTCGGGCGCGGCATGGCGATGTTCGCGATCACCGCCCGCGTGCCGGTCATTCCGGCGGTGCTGCGGCGCGAAGGGTGGACCCGTCACGGTTTCGACCACCTGCCCGCCATCTTTCCCGATCCCTCGCTGAGCAAAGAAGAGGACGCCCGCCGCATCACGCAGACTGTCCTCGCGAACGTCGACGCCGCCATCCGGCAGGCCCCCGAACAATGGTTTTGGTACAACAAGCGCTGGGTGCTGACGCCGGTTCGCGACGACGCGCCGGCGGCGCCGCCCGTCCCCTGACGTGAATGAAAGGAACGCACACCATGATCCGAGTGAATGAGCATTACGCCAAGCTGCAATCGTCCTATCTTTTTTCAGAAATCGCCAAGCGGGTGAAAACCTATCAGACCGAACATCCCGCAAAGAAGGTCATCCGTCTCGGCATCGGCGATGTGACCGAGCCGCTGCCGCCGGCCTGCATCGCGGCCCTGCACACGGCGGTGGACGAGATGGCCGCGCGCGCGAGTTTCCGCGGGTATGGCCCGGAGCAGGGCTACGATTTCCTGCGCCAGGCGATCGCGCAGAACGATTACCAGGCCCGCGGCGCCCAGATTGACGCGGACGAGGTGTTTGTGAGCGACGGCTCGAAGTGCGACACCGCGAACATTCAGGAACTCTTCGCCGACAAGGTGACGATCGCCATTCCCGATCCCGTGTATCCGGTCTACGTCGACACCAACGTGATGGCGGGGCGTACGGGCAAGGCCGGCAAAGGCCGCTACAAAGGGCTGGTCTATCTCGACAGCAACATGGATAACGGCTTTGTGCCCGCGTTGCCCGAGCAGCCGGTTGACCTGATCTACCTCTGCTTTCCGAACAACCCCACCGGCGCGACCGCCACGCGCGAGCAGCTCGCCGCCTGGGTGCGTTACGCGCAGGCGAACAAGGCGCTGATCCTGTTTGACGCCGCATACGAAGCCTTTATCCGTGATCCGGCGCTGCCGCACAGCATCTACGAGATCGAAGGCGCGCGCGACGTGGCGATCGAGTTCCGCAGTTTTTCCAAGACGGCCGGTTTCACCGGCACGCGCTGCGCCTTCACGGTGGTGCCGAAGTCGGTGATGGCCTACACCAAAAAGGGCGAGGCCGTGCCTCTGCATCCGATGTGGAACCGCCGCCACACCACCAAGTTCAACGGCGTCTCGTATCCGATCCAGCGTGCGGCCGAGGCCGTGTATTCGCCGGAGGGCAAGGCGCAGACGCGCGCGCGGGTCGACTTCTATCTCGGCAACGCCGCGCTCATCCGGAGCACGCTGGCCGACCTCGGCTTTGCGATGACCGGCGGCGAGAACAGCCCGTACATCTGGGTCAATGTCGGCAAGGACTCATGGAAATTCTTCGACAAGCTGCTGAAACGCGCGCAGGTGGTCACGACGCCCGGCGCGGGCTTCGGCCGCTGCGGCCAGGGCTTCATCCGCATCAGCGCCTTCAACAGCCGCGAGAATGTGGAAGAGGCGATGCAGCGCCTGCGCAAGGTGCTGAAATAGAGAGACAGAGATCAGCGGTCAGCGGACAGAGGTCAGCGGTCAGCGGTCAGAGGTCAGAGGTCAGAGATGGAGGGTGGCGCAGA
Source organism: Kiritimatiellia bacterium (assembly GCA_028684935.1). Taxonomy (GTDB): domain Bacteria; phylum Verrucomicrobiota; class Kiritimatiellia; order RFP12; family UBA1067; genus DUPH01. The sequence continues at coordinate 1,817 of JAQUEX010000099.1, read as the reverse complement.
CATGCCTGTCTGCGAGGGGGATGAGTCGGAGGGGGGAGTGCGGTTTCTGGCTGAGCGGCAGGCAGGAATGCCTGCCCCACCTTGGCCGCGAGGATGCGAAGACGCTCTCCAGCCCCTGTTCCGTGCATATATGCAATCGCACATTGTTCAGAGTGTACATACTCCTCCGCCTTGGTCCAAAGGTCGCACGCGCTTGCACGCCCCCCATGTGCGGCAGAGCTGCGAAAGACGGCGGGCGTAGGGGTGTTCGGGCGTCCACTCGGCGAGGTCGCGGACGTAAAGAAAGTCCCGGTAGTCCTCCAGCAGCTCGCCGAGGCTGGCCAGCGCCACGCCGGTGAGCTTGACCTCGGTCTCTTTGGAGACGGCTGAGGCAAGGCTTCCCTCCACGATGTTCTGCTTGCCGGACCGGGCCGCCTGCTCCATCTGGTCGGTGGTCCGGGAGATGCGAGGCACCCAGCGTTTGATGAAATAGACCGTGCCCTTATAGACCCCCGTGCCTTTGGTACCGCGGGCTGCTTTCCACTCGTCCATGCGTTCGGCGAAGAAGCCCTGCAAATTGGCGATGTCCCGCGTAGTCTCCTTGCCGTCCTGGAAGAGCAGGAGCAGGTTATAGATGTCTTTCGGAGAGTTGTTGAGAGGGGTGGCCGAGATCAACATCACCTTTTTGGGTTCGAGGCGATTGTCGGAGTTGTTGCGCACCTTGGTTTTGCAGATACGCTGCAACTGGTCGTACATGCCGGCCGAATCGTTGCGGAACTTGTGGGCCTCGTCCACGATCACAAGGTTGTAACGGTCGGGGTGGCGAACTTTATGGAGGCTGCCGTTGGAAACGATGTCCACGTTGTGAAGCTGGAATTTTGCGATGGTTTCAATCCACGAATCGCGTACGGCAGGCGGAACGATGATCAGCGTCCGGCCGATATGGACCGGATAACCGTTTGAGAAAAAGAATTTCTTGGCGATTTGGCAGGCGACGATGGTCTTGTCGAGGCCGACCACATCGGCCAAGAAGAAACCGTTGTGTTTACGTAGCAGGCCGAAACCCTGATTGACCGGCCCTGAACTTGTGCTTGTCCGAGGCTGGGGTTTGTGTGAAAATCCAGTTTTCACTATGCCGCGTTGCGGCGTGTGGGTGATGCGCTGTGAACGGAGGTCTGGACGATGCGAGAATGGACGAAGCTGTGGGTGGGCGGGTTGGTCGTGGCGGCAACCGCTGGCGCGATGGCGCTGACACCGGACGCGATGATGTGCGAACTGCTGGCCAAGCCGGGGCTGGTGGCGGTCACCGACCCGACGCCGGAGTTTTCGTGGGGATTCAAAGACGCGCGCCCCGGAGATTATCAGCGCGCGTACCAGATTCAGGTGGCTTCAGCGACTGCGTTCTTCAAGACCGGGCAGCCGGATCTTTGGGATTCGGGCAAAGTCGATTCCCATCAGTCGCTCGATGTCGCCTACGCCGGCAAGGCGTTGCCTGCCGATGCCGAAGTGTGTTGGCGGGTGCGCGTGTGGGATAGCCGCGGCAAGGAAGGCCCGTGGTCGCACGTGCTGGCTTTTAAAACGGCGCCAGCACTGAACGCCGATTCGGCCCTGCGGTATCCGCTCACGCAAAAGCACGTCAAGCCTGTGCGCGTGGTGACCAACGCGCAGGGGCGCGTGCTGGTGGATTTCGGGCGGGCCGCCTTCGGGTGGGTCGAGCTGGTGCCGCCGCGCGACATGCGGCGCGGCGGTCCTTTCACGCTGCACCTCGGCGAAAAGGCGAAGGGCGACAGCGTGGATGTCAAGCCGGGCGGGACGATCCGCTACGCCAAGGTGAACGG
>JAQUEX010000411.1 GCA_028684935.1 Kiritimatiellia bacterium | reverse complement strand
CAGCAGCCGGTGTCGCTGTTCGACGGCCAAACGCTCAAGGGCTGGAAGGCGATCACCTGCGAGGCCGAGGTCGTGGACGGCGCCATCCTGATTAAGTCGGGCAATGGCATCCTGCTCGCCGAGAAACAGTATGGTGACTTTGTCTTTGAGTGCGACTGGAAAGCGCTTAACACCAACATGTGGGACTCGGGCATCTACTTCCGCGCCGGCATGCCGGTCAGCGAAAAATTCCCCTGGCCCAAACAGCACCAGATCAACCTGCGCCGCGGCCAAGAGGGTGCCATCGGCGGCGCCGACCGCGAGAAGGCCGCCAGCCTTTTCAAAAAAGGCGAATGGAATCACTTCAAGCTCACCGTGAAAGGCGCGACCGCCCAATTGGAATTCAACGGCGAGAAGGCCTGGACGCGCGATGGCATCGAGCCGGCTAAGGGCAACCTCTGCCTGCAGGCCGAGGTGCCGGGCGGCGGCCAGTTCCTGTTCAAGAACCTCACGATTGTCGAACTCGACGCGCCTGCGCCCTAAGCGCGGCCGTTCATGCGGAAAGAAGGATGCCGGCACACCGGAGGGGCAGATGGTGCAACAGGTGAAGTGGATCAACTGGCAGCGGCCGATGCGGCACGTGCTCTACGCCTGCGCGCCGCTGCTGGCTTTTGCGGTCGCGCTCTTCGGCTGGCGCGTCGCGGCGCTGGCCCTGACGGTCAGCGCCGCCGCGTACCTCGCCGAGGCGGCCTTCACCCGGCCGCGCCGCGAGCCGGTCTCTTCGGCGGTCTTCGTCTCGGCCCTGCTCTACACCTTCTCCCTGCCGCCCGCGCTGCCTTTCTGGATGGCGGTCGTCGGTATCATCTTCGGCATCGTCTTCGGCAAAATGGTCTACGGCGGCTTCGGACGCAACGTCTTCAATCCCGCGCTCACCGGCCGCGCCTTCATCTATGTCAGCTTCGGCAACGCGATGACGGCGCAGTGGAGCGAGCCCTTCCGCCCCTTCCCCGCCGGCCTGCTGCGCTGGGGCTGGAGCGCGGCCTCCGCGCCGCCGGACGCGCTCACCAGCGCCACGCCGGGCCCGCTGCTCAAGCTTTCCGAGGCGGCCTTGGCCGAGCGCGGCATCGCCAGCCTACCTTCGCTCTGGGACCTCTTCAGCGGGATCTGCCCGGGTGTGATCGGCGGCACCAGCGCCGCGCTCACGATCCTGTGCGGCCTCTACATCGTCTGGAAAAAGGCCGCCAACTACCGCATCGTCGCCGCAGGCTTTCTCGGTTTCTTCGCCGTGCAGACGCTCTTCTGGCTGCTGAATATCGGCGGCGGCACCGACCCGCTGAGCGCCGCGATGGCCGGCAGCCTGGTGATCGGCCTCTTTTTCTACGCGACCGACCCGGTGTCCGCCTCGCAGACGGACCCCGGACGCTGGGTCTACGGCGCCTTCATCGGCGCGATGTCGAGCCTGATCGCCTCCTTCTCGGCCTGGCCCGCGGGCACCATGTTCGCGATCCTGCTGGCCAACATGTTTGCGCCGATCATGGACATCGGCATCAAGGCGCTGCAAGCCGCGCGGCAGCGGAGGGCCGCCCCATGACCCCCGCCGTCAAAGAAGGCGCGCGCGCCGTCGGCTTCATGGCCGCGCTTTCGGTTGTGTTGATCACCTGTGTCGCCGCGCTCTCGCTGGCCACGGCGGAACGGGTCGCGCGCAACGCCGACCTCTTCCTGCAGCAGGCGGTGATGGAGGTCGCCGGCCAGCCCGTTCCGGCCGATCCGGCGGCGGTCGCCGCGTGGTACGCCGGCGCGGTGACGGAAGATCCGGCGACGCCCGGCCGCTTCCTGGTGCGCGACGCGCCCGGCGGCGCGGTGCGCACCGTGGTCTACCGCCGACAGGCGCGCGGGCTCTGGGGCCTGATCACCGCTGTGGTCGGCGTCAACCCCGCGACCGGCGCCTTCCGGCAACTCCGCATCCTGGACCAGAACGAAACGCCCGGCCTCGGCGCACGCATCACCGAGCCGTGGTTTCTGGCGCAGTCCGACGGACGGCGCGGCCCCTTCCGGCTGGTCCCGGAGGGCACGCGCTCGACACGGACGGATGAACTGGATGCCATCACCGGCGCGACCGTCACCTCGGCCGCGATCCGCGACATGCTGAATGGCGTGGTCCGCGATCTGCCGCGGCCCGCAGAGGAGCCTGCCCCATGATGACGACCAAACAGTGGAGCCTCTTCAAAGAGAACCTCGGCACGCAGAACCCCGTCTTCGTGCAGGTGCTCGGCATCTGCTCGACGCTGGCCGTCACCAACGTGCTCAAAAACACGCTGGTCATGTGCCTCGGGCTGATCTTCGTGACCGCGCTCTCGAACCTGACCCTCTCGCTGTTGCGCACGTGGATCCCGCCGCGCATCCGCATGATGGTGGAGGTGCTGGTCATCGCCTGCCTGGTGATGCTGGTCGATATCTACCTCAAAGCTTATGCACCGGCCATCTCGCGCCAGCTCGGCCCCTACGTCGGCCTGATCATCACCAACTGCATCATCATGGGGCGCGCCGAGGCGGTGGCGCTCACCTCTCCGCCCAAAACCGCGCTGATCGACGGCCTCTCCTCCGGCATCGGCTACGCCTACGTGCTGCTGATCATCGCGGCCGTGCGCGAACTGCTCGGCACCGGCGGCATCTGGGGCGTG
>JAQUEX010000410.1 GCA_028684935.1 Kiritimatiellia bacterium | reverse complement strand
CGCGCGCCGACACCTCGTCGATCCGCGCGGTGATGGCGGCGATCTCCGCCTGCAACTGCTGCTTCTTGAGCTGCAGCATCGGCAGAAAACGCTGGAAGCGCTTGAGCGCGTCGCTCTGCGCCTTCAGTTCGGTCTTGGTGTGTTTGATTTTGGCCATTTACAGCCTGACAGCCCTCTCGTCCTTGGGCCAGAACTTCGACGTGAGTTTGGAGGGGATGCCGGTCTCGCCCGCTTCGAAACAGTCAGCCAGGATCTGCCAGCCCAGGTCGAGCGCCTTTTCGAGGGGGATGTTGACCGAGAGGTCCATCATCTCCTTTTCAAACCGCTCGCCGTATTTGAGCAGTTTGCCGTCCCAGTCGCTCATGCGGAACCCCATGGACTGCTTCTCCTGCGTCTCCTTAAAAGAGGCATAGAGCTTGATCATCGCGTCCATGATGGTGCGGTGGTCTTCGCGCGTGTCTTTGTTGACCTGCTGCTTGAGGCGGCTCAGCGAGCCGAAGGGCTCGATGCGGCCGTTGCGCAGGTAGAACTGTCCCTCGGTGATGTAGCCGGTGTTGTCAGGGACCGGATGGGTCACGTCGTCGCCGGGCATGGTGGTGACCGCCAGAATGGTGATGGAGCCCGCGCCTTCGAAGTCGACCGCCTTCTCATACCGCGCGGCGAGCTGCGAGTAGAGGTCGCCCGGATAGCCGCGGTTGGAGGGGATCTGCTCCATGGTGATGGCGATCTCTTTGAGCGCATCGGCGAAGCTGGTCATGTCGGTCAGCAGCACCAGCACTTTTTTACCCTGCAGCGCGAACTGCTCGGCAGCGGCCAGCGAGATGTCCGGCACCAGCATGCACTCGACGATCGGGTCGGAGGCGGTGTGCACGAACATGACGGTGCGCGAGAGCGCGCCGCTCTCGTCCAGCGTGTCGCGGAAGGCGAGGTAGTCGTCGTATTTGAGCCCCATGCCGCCGAGGATGATGATGTCGACCTCGGCCTGCAGCGCGATGCGCGCGAGCAGCGGATTGTAGGGTTCGCCGGCGCGGGCGAAGACCGGCAGCTTCTGCGACTCGACCAGCGAGTTGAAGACGTCGATCATCGGGATGTTGGTGCGGACCATGTTGCGCGGCATGATGCGCTTGGCCGGGTTGACCGACGGCGTGCCGATGTCGATCAGATTGTCGGTCAGCGCGGGACCGTTATCGCGCGGCACGGCGCTGCCGGTGAAGGCGCGTCCGAGCAGCGCATCCGAGAAGGGGACGCGCATGGGCGCGTCCAGAAAGCGCACCTTGCCGTCGGTCGCGATGCCGCGCGCGCCGGCGAAGACTTGCAGCGTGACGGTGTCGCCGTCGAGCTTGATGACTTGCGCCAGCGAGGTGCCGCCCCGTGAGGAGACCTCGGCGAGTTCGCGGTACTTAACCCCCTGCGCGCGCAGCGTGATGACGCTGCCCGCGAGGTTGTCGATGGTGTGATACACTTTATACATGGCGGGAGGTCTCCTCGATCCGCGTGACAATCTCGTCGCGGCGGGTTGCGAAATCGGGCTGGTTCTGCGGCGTGTTGTTCCAGTCGATGCAGGTCTGGGTCAGGCTCTGGAAGAACTTGCGCGCCTCGTCCTTTTGCTTGAAGGGATAAGCGGCGAGCAGGGCTTTTTCGGCGACGTCGAACATCTCGCGCTGGCGATCGGCCGGCGTGGCGGCGTCGATGTCGCTGAAGGCGTTCTGCTGGAGGTACACCGCGTCGAGAAACTCGCTTTTCAGATAGGCGATAAAGTCGGCAATACTGGTGCCTTCCTCGCCGACCACCTTCATCATCTGGGCCACATCGTTGCCTTGGCGCAGGATCGCGCGAACCTGTTCAACGCGCTTTTTATCGATGATGCTGGTGTATTTGCTCCAGCTCTCCAGCGGGTCGATGGCGGGATAGCGGCGTGCGTCGGAACGGGCGCGCGACAGGCCGTGGAACGCGCCGACCACCTTGAGCGTGGCCTGGGTGACGGGTTCGTCGAAGTTACCGCCCGCCGGCGAGACCGTGCCGCCGATCGTGACCGAGCCGATCGAGCCGTCTTTGAGTCGCACGAGCCCGGCGCGCTCGTAGAAGTTGGCGATCAGGGATTCGAGATAGGCCGGGAAGGCCTCCTCGCCGGGAATCTCCTCAAGGCGGCCCGAGAGTTCGCGCAGGGCCTGCGCCCAGCGCGAGGTGGAGTCGGCCAGCAGCAAGACGTTCAACCCCATCTGCCGGTAGTAGCCGGCAAGGGTTACCGCCGTGTAGACCGAGGCTTCGCGCGCCGCGACCGGCATCGACGAGGTGTTGCAGATGATGACCGTGCGGTCCATCAAGGGTTTGCCGGTGCGAGGGTCTTCCAGTTCGGGGAATTCGCGCAGGGTTTCGACCACTTCGCCCGCGCGTTCGCCGCAGGCGGCGAGCACCACGATGTCCACGTCCGCATAACGTGAGGTGGTCTGCTGCAGCACGGTTTTGCCGGCGCCGAACGGCCCCGGAATGCAGTAGGTGCCGCCCAGCGCGACCGGAAAGAAGGTGTCGATCGACCGCACGCGCGTCGTCATCGTTTCGGTCGGCTTGAGCCGCTCCGCGAAGCAGGTGATCGGCAGCTTGACCGGCCAGCGCTGCAGCATGCTGACGCTGTGATCCTTGCCGTCGGCGTCGGTCAGAACGGCGA
>JAQUEX010000098.1 GCA_028684935.1 Kiritimatiellia bacterium | reverse complement strand
GGGGGCGGCAGCGTGCCGGATCAGACGCGCGACGGATATCCGGTGCGCATGGGACGGCAGGTGATGCCGGGGCCGGCCGATACGTATATCGCGTACGGCAAGGCGTGGGCGAACGTCAGCAACACGCCTTTCCGGGAATACAAGCACTGGGTTCACGAAGGCGGAATCGCGACGCCGCTGATCGCGCACTGGCCGGCGCGCATCCGGGCGAAAGGGTCGTTGTGCCGGTCGCCGGGGCATCTTGTGGACATCATGGCGACGTGCATCGACGTGGCGGGGGCGCGCTATCCGGATGAGCGTACGCCGCCGGAGGGCCGCAGTCTGGCGCCCGCGTTTGAAGGCCGGCCGGTCGAGCGGGACGCGCTCTACTGGGAGCACGAGGGCAACGCCGCCGTGCGCGAAGGCGACTGGAAACTGGTCCGCAAGGGACGCGAGGGCTCTTGGGAGCTGTACGACCTGTCAGCCGACCGCTCCGAGTTGCGCGACCTGGCGGCCGGTCATCCCGACAGGGTGAGGCGGCTTGCCGCGAAGTGGTCCGCTTGGGCAGAACGGACCGGCGTCCTGCCGTATCCCGCTGCGGAGAAGCGCGTGAAAGCCAAGAGGAGGTGACGCGATGCGCGTCCGATGTGTCATTGTATTTTGGATGGCAATTCAGGCTTTGTCGACGACGGCCCAGATGGCGCTTCAGCCAGCGGGAGAGGGGTCGGCTGAAGCCCCTTACCAGATCTCACAGCTCGGCCATCTTGTCTGGATGGACGAGACGGTATCGCAAAGTTCGAATGTGCATTACCGGCTTATGAACGACATCGATGTGGCGGAGACAGTGCCGGTGGAGGAAGAAGAGAAGTTTCGCGGTATCGGTGATGACTTCAGTGTTGTCAAGTTCATGGGATATTTCGATGGTGCCGGGCACTCGATCCGGAATCTTTCCCTGCGCCAATGGGGGAATTCCGGTGGTCTTTTTGGGACCCTCGGCCCGGGCAGCGTGGTCGAGAATCTCGCCCTGATCGGTTGCCGAATCGTTGGCAGTGGCGGAGACACGGGCGCCATTGCGGACGCCAATTGTGGCGGTGTCATCCGCCATTGTCTGGTCGCGGCGTATATGGGAGGTGTTCGTGTCGGAGGCATTGTCTGTGTTCAGGAGAGCGGGCGAATCGAGCGCTGCACGGTAACGGGTTGCGTAACCGCGCGATATGACCCGGATTCCGGAGAGATATACGGGGGTAACGTTGGGGGTGTCGTCTACGAACTCATGGGCGGAACCGTGACTCAGTGTTATTCCACGGCATACTTGACCGATGTGTCAGCGTTTGGCTCCAAGGGCGGCTTTGTTTGGGGTGCGTGGCCTTCGGGAGAAATGTCCGACTCATATTGGGATATGGATACCGCCGGCACTTCTAGTTCAGCCTGTTACGTCGCACCTGATGCAGAAACGGGCGTAGGTGGCAGGTCCTCAGCCGACATGCGCAGACAGGCTACCTTTGCCGGGTGGGATTTCGAGAACACTTGGGCGATTGAGGAAGATAGGAGCACGCCGTATCTGCGCGCGTTTCCGCCGCCATTCTATTTGTCCGTGCTGACGAACGGGGCGGGGCGCGTCGAGATTGATCCGCTGAAGGCGTTTTACCAGCCGGGAGAGGTGGTGAAGCTGACCGCCTGGTCTGATGCCCCGGGCTTTGTGTTTGCGCGTTGGAACGGCGGGGCATCTAATCAGTTGTCGACTGTCACGACTGTCACGATGGACGGACACCGCATGCTGGAGGCGGTTTTTGTGATGGCGACGGATGTCTCGACGGTTGAAGAGTTACAGGCGATCAATAATAACATGAGCGGCACATACCGGCTCGCGCAAGATATCGACGCTACGGCTACCGCGGCATGGAATGACGGCGCGGGATTTGCCCCGCTCGGATCTTACTACCAGCGGTTTACGGGCATCTTCGACGGGAATGGGCATGTTGTGCGGGGTTTGACGGTCAACAGACCAGAATCGGCAGGAATAGGCTTGTTCTCGGAGGTGGGCGCGGGCGCGATCATCCGGCGGCTTACGCTTGAGGGCGGAACGGTGTCCGGAAGTGCTGGTGTAGGCGGGTTTGCAGGGTTCGTTTACGGAGGCCGGTTGGAGGAGTGCGGATCCGAATGTTTCGTGAGCGGGGAGAGAAGAGATATCGGTGGCTTGGTCGGTTTGCTGCGGTCGGGGAGCTTGGTCAAATGCTATGCAACAGGAAGAGTTGGCGGGGGGGATTATGTCGGAGGGCTTGTCGGAAAGGCCGCTGAAGGAACTAATCTCATTGAGCATTGTTACGCCATGGGACCGGTCGAAGGTACATATTATGTTGGAGGCCTGATCGGATCAGGCATGTCGGATTCGAGGATTGACCAATGTTTCGCCACCGGACCGGTGAAAGGTGAATATCAGATAGGAGGGCTGGTGGGTCAGTTCTATGCATTCCTGTTGCGTCGCAGCTTTGCGGTCGGGCATGTCATGGAAGTTGAAAATTCTTCTGGTGTCTTAGGTGGGTTGTTAGGTAATTCTCCGTGGGTGACTGCTGAGTTGGAGTCGGGAGGATTTGTGGGGGAATGTTATGCTGCTGGACGTCTGATCACAGACTGGAATGTGCCGGGGTTAACGCCGGACTTGTTCTGGCCAAATTCCCCTGACGTGTCCGTGTATTGGGACATGGAGACCGGTGGAAAATGGCCTGTAAACGAAGGCCCGAATCGTTTGACCGCGCAGATGAAGCAGCGCTCAACCTTTGTGGACTGGGACTTCGAAAACGTGTGGGATATCGAAGAGGGGGTCAGTTATCCGTTTTTGCGCGAATCCGGAGAGGGACTTAGGCTCAATGTGGTTGCCGTAGGCGACGGGCATGTTGAGGTGTCACCACGAAAGGCGCGTTATGCGCCCGGAGAGAAAGTCATGCTCACGGCGGTGCCCGCTTCCAACAGTGTCATGCTGGCCTGCTGGACCGGCGATGTGGCGGATGAGGACTTGCGGGTCACGACAGTGACGATGGACATCCATAAAACTGTCGTCGCAGAGTTCTCGCCGGCCATCGACATCGTTACCGTCGAGGAGCTGCAGCTCATCGGCAGCGGGGCGGAGTATCCAGAAAACGGGTGTTACAGGTTAACTCACGACATTGACGCATCCGCGACTGCTGCGTGGAACGATGGCGCAGGATTTATTCCTTGTAGGCTGTCGAACGGGGGGGTGCTCGATGGCCAATCGCATCAGATCAAGGGATTGTCCATCAACAATCCGCCACATTACCCGTGGGCTGGATTGATCTCAGGGCTTGAACCAAAATGTGTGATCCGTAATCTTGGTTTATCGTCGTGTTCGGTGGCCGGCTATGACGCCGGAAGTTTAGCCGGGTTAGTATTTGGAGGGGGACGGATCGTACGCTGTTTCGCGGAGGCTTCAGTGACGGGGGCCGAGTTTGCCGGAGGTTTGGTCGGTCGACTTGAGGGAACCATCGCGAATAGCTACGCGGTGGGCCATATCAGTTCCGCGTCTGGACTTGCCGGCGGTGCGGTGGGCGCGGTGGGTTGGAACGGACGGCTGCTGCGAAGCTACGCGGCGGCAACGGTCGCTGGCGGGGCAGGCGGCGGCTTGGTTGGACAGAACGATTTCATCGCGGAACGCGCTTCCGAAGCCTCGTTTTGGGATATGCAGGCCAGCGGTTGCGAGGCCTCGGCGTGCGGAGAGGGCAAGTCCACAGCGGACATGCGGCTTCGGACGACTTTTACAGGGTGGGATTTTTCGACAGTATGGGGCATTGACGAGGGGGTGGGGTACCCGTTCCTGTGGTTTACTCATTTGTCACTGCCTGTGGACACACCCTCGGGCTGTGCGCCGGAGTATGCGGCGTGGGCGGCGGCCCACACGAATATATGGGGTACGGCCGACTTCAGCGTTTTACCGTGGGCTGATTTCTCAACGGCGTGGCTTCTGGATGAACGTCCTGCCGCAGGGTTCGCTGGCAGTGCGGGGTTTGCGGTGAGCCGGTTCGAATTGGGTGATGAAGAGATTCTTGTGGAGCTGGCTTTGACAGTGGGGGGAGCTGCGAAACAAGGCCCCTTGAACGGGTGGCTGGCCGTCGAGGGTTTGAACGAACTCGGCGGCACGTGGGAGACAGTGGCCGCGCAGCAACCCTCCGATGTTCCGCTCTCGTTCATGAGCGGGAGCGCATCGGTCGTGTTCACGCGTCCGGCGGGTTTCAGGTTTTTCCGACCTGTTGTGCGGATGTCCGGCGGTGGCGGCACTGCGCTGCGCGCGCCCGCGCCGACGCCGTGACCGCGCCGCTCAAGCCGGCTGGTTGGCGGCGCTCCAGCGATAGTACTCTTTTAACTGGAGGTCAGCCGCCGCGGCTTCGTCCAGGAAGACCGTAGTGTCGGGATGCATCTGCAACGCCGAAGCCGGCGTGAACTGCGAGATGCCCCCTTCAAGCGCGGCGCGCACGGCCTTGGCCTTGTTCGCGCCGAAGCAGAGCATGACGCAGCGCTTCGCTTCCAGAATCGTGCCGATGCCCATCGAGATGGCGTGGCGCGGCACTTCGTCGACCGTGGCGAAAAAGCGCGCGTTGTCGCTGACGGTCTGCGGGGTGAGCGCCACGAGCCGGGTGCGCGAGGCCAGCGAGGAGCCGGGCTCGTTGAAGCCGATGTGGCCGTCGCTGCCGATGCCGAGCACCTGGATGTCGACGCCGCCGGCCGCGCGCATCTCCGCCTCATACGCCGCGCAGTGCGCCGCGACATCACGCGCCAGGCCGTCGGGCACGCGCGTGTTCGCCGGGTTCAGATTCAGGTGGTCGAAGAGATGCTCGTTCATGAATCGGCGGTAGGACTGCGGATGGTCCGGAGCGACGCCGTAATACTCGTCGAGGTTGAAGGTGCGCACGCGGCTGAAGTCGAGCCCGTCGCGGCAGGCCTGGATCAGCGCCTGGTAGAGGCGCAGGGGCGTGCTGCCGGTGGCGAGGCCGAGCACGGTCGCGGGACGGGCGCGCACGGCGTTGGTGATCAGGGCGGCGGCCCGCAGGCTGGCCTCTTCGGCGGTCGGGCAGAGAATGATGTCCATGCGATGAATCCTTTACTGAACGAAGTTGGCAGTAGACTACCGCACAGCCGCCGGGCTGTCAAACGATCTATGCACGCGCCCCTGCGGATGTGATAGGGTATATGTCGTGAGGTTCAGGGCGGGCGGTTGCGAAAAGGAAAGGAGCGGTCCGATGGCACGAGGGTTACGGGTGATGGCGGTTGCGGCTGTGGCCGGGGTGCAGGCGGCGTTGGCCGCGCAGCGCCCCAACATTCTGTTCGCGCTGGCCGACGACTGGTCGTACGGTCATGCGGGGGCGTACGGCTGCGCCTGGGTCAAGACGCCGGCCTTCGACCGCGTGGCGCGCGCGGGCGTGCTCTTCACCCAGGCGTACACGCCGACCGCCAAATGCGCGCCGTCGCGGGCGAGCATCTTGACCGGTCGCAACCCGTGGCAGCTCAAGGCCGCGGCCAACCACTGGTGCTTTTTCCCGCCGGAGTTCACGACCTATGCCGAGGCGCTGGCGGTCAGCGGCTACGAGGTCGGCATGACCGGCAAGGGGTGGGCGCCGGGTGTCGCCAAGGATGCTTCCGGACGGCTGCGCCAGATGGCGGGACGGCCGTTCAACCGCCGCACGCTGGAGCCGCCGGCGGGAGGGATCGGCAAGAATGATTACGCGGCGAATTTCGAGGCGTTCCTGGAGCAGGTGCCGGCCGACCGCCCCTGGTGTTTCTGGTATGGCAGCACGGAGCCGCACCGCGGGTACGAGTACGGCAGCGGCGCCGCCAAAGGCGGCAAGCGGACGGACCAGATCCCGCGCGTTCCGGGGTACTGGCCGGACACCGGGCGCGTGCGCCATGACCTGCTCGACTACGCCTTCGAAGTGGAGCATTTCGACCGCCATCTGGGCCGTATGCTGGAGGCGCTGGAGCGGCGCGGGTTGCTCGAGAACACACTGGTGGTGGTGACGGGCGACAACGGCATGCCGTTCCCGCACAGCAAAGGGCAGACCTATCGTGACTCGAACCATCTGCCGCTTGCCGTGATGTGGCCGCGCAAGGTCCGCGCGCCGGGGCGGACGGTGGACGATTATGTCAGTTTCATCGATCTCGCGCCGACCTTTCTGGAGGCGGCGGGCGTGGCGTGGGGGCAGACCGGCATGGCGCCGGCCCAGGGACGCAGCCTGCTGGAGATCTTGGCCTCGGACCGTGCCGGCCGCGTGGTGGCGGCGCGCGACCGCGTGCTGATCGGCCGCGAGCGCAACGACATCGGGCGGCCGAACGACGCGGGGTATCCGGTGCGCGGGATCGTGCAGGACGGGCTGCTCTACCTGCACAACTTCGAGCCCTCGCGCTGGCCGGCGTGCAATCCCGAGACCGGCTATCTCGACGTGGACGGCAGTCCCACCAAGAGCGAGGTGCTGGCCGCGCGGGGCGATCCGGCCGGCCGCCGGTTCTGGGAAGCCTGCTTCGGCCGGCGCGGCCGCGAAGAGCTGTACGACCTCAGCGCCGATCCCGATTGTCTGGTCAACCGGATCGCGGAGGACCGCCGCGCGGCGGCGCTCAAGGCGCGGCTCTTCAAGGAGCTGGCGGAGCAGGGTGATCCGCGCGCGCTCGGCCAAGGGGATGTGTTCGATGCCTATCCGCATGCCCATGAACGCATGCGCGGCTTTTATGAACAGTGGCAGCGGGGGACGGCACCGCGTGCCGATTGGGTCAATCCGAGCGATTTTGAAGAGCCTTCGAAGCTTGACTCTCGTTGAAGGAACACACAAAATAGACACGATTTTCAACCTAACAGGAACAATAGCATGCGTGTGATTGGCGTGATCCCGTCGCGCTGGGGTTCGACGCGGTTTCCGGGCAAAAGCCTGTATCCGATTTGCGGGAAACCGTTGGTGCAGTGGGTCGTGGAGGCGGCGAGGCGCGCGACCGCGCTTGATGAGGTCGTGGTCGCCACGGATGACGTCCGGATCGCGGACGCGGTGTCCGGCTTTGCCAAGGTGGCGATGACGCGGGCCGACCATCCGTCCGGCACCGACCGGGTGGCGGAGGCGGCGCGGCCCGGCGATGACGACATCGTGATCAACATTCAGGGGGACGAGCCGCTGATCGATCCGGCGCTGATCGACGCGCTGGCCGCGCGCATGAAGGCGGATGTCGGCTGGGCCATGGCGACCGCCGCCTGCCCGATCCGTTCGATGCGCGATCTCGAAGCGCGCACGGTGGTCAAGGTGGTGCTGGCGCGCGACGGCGGGGCGCTCTACTTCTCGCGGCTGCCGATTCCGTGCCGCCGCGACGGCGAGCCGGACTTGGCGGCCGGGCTTTACCTGCGCCACCTGGGCATCTATGCCTATCGCGGCGCGTTTCTGAAGCGGCTCGTGCAGGAGCCGCCGTGCCTGTTGGAACGGACCGAGAGTCTGGAGCAGTTGCGCGCCCTCTATCTGGGCGCGCGCATCGCGGTCATTCAGACCGAAGATCTGGGCGTGGGCGTTGACACGCCGGAGGATGTGCCGGCGGTTGAGGCGGTGCTCAGGCAAAAAACGGGAAGCGGAAACCAAGAGTCAGGAGATTGAGCGTGAAACAGGTCAAAGTGGGCGGTGTCGTGTTCGGCGGCAAGCGGCTGGCATTCATTGCCGGGCCGTGCGTGATTGAATCGGTGGCCGGCACGATGGATCTTGCGGCGCGGCTGGTGCGGCTCGCGCGCGAGCTGGATGTGCCGCTGGTTTTCAAGGCGTCGTTCGACAAGGCGAACCGGACCTCGGTGGATTCCTATCGCGGGCCGGGCTTGGCCGAGGGTCTGGCGGTCCTCAAAGAGGTGCGCGACCGTTTCGGGGTGCCGGTCTTGACCGACATCCATGAGCCGGGGCAGGCGGCGGTGGCGGCCGAGTTCGTGGACATTCTGCAGATTCCGGCGTTCCTGTGCCGCCAGACCGACCTGGTGGTGGCGGCGGCGGAGACCGGCAAGGTGGTCAACGTCAAGAAGGGCCAGTTCCTGGCGCCCGAAGACATGATCAACGTGATCGATAAGATCCGCTCGGCCGGCAATGACAAGATCATCCTGACCGAACGCGGGGCGAGCTTCGGCTATCACAATCTGGTGGCCGACATGCGCAGCCTGCTGATCATGCGCGAACTGGGTGTGCCGGTGGTGTTCGACGCCACGCACAGCGTGCAGCGGCCGGGCGGCGCGGGAAAGATGAGCGGGGGCGACGGGCGCTGGGCGCCGGCTTTGGCGCGCGCGGCGGTGGCGACCGGGGTGGACGGTGTGTTCATGGAGACGCACGTCAATCCGGCCGAAGCCCTCTCGGACAAGGCCAACGCCGTGGCCTTCAAGGATTTGAAACGGCTGTGGCAAACGCTGGGAGCGATTCATGGCTTGGTGCGCTGAACAGAGGCGGAGGATCAGGCGCGCGGCGCTGGCGGCATTCGCGGCATGCGTCGCGTGGCCGGCGGCCGCGGCCGAAGACCCTGATGTCGCGCGCTGGTTCAACCGGCACGACGACGCCGCGTGGCGTCCGTTGGCCGCGCGCTGGCCGGCGGTCAAGGCGGCCATGACGGCGCCGGTCGAGAACCTCGCGCTGCCGCTGGACTATCACGCGGACGGGCGTGTCCGGGCGCGGCTGCGCGCGAAAAAGGCGCAGGTCTTCGCGGACGGCATGATTTTTGCTGAAGACGTGGTGGTGGAGTTGTTGACGGCCGAGGGCGGTCCGGACGGCACGCTGACGGCCGAGGGATGCCTGTTTGACCGCGAGGCCCGGCACGGGTACTGCGACGGCCGGGTGACGGTTGAAAAGGACGGCGATCGGCTCAAAGGGCGCGGTATGTACTTTTCAATGGCGGGCGAGTATATTAAAATCATGGCCGAGTGCGAGATACGGACGCATCGCATCCGGAACAATTTCGGGAGATTCTGATGAAACGGTTGGTGAGGATGAGTGTTGTGGCGGCGGGCCTTCTGGCGGCCGCAGGCGTGTTCGCCCAGACGCCGGAAGCGGCGGGCGGCGGTGCGGCCAAGGACGCCGGCGCGAAAGCGGCGAAGGCTGACGGGCAGGAGGCGCCCGCGCGCGAGGCGGTGATCACAGCCGAGCGCATCGAGTTTGACAACAAAGAGGGCGTGATCCTTTTTGACGAGAATGTGGTGGTGGATGACGCGCAGTTTGTGATGCGCTCCGACCGTCTGCTGGTTTTCATGGAGGGAACCAACGACGTGCAGCAGATCTTGGCGGTCGGCAAGGTGAGCATCACCAACCTCAACCGTTCGGCGAGTTGCGACAAGGCGGTTTACACCAAGAAAGAGGGCCAGATCGTCATGACCGGCAACGCCCGCCTGATGCGGCAGGGCGACGAGGGCGGCGAGGTGACCGGCAACCGAATCACGTTCTGGCTGGATGACGAGCGGATGGAGGTGTCGCCGGGGCGCGTGGTGCTGCCGCCGGGGACGTTCAACAAGGCCGACACCAAAAAACTGATCCCGTAGGGAATGTGATTTCACGAATGAATGATGCAGTTGTACAGGGCGCGGAAGCAACGCCGGACATTCAGGCCGACAGCTTGGTGAAGCAGTATGGGGCGCGCACCGTCGTGAACGGCGTGTCGCTGCATGCCTCATGCGGCGAGATCGTCGGTCTGCTGGGGCCCAACGGCGCGGGCAAGACCACCACCTTTTACATGGTGGTGGGCTTGGTGCGTCCGAATGACGGCACGGTCACGTTCCGCGGGCAAGACATCACGCGTATGCCGGTCTATCGCCGGGCGCGTCTGGGACTCGGTTATCTGGCGCAGGAGCCGTCGACCTTCCGCAAGCTGACGGTGGAAGAGAACGTGCTGGCGATTCTTGAAACCATGGAGCTGACGAAGGCCGAGCGGCACGCGCGCGCCGAGGAGCTGCTCGCCAGTCTGAATTTGACAAAGGTTGCCCGGCAGCGTGCCTACACGCTGAGCGGCGGCGAGCGGCGCAAGCTTGAGATCGCGCGCGCATTGGTGCGCAAGCCGGCGATCTTGATGCTGGACGAGCCGTTCAGCGGGGTGGACCCGCTGGCGGTGCATGATATTCAGGAGATCGTCAAAGGGCTGCGCAACCGCGGGCTCGGCATCATCGTGACCGACCACAATGTCCGCGAGACGCTGTCGATCGTGGACCGTGCCTATCTCGTTTATGACGGCCAGATTCTGCGTGAGGGGTCGAGTGACTTCCTGGTGCAGGACGAGACGGCGCGCCGTCTCTATCTCGGACAGAATTTCAGAATGTAGCCAAACAAACAACCCGCCTTGAGCGGGCCAACAAGGAGGATGACACCTATGCCTATCGAAGTGACAATCCGTCATCAGAACGCAGCGCCCGGAATTAAGGAATACGCGGAACTCCGCGCGGCCAAATTGATGGAACAGTTTCCGAAGATCGAGAGCGTGCATGTGATTGTGGATGTGCAGCGCCACCTTTACGAGGCGGAAGTCGTCGTGCAGCAGAAGAATCTGACGGCGGTCGGCACCAAAGAGCATGCCGACAGCGCGCGTGCGGTAATCGACACGGCGGCGGCGCGCGCGGAAAAGCAGTTGCGCAAGACGCTGAGCAAGCGCGTGGACGCGCATACGCGGAACACGGATAAGAAGTAATGGCGGAGCACCGACAGAGCCAGTCCCAGCAGTCGCGCGTCACGGTCGACCAGTTTCTCGCGGTCGGCCGTGATCGGCTCGGCATGGAACTGGTGGCGGGACGGGCCGGTCTGCAACGGGTGATCATCGAGCCCGTCGCCCACCGTCCGGGCCTCGCCCTGTCGGGGTTCTACAGGCACTTCGCGCGCAAACGCATTCAAGTGGTGGGCATGGCCGAATTCGAGTATCTCTCGTTCATGCCCGAAGAGCTGCGCGCGCAGCGCCTCGAAGAGCTGTTCGCAAAAAAAATCCCGTGCATGGTCTTCACGCGCAGCAAGCGTGTTTTTCCGGAGGTGGTGCGCCTGGCTGAGCGTGACGGGGTCTGCGTGCTGCGGTCGAGCATGGTGACGCGCCACTTCATCCACTCCGCCACGTTCGTGCTGGAGGATCTGCACGCGCCGCGCT
>JAQUEX010000409.1 GCA_028684935.1 Kiritimatiellia bacterium | reverse complement strand
CGAGTTCCTTGACCGGGTGGTTGCAGCCGTGGTGGCCGAATTTCAGCCGGCAGGTCCGGCCGCCGTAGGCCCAGCCGAGCAACTGGTGGCCGAGGCAGATGCCCATCATCGGCACTTTGCCGATCAGACCGCGGATGGTCTCGATCGCATAGGTGAGCGCGGCCGGATCGGCCGGGCCGTTGGAGAGGAAGACCCCGGCCGGGTTCAACGCGAGCACCTCTGCCGCCGTGGTGCGGGCCGGCACCACCGTCACCCGCATGCCTTCCTGGCGCAGACGGCGCAGGATGTTGCGCTTCAAGCCGTAATCGATCGCGACGACCGGGATGTCGGCTTCAGGCAGCGGGGAGTCGGCGATGCCCCAAGAGGCCGAGAGGGTGTCGGCCGGGTCAAAGAGGTAGGCGTCACGGGTGGACACTTTCTGCGCGTAATCCTGATTGTCGAGCCCGGACCATGCGCGTGCGCGGGAGACGCCTTCATCCGCCGTGACAGATCCGGTCGCGCAGAGAAATCCCTTGAGGGTCCCGCTATTGCGCAGGCGGATTGTGAGGGCGCGGGTGTCGATGCCGGCCAGGCCGGGGACGCCTGACGCGATCAGGGCGTCCGCAAGGCTTTGCTCGGCGCGCCAGTTGCTGGGGGCATTGCAGCGGTGGACAATCAAGCCTTCGGCGTGGATCCGCGAGGATTCGAAATCCGCAGTGTTGAAGCCGGTGTTGCCGATCTCCGGCGCCGTCAGAGTGACGAGCTGCCCGGCGTAGGAGGGGTCGGTCAGGATCTCCTGATAGCCGGTCATGCCGGTGTTGAAGACCACTTCGCCGAGCCGGTCGACGGGGGCACCGAACGACCAGGCCCGATAAACCGTTCCGTCTTCAAGGGCCAGATACGCTTTCTTCTCGCGTTGTTGTTTCCAGTTTTTCATAGGGTGATCGGGAGAGCGGTTTTGCGGTTGTACTCCTGAAGCGAGAGGATTTCGCAACGCTTCAGGGTGCGGAGGCGCTTGATGCCTTCGACGGCGGATTGCAGGCCGCGCACCGTCGTCGTGATGGGCAAGCCGCGCCGGATGGCCTCGGTGCGCATGCGAATTTCGTCCTGTGCGGGCTTGGCGCCGGTCGGCACGTTCACGATCCATTGGATATCGTTGTCGGCGATCAGATCGAGGGCGTTGGGACGTCCGTCCGAGATGCGGAAGACCGCGCGCGCCGGGATGCCGGCGTCGCGCAGGGCCGTGGCGGTGCCGCGCGTGGCATAGAGGGTGTAACCGAGGCCGGTGAGTTCACGCGCCATGGCGACGGCGTCTGGCTTGTCGTGGTCGGCCACGCTCAAGAAAACGCTGCCGGTTTGCGGCAAGGGGTTGCCGGCCGCGAGCTGACTCTTGACATAGGCCATACCGGGGTCGGGGTCGATACCCATCACTTCGCCGGTCGAATGCATCTCCGGCGAGAGGAGCACATCGCATCCCGGAAAACGGTTGAACGGGAGCACGGCCTCTTTGAAGGCAAAATGGCGAACCTCGACCTCCTTCGTGAAGCCGAGCTGCTTGAGCGAGCGACCGGCCATGACCAAGGCCGCAAGGCGTGCCAGCGGAACGCCGATCGCCTTGCTGACATAGGGGATGGTGCGGGAGGCGCGCGGGTTGACCTCGAGAATGTAGACGATCTCGTGCTGGACGGCATATTGGACATTCATCAGTCCGATCACCTTCAGCTCTTTCGCAAGGGCGTGCGTATACTGCCGGATTTCGTCGCAGACCGCCGGCGAGAGGCTGCGGGGAGGAATGCTGCACGCGCTGTCGCCGGAGTGGATGCCGGCTTTTTCGACATGCTCCATGATGGCACCCAAGACTTGAATCTCTCCATCAGAAATGCAGTCGACGTCGACTTCGATCGCATCCTCCAAAAACTTATCGATCAAGACCGGGTGGCCTTCAGAGGCGGCAAAGGCCTCTTTGATGAAATCGGCGAGGGACGCCTCGTCATAGACAATCGCCATGGCGCGTCCGCCCAGCACGAAGGAGGGACGCACCAGCACCGGGAAACCGATGCGCCGGGCGACGGCGAGCGCGCCTGCGTAGTCGGTCGCGGTGCCGTTTTCAGGCTGCCGCACGCCGACCTTGTGGGCGAGCTGTTTAAAGAATTCGCGGTCTTCCGCCTGTTCAATGCTTTCGGGCGAGGTCCCGATGACCGTCACGCCGTTGTCGGCAAGCGCCTTGGCGAGGTTCAGCGGCGTCTGGCCGCCGAACTGCACGATCGCGCCGTCGCAGGCTTCTCGGCGATAAACGGCCAGCACGTCTTCGAGCGTGACCGGCTCGAAATAGAGTTTGTCCGATGTGTCATAGTCGGTCGAGACGGTCTCGGGATTGCTGTTGACCATGACGGTTTCGAAACCTGCCTCGCGCAGGGCGTAGCAGGCATGGACACAGCAGTAATCGAACTCGATGCCCTGTCCGATGCGGTTCGGCCCGCCGCCGAGGATCATGATTTTCTTTTTGGCGGACGGCGCGTTGCCCAGGTCCGCGAGATCGCGCTCGGTGGACCAGGTGGAGTAGAAATAGGGGGTGAAGGCTTTGAACTCGGCCGCGCAGGTGTCGACGAGTCCGTAAACCGGAGTCAGGTCAAGCTGTTCGCGCGCCGCGCGCACCTGGGCCTCGGTCGAGTGCGTCATGGAGGCGAGTTGACGGTC
>JAQUEX010000097.1 GCA_028684935.1 Kiritimatiellia bacterium | reverse complement strand
CGCAGCCCGGCGGAGAGGGTTCGGCGCACGCTGCATACGGGTGGGGTTTGATCCCCGCCGCGCTGCGCGAATCCGTCGCGCTCGGCCACCCGCTCGGGCCTCTGCCGTTGCGTTTTCTTGAACGCGATCCGACGCTTATTCGTAGGTGAACATCACGGTGGCCGTGGTGTCGGCCGAACTGACCGCGCGCACCCAGTATGCGGAGAAGCCATCCGGGAAACGGTGGGTCTGCGCGTCGCCGGCCTTGAGCGTGAAGGTTTGGCAGGGCACCCAGAGTTCCGTGCCGTCGATGTCGATCTCTAGCGTGATGCGCGCGTCGGCGGTACTCAAAAGGCGCACGCTCTTCTGATCGAAGCCGGTCATCAGATAGGGATCGGAAGGGACGTCCGCCTTCACGGCGGTGCGGTTCCATACGCCGCCTTCGCCGCGCGGTTTGCCCAGTTGCCACAGGTCGTCGATCACGCCGGCCCAGACGGCGGTCTTTCCGTCCGCACTGGCCAGAACGTGGCCGCCGGCCTGCGTGTCCTTGAGGCCGGTGAGGAAGAGCATGCCGAAGTGCGAGGCATAATCATGGATCGCGAGATTGTGCGTCGCGACCGGGCGGATCTTGGCAAAGCCCTGCGCGTTGCGGGCCGGCAATTCGTAGAAGGTGCCGTGGATGTTGAAAAGGTCGCGTTCGGTGGCGACCTCGCGGCAGACGCGGGCGTAGGACAGGCGCGAGGTATCGGCGGCGCGCAGCTCGGGCTGGTCCTCGAAGAGCGCGACCTCATAGACGCGCGCGTAACCCGCGTCTTTGACAAGCACGCGTACCTCTTGCGCGGTCACCGGTTCAGCCAGGCGCACGCCGACAACCGTGGCGGCATTGCCGCGGATCTCGCCGCCGGGCAGCGTCTGCCAAACGGTGCCGCGCTTGACCTGCACATCGAAATCGCGCGCGGCGTAAACGGCTTCACGCTTCCAGCCGGTGGCCACGAAGACGCTGCGGAACGTCTTGGGCGCCCCCAGGTCGAGCGCAAGCCAACTGTCGGGGCCGGAGCCGATCCAGCGCGAGTCGTCGTCGAACAGGCCGTCGGCGGCGAAGGCCGCCTGATAGGACTGATGGACCGAGCTGGCCGTGGCGGCGGCGCCCTTTGCAAGGCTCCGCGGCAGCAGCGTCTCAAGCGTCGGATGCTGCGTGCCTTGCGGCGCCGGCGCGGGCGGCAGCATATAGGCGGGGTTCTTGGGAAGGCGGTAGGTTTTGCCGTCTTCAACCACGATCAGGGAGGCGTCGTCGAGGCGGATGCCGCTCTCGGGCTGTGCGCCCTCGGCGACCAGGGCCGAGCCTGTCGCCGCTTCGGGCGCGGAGAGCTCGAGGCGGTTGTTCAGTTCATAGTAGCGCCCGTCGTCGAGCATGCTCAGCACGCTGCGGTTGCTGCGGATCACGCCCCGGGCGCGCGGCGTTTCGCCGGCTTTGGCGAGGGCGTCAAAGATCGGCGCGTTGGCCGGGCCGCGCGGGTCTTTGTTGCGGTAGTGGAAGTGCACGGTGGCCGCTTGGACGGCGACATCGACGCGCGCACGCACCCAAGCGCCGCGCTCGGCGTCGGTCAGCAGATGAACGAGCGCGCGGTCGACCGTGAAGCTGCGCAGCTTCTCCCAGGTCCCGTTGCCGGCGCGGTCCACCTCCAGCGTAAAGGTGACCGGCTCAGGGTTGGCGTGGCTGAGGGTCAGCATGCGGTAGTCGTAGCCGTCGAAGAGGAAAGGCTCGCTCACCTGGCCGGCGGCGAGGGTGTCGCGCAGCCAGACCGAGCCGCGGCCGATGGCCGGGCCGAGGCGGTCGAGGCGCGCGGGATCGACGAACCAGAGGTTGGAGTTGGACTGCACCGGGGCGCCGCGCGCCGATTTGAAGGGACGGTGGTTCAGGAACTCTTTTTGCGCCGAGTCGTCGCAGCCGAAGACCACGCGGTCGTTCCAGCGCGCGAAGTCGCCGATCACTTTGAGGTAATTGGAACGCGGGGCGATGCCGGCGGAACGCTTGAGCGAGAAGGCGGCCGGAAAGCGCCAGAAGGTGCCGTGCATGGTGGCCAGCAGATCCTTCTCGCCGATCTCGCGGATGCGCGGCCACTCGGTGTTCCAGCCGTGCGCGCCGTCATAGGAGTGGCTGCCTTTCGGCAGGCGGTAGGCGTGCCACTGCCGGTTCTCCAGCAGCATCAGGATCAGCGAGCGGTTGTCCCAGCCCAGGGACCAGACCGGATCGGTGTCCGGATTGGGGTTGCCGGTGATGCCGCCGGGGCCGGAGACCTCGGTGAACTGGTTCTCGCGGACGAGCGCCCAGTCGCCCTCGCCCTGCCAGACACCCAGCGCGCCGGAGGGGATGTCGGGCCGCACCGTGGCGTCTTTACCGCGCGTGCCGTTGTTGGCATAGACCAGAAAGCCTTGGCCGGAGTAGAGGCCTTTGCCGTGGTACCCCGGCAGTTTGGAGTCGATGCCCTGGCCGGCGCGCGGCTGGCCGTTGCCGTCCTTGATGTGCTCCTCAAAGGCGAGGGTGCGGACATCGACGCTGTAAAGGCCCTCCTCCATCGTGGCGATGTGGATCTTGTTGGCCGGATCGGTCAGGTGGCGCGCGGTGCCGGTCAGGCGTCCGGGCATCGCCTTGGGCGCCAGCACACGCACGTTGCGGTCTTTGTCGATGAGGTAGGGCCCGATGTTGAGCTGCCGGCTCTCCAGATGGATCATGCGGTTGGCCGGGGTGCCGCCCACGCTTTCAGGGCGGATGATCTGCTCCAGTTCGGGCGTGATCTCGTACAGCTTGTCGCTGGAGCCCAGCGGCAGATGCGGGCCGTAGGTGATGACCCACAGCCGGCCGGCCCACGGGACGACCGCCCCCGTACCGCATTCGCCCTCGTCGTTGTACATCGTGAGATGCGGATAGATGCCGGAAATCTGCCTCGGTGCGGGTGCGGCCGCAGCCGCAACGCCGCAGACGGTGAACAGGGCAAGTCCCATGATCCAGTTTTTCATTGTCTCCTTCTTCCTGTTGGGCGGTGGTTGCGGGTCGGCGCGAGCCCGATCTCCGGCTGCGCGCGCACACCCCCGCCATCCGATATTGTCCTGACGCCCGTGTTCTGACACACGACGCCTCAAAAAATCCGGTTGCGGGTCATCAGCGATGCGATCTGGCGGATTTCCAGCGCGGTGTCAAACACGTAGATTTCGTCTAGCCAGCCGGTGAAAAATTTGTCCGCGACCGGTTGGTCGTCATGCGCAAAGGCGAGGTTGCGGCCGAAGCGCAGCGGTTGCGAACGCGTGTGGCCTAGCGTGGTCGAGATTCCGGCGATCGACTTGCGCGCGGTTTTTTCGAGCTTGCCGTCGACATAGATCAGGATATGCGTGGCGGTGTCCGCGCTGTCGCCGCCGTACATCACGATCGCGATATGGTGCCAGCGGTTGTCGCGCAGATCGGTCGAGCCGATCACCATGCCCTGCATGGTGCCGATGCGGATGCGCCCCGGCGGCCCTTCGGGCGGGTAGGGATTGGCCGAAATCTGCCAGGCCGCGCCCGGGGCCATCAGCCCCCAGCCGATCATGGCGTAACCGCTGTGCGCGATGTCGCCCTCGGGCACCCGGGCCCAGAAGGCGACGGTGCGCGGCGCATGGCCGCCAATACCGGGGAAGGCGGTCTCCACGTAGGCGTCGCGCCCGTTGAAATAGAGCGCGCGGCCGAAGACGCCCTCTTGGCTGAGCGGCCCTTGTCCCGCGCCGACCGCCTTGAGCGTGCCGTCATAGCGCCGCCCCTGGATGCCGGTGCCGCCGCACGCGACGGTGGCGCCGGGTTCGTCGAAACTCCAGTGCAGGTATTCCGGCCGCGCGCTGGAACGGCCGGGCAGCGCGCGGACAAAGCGGCCCGGATCACTGCGGATCATCGTCATCTGGCGGTCCGGATCAAAGGCGCATGCCTCGTCTTTGGTCATTGTGACGAACGCCTGCCCGCGGTCGCCGCGCGCCTTGACCTCGCCCTCCAGCACGCACAGCTCTGAGCCGCCGCGCGCGTCGACCGACACGCCGAACGCGGTGCCGAGATCGACGACCTCGGCGCTGGGCGTGATCACGGTGAAGCCCTGGGCATGCCGCGGCACCGTGGCCACCAGCGTGCCGGCGCTGAGCACGACGCGCTGCGGGTCCGACAGGTCGAGCGCTGCCGGTGCCTCCAGGATCAGGCGCACGCCGTTCGCGAGCCGCACTTCGGCGCACCCTTCCTGGAGCGACAGCGCGCCGCTGCGCACGGTGTCGCCCGGCGCGTAGCCCGCTCCGTGCCAGACCGCCGACGTCTGACGCGTCACGACGGCGCGTGCCGGTCGGACGGCCGTGCGCAGCAGCCAGCCGGCGGCGGTCGCTGCGAACAGCGCGGCCGCCGCGATCCGCCCCCAGTGGCGCCACGGAGGGTGCGGCCGCGCGTGGCCGAGTTTACGGATCACGGCGTCAACAAACGGCTCATCACCGTCTGCGCGCTGCAGGCGCGCGGTGACTTCGCGGGCAAAGAGATCGTTCTCGGTGCCGAGGGCCGCTTCCAGCCGCAGCAGGCGCTCCACCTCAAGATGGCCGGCCACGGTATCGACCAGCCCCGGAGTGTCTCGGCAGGCTTCCGCCAAGGCGTCCGCAGCCTGCGCGTCGCCCGCCAGGAAGGCGGCGATCTGGGCTTCGTGTGGGCTCTCGTTCGGGTTCATGTCTGCGAATGTCGGTCAACGTACGGGTGGACGGTCATAGCGGGCAGTGGCCTTCCTGCTCAAAGATGCAGCGGCGCAACTGATCGCGCAGCCGGTGCAGCCGCATGGTCATGACCGAGTGCTTCACGCCGGCCTGCCGGGTCAGCTCGGCCACAGAAAAGCCTTGATGATAGTGCTGCCGCACCAAACCCCGCATGTCGGCGTTCAGCTTGCCGAGGCAGACCCGCAGCGCGCTGAGGCGTGCCGACTCTTGCGGTTCGCGGCATCGGTGTTCGATCTGCCGGTTGAGCAGCTTTTCGAGGTCGCTCGCGCTGCCGGCCGCTTCCGCACGGTGCTTGCGCAGGTGGTTCTTCAGGAGGTTGAGCGCGATGGCGCGCACCCAGGGGCCGAAGTCGCGAGCGGTGTCGAAAGCTTCCAGTTTGCGGAAGGCGGTCACGAACGCTTCCTGCGCCAGGTCCTCAGCCTCGTGCGGGCAGCGCATGCGCACGGCGAGCGCGGCGCGCACCAGCGCCTGGTGCCGTCGCACCAGCTCCGAGAACGCGGCCAGATCGCCGGAGCGGGCGGCTTCTATCAAAACGGTGTCATCCATAAATCGGCGTCATGATATCAAAGTAGCCTCTCACTGTCGATTTGGACCCAAGGAGGTTAAGACATCGCTATCGGGATCGGTATGGAGAGAAGTCTACGCAGTGTGAGGGGGAGAAAGCCGATCCCGATCCCGATAGCGATTTGGATGAGACCCAGCCCCAACACGGCCGCGCAGCCCAACCACCATTCGCCTTCGGCTCAGGTGGCGGCGGGTCGCTGACCGGTGGCAGTGGAGGATTAAGAGCAAGTCAGCCGCGCGGCTCCGCCGCTAAATGCCATTCTGACTCTGAGTCAAATTTATGATGCATCAGCCCGTTGCGGAAAGACGCGTCCTCTTGAGGTTAAGCCGCCGCACATGGTACGATACGGATCAGGAGGATGTATGAGAACACGGTTTCAGACGGCAGGGCGGTTGGGGATGATTGCGGCGCTCTTGGGCGCGGCGTGCGCGGCGGCTGCAGAGTTCGGCGACAACGTCCGTCTGCGCGGCGACTTTCAGAACGCGCGCATCGCCTTTGAGCGCGAGGGTAAAGGCACCGTGGCGTTTCTGGGCGGCTCGATCACCGAGATGAACGGCTACCGGCCGCTGGTCATCGAGATCCTGCGGCGCCGTTTCCCGAAGACGGCGTTCACGTTTGTCAACGCCGGCATCTCCTCGACCTGTTCGACCACCGGCGCGTTCCGCCTCGGCACCGACGTGCTCGGGCAGGGGCCGGTCGACCTGCTTTTCGTGGAGTTCGCGGTGAACGACGATCAGGACGCGCGCCACACGCGCGAGGCCTGCATCCGCGGCATGGAAGGGATCGTCCGCCACGCGCGGCAGGCGCATCCCGACATGGACATCGTGATGACCTTCTTTGTCAACGAAGGCATGCTGCGCACGCTGCAGCAGGGCGAAACGCCGCTGACGGTCGCGGCGCACACGGCGGTGGCCGAGGCGTATGCCGTGCCCACCATCCACCTGGCCAAAGAAGTGGCGGCGCAAATCACGGCCGGCGCGCTGACCTGGCAGCAGTACGGCGGCGTACATCCGGCACCGCACGGCAATGCCCTCTGCGCCCGTATGATCGATGAACTCTTTACCCGCGCCTGGACCAGACCTCTGCCCAAAGAGGTTGCCAAAGCGCCGAACCTCGTGCCGCTGACGCCGCTTGATCCGCTGAGTTACGCCGCAGGGCGTTTCATTGATCCGGCGGAGGCAAAGGTGAAGCAGGGATGGACATGGGGCGTGCCGGAGTGGCCGGCGATTCCGGGCGGCAAGCGCACGCGCTTTACGACGCTGCCGATGCTGTGCGCCGAAACGCCCGGCGCGGAACTGACGCTGGCGTTCGAGGGGCGCGCGGTGGGCGCGTATGTGGTGGCCGGCCCCGATGCGGGCATCGTCGAGGCGAGCATCGACGGCGGTCCGTTCCAGCAGGCCGAACTGTATCACGCTTTCAGCAAAGAGCTGCACTACCCGCGCACGGTGATGTTCACGGTGGATGCCGCGGAAGGCGCGCACACCCTGACGCTGCGGGTATCCGGCGAAACGCGCGCCGCCGGGCATGCCGCGCGCATCATTCAGTTCGTCGCGAACTGATTCCGACGTTCTTCGGGAGCGGATCGAGCGCGATCAGTTCGTTCAACGGATCGGCGATCGCCCGGAGGGTATCGCGGCCGGACGCGCGCTGCACGGCCGCGAGCTCGGCCGCGAGCCGGTCGAGTTCCGTGCCGAGGCCGGGCGGCGCGTTGCGGGAGAGAAGGCCCAGATAGGCGGCACCGGCATGGATGCGCAGCAGCGTGGTGTCCGAAGCCATCGCACGGATCATGGCGCTGGCGTTCTGCGCGCCGTAGCCCGGGCGCGCGGCGTCCAATTCTTTGCGAAGCGCCGGATGGTGCGCGAGCAGGTCGGACAGTGCGCTGGCGACCGTCTGCAGCCGGACGCAGGCCCACAGTCCGAGGCGGAAGGCGCGCGTGTGGCTTTCGGGACGGGTCAGGTAATCGATGCGGTGGAACCCCTTGTACGTCTCAAGCAGATCCCGGTAGGCGGATGCGTCTGCAAGCAGGCGCGTCCAAGCCGGAACGAGGGCGTCGCGGTCACCGGCCGCCTGCCGCAGCGTTGCGAGCCGGTCCGGCAGAGCGGCGTTGAGGGCGGCGAGCCGCGCCTCGTCTGCGGCGAGTTGGCTCTCCAGCACGGCGGGCGGAATATCGACCAACGACACGCGGCCGGCCGGCGCCAGAATCAGCGCCACGCGCAAGGCGACGGCCAGCAGCAGCGCGACGGCGATATAGGGGCCGTAGACCAGAAGCAGGTTCTTGAAGAATGTCCGCTCGTGGCGCGTGCGGTGCAGTCGCACGGCCGAAAGCCCGATGAGCAGCGCGGCGGCAGTCAGCAGCACGGCGGCGGAGATACGGCCGGCCGTCGTGCGCGCGACCAGCGCGAGGGAGGCGCCCGCCAACGCGAGCAGCAGGCCGGGGACCATCTTTTTCCGGTGGGTGATCATGGCACCTCCTGCGACGGATTGTTTTTGGCATGCATGTCGAGCCGCCACAACTCTTTGGAGGTCCGGTAGACGGTAACGAACAGGCCAAAGACCGAGAGCGTCAGGATGTAGGGCAACACCTTGACCATGTGGGTTTTGCCGAAAAGGATGATCAGGGTGTTGACGGCGATAAAGACGAGGCGGATCTCGGTGGGCCCGATCCCCATGTACGCGATTTGAAAACGACTGGTGCAGGCGAAGGAGAGGAAGGAGTTGACCATGAAGCCCGCGAACAGGGCCATGATGAAAAAGAGATCCGTGCGGTAGGCATGCGGCAGAAGGATCGCGTAACCGATCAGGATGGCGCAGAGGAACACGAAATCGAGGAAGTGGTCCATGTAGTAGCCCCACTTGACAAGCCCCGTGTTGCGCAGGCGCCCGACCGCCCCGTCCAGCAGATCGGTGAGGTACTGCATGACGATCATCAGCGAGACGCCCCACAGCCAGGACGGATGGAAACGGGCGAAGAAGCTGAAGAGGATGATGAGCAGCGACCAGACCACGGTCGTAAGCGTGAGGTGGTAGGTCTCGACGCGGCGCGGTACGAGCGGGAGCAGGCGCTGCTTGAGCCACTCCTCCTGCGCGTGCAGCATGGACTGACCGAATTTAACATCCCCTTTGAACGCCATGTGCGGTCTCCTGCGTGTGCGGTTAGTCGGCTACGGGACGCGAGATTTCGAGCACGCGCGCGAGCGTGGCGGGCTCCTGACGGAAGGGCGAGCCCGTCCCTTCGTAGAAGCCGTGCGCCTCGATCATGTGGATGTTCATTTCTGTGTAGGTCAACCGTTCGTCGCTGCGCAGGTTGCGCACGTCGACGAACTCTTTGCGGCAGAGCCCCTCGTGCGGGAAGGGGCAGGGCAGCAGGCCGCGCACGCTGTCGACGCGCACCTCGAAATGATCGAACACGGTGACCGGCTCGCCCAGCCCCTGGGCGCCGGCGTCGCGCAGGTCGCGCAGGCGCGCGGCGATCGCGGCGTGGGAGAGACCGAGCCGTTGGACCTCGGCCTCGTCGGCTTCGAGGATGTCGCGCAGCGATCGGCGGTCGCTGCCCAACAGGCCGTCGCGCGTGATGACGCCCGGCCGCATGCGGTCCTGGATGATGTCGTCTTGGCGGCTCTGTTTCACGGCACGCTCCTTGTTCACGAGAATTTGTCGTAGAAAATCTTCGAGTCCGGCATGCCCTTGTCGCGCAGCACCTGGATGCAGGCGTCGATCATCAGCGGGCTGCCGCAGAGGAAGGCTTCGGCCTGCGAGGCGTCCTGCACATGGCGCGCGACCACCTCGGTCACGCGGCCGCTCTCGCCCTCCCAGGCGTCGGCGGGGTCGGGATTCGAGAGCGCGGGGATGAAGCGGAAGTCGGGCAGGGTCTTCTCCAGTCCGCGCATCGGCTCAAGCAGAAAGAGGTCGCGCCGGGCGCGCGCGCCGAAGAAGTAGCGGCAGCGGCGCGGGCTGCGGGTGCGCGCCATCTCGTGCAGGATCGACTTGATCGGCGCCATGCCCGAACCCCCGGCGATGCAGAGCATTTCGGCGGAGGAGTCAGTCAGCCCGAACTCGCCGTAGGGACCGTTGAGGGTGACGGTGTCGCCGACCTTCAGGTGCTTGTGCACGTAGGTGGTGCAGATGCCGTTGGGCACGTAGCGGATCTCCAGCTCGATGCGGCGGGTGTCGGCGGGGTCGGAGGCGACCGAATACGCGCGGTAGACCGGTTCGTCGGTCAGCGCGTAGGGCGGGACCTCAAGCTGAATGTACTGTCCGGCTTTGAAGCGGATCTCGGGCGGCTCCTCCAGCTCGAGCGTGACCTGCTTGATGTCGTGGGTGAGGTCCGCGAGGTCCGTGACGCGCGCGCGGTACTGCTTGACCTGGAACAGCTCGTCGGGAATGCGGATCTGAAGGTCGCGCCGGACCTTGACCTGGCAGGCGAGCCGGACGTTGGCCTTCTGTTCCTCAGGCGTGAGCCAGGGCGTTTCGGTAGGCAGCAGCGGCCCGGCGCCCTCCAGCACCGTGACCTTGCACAGGCCGCAGGAGCCGCGTCCGCCGCAGGCCGAGGGAATGAAGAGGCTCTCGTCCTTGAGCGTCGCGAGCAGCGAGCGGCCGCCGGCGACGGTCAGCGCCTTTTCGCCGTTGATCGTGATGCGGCACTCGCCGGTATCAACGATCAGCGTCTCCGCGACCAGCAAGAGGATGACAAGACCGGTATTGATGACACACAGGACGCCGACCGCTATGAGGAGTGCAATCATCGTTCTTATCGCACCCGCTGCGGCGCATGACCATTCAGCGTGTTTTTCATAAAGGCCGATGCCAGATCGCTCTTTGCGTCGCGCAGCCAAAGGAGTGTACGATCTTTTGTCGCGTCACTTGGCATAGAGTTCGCGTTCTGTAAATCCCTGCTGACCATGTGCGAATCGTAACAGAACGCGGACGTTCCTGTAAAGCGGACTTGCCCAGTTTTGGGGGTCAGTTGCGGTTAAGATGAAACGGGGAACGGCAATCCTCCGTTAAGTTGTTTGATCGAGGCTAATCATCGGAAACCGGCAGTGCCGGCACCAGCCTGATCGGCAAAAGCCATCATTTCAGGAAAAACCGCGTCGAGAAGAGGCCGTGCGTGTGGATGCCGAGAGCGATGGCCTGGATCACGGCCTCGCGACCGGCCGGCGTAAAATCTCCCGCGACTCCGTGGCGGCGGGCGAGATAGCTGCGGACCGTACGGCGCACGGGCTCGTCCGGCGGGTTATCGAATGCGATGGCCGCGACCACCCGGCCGCGCCACGGCTGCCGCCAAACCGCACAGGCGGAGGCCCCGCCTATGCGGAGGTCGCAGCCGAGGACTGTCTGCGCGAAGTCGACCTCGACGATGTGCGGCGCGTCGGGTATCCCCGGCGCGGGCAGGCCGTTGACGCGGACGGAGAGGCCCGCCGCGTCCTCGGGGTCGTAGACCGGAGGGTCGGCGCGGGCGGCGGCGGTCACGGATGCCCCCGGGACTTCAACGAGCGTGGCGAAACCCTCCGCCGGGAGCGACGGGCTCACGACGAGGAAAAGCGTCGCCACCGACGGGGCGGCGGAGGCCAGCGGCGTGGCCGTGTCGCCGGGGGCGTCGAAGGCGATCCCGCCGGGCTCCAGCGCGGGGAACCCCCACGCGGGCGAGCCGGTGACGGCGGGAAGCCACGCCGCCCCTCCCCGGAAGGTGTCCCACGCCAGCACGCGGCCCTCCGTGTCCGTCACGACGCCCCCGTCCATGACCTCGCACTGCGAGACCACGGCGGCGGACAGGCGGAGCCCCGCGACACCCAGCAGCGCTCCCGCCTGCCCCATCCATCTCAATCCCCGGCGCGGTCTCATTTCTCCTCCGTCGCATTGAGGTTCCCGAACTCCTTCTGGACGCGGCTGAAATGCCCCCTCA
>JAQUEX010000408.1 GCA_028684935.1 Kiritimatiellia bacterium | reverse complement strand
GCCATTGTGGAGTGAGGGCGCGAGGCGCGGATTTTCTCACACGAAGACACGAAGGGCACGAAGGTTCTTGTTCCTCTTGGGTGTGAGAATGAAAGGTGGCAGATTGGGCGATATTTATTTTCAGGGTGTCTGGCGGATGGACTGGGGGTTGGGCAACCCCAACAAGACGGCGGCGCTCATCGCGCTGCTGATGCTGGCGGTCTGGACGCTTCCGCTCCTGCGGCGGTGGCTTTTCTGGGTGGCGTTGCCGGCGTTCGCAGCGTTGGGCGTCTGCCTCATGCACACGATGTCACGGGGCGGGGTGGTGGCGGCGGCAGCGGGTTTTGCGGTGCTGTCCGTCTGCCTGCGCCGGGTGCGTCCGTGGCCGAGGGGCAGAACGCTGGCGATGGCGGTGGCGCTTTTGGTGATCATCGCGTCGGCACACGTTTTCAAAACCTCCATGCGTTTTGCCCGGAGCCCCGGAGACCATTCGGTGTCCAACCGGCTGGAGGTCTGGGGGCAGGCGCCCCGGATGATCGCGGACGCGCCTTGGGGCTGGGGGCACGGGAGTTCCGGAAGGGTCTACATGGGGTGGTATCAGCCGCTGGACAATACAGAAAACTACCGGACACTGGTCAACAGCCATCTCACCTGGCTTGTGGAATGGGGGTGGCCGATGCGGTTGCTCTATGCGTTCGGCTGGGCGGTGGCGTTCACCCTCTGCTGCGGGTCTCGTCGGAGGGCCGTAAACGAGGAATTGTCTGACGGCTGTGTCCGCCGGGAAGCGACGGAGAGGGGCGTCATGCTCTTTTGCTGGGTGACAGGCGGGATATGGACGGCCTTTTTTGTCGCGGCGGTGTTCAGTTCGGTGGCCGAGGCACCGGCGCTTTGGGTTGTGCCGCTCTTGGGGCTGGCCGGCGTGCTCGCCCTCCGCACACGGTTCGGGCTGTGGCCGTCGCGCCGGGCTTGGACGCGCGGTGCCGCCGGTGCCGTGCTGTGCCTCGGCGTCTTGGCCGTTTGCGGATACGCATCGGAACGTCCCGCAGGGGTGAGCCGGCTGGCCGTGCTCCGGAACGGCGCGGTTTGCGTCGGCGAGCGGCCCCCAAGAACATGGGTAGTTGTCGATCCCGTGGCGGATGACTCCGAGACCGTTTCCGAAGTCTATCCCCGCGCCTGCAGGGAACGCCGGACATACCCGCCGGTCGGTTTTGTCTCCGCGCCCGCCGCGCTGCCGTCCGATCTGAGCGGTTGCAGTCTGGCGGTGATCGGGGCGATCAAAGACTGGAAGACGTTGGCCGCACGGTCTGAAACGTGCGAATCCCTTCTGTTGATCGCGCCTGACGCTTTTCCGGATGAATTGAGCCTCAAGAAAGGGATCCCGGCACACGTTGTATTCGGTGAATTCGCCAACCGCCCGTCTGTTACCGCATGGCAGAGGACGGGATTGACGCAAATGCTTGAAGGCGTGGGCGATTTCTTTCAAAACTGGCCTGACATTGTTTTCGGCACACAGAACTGATACGATGCAACGTCACCTTCATTCCTGGCTGAAAATGCTCCTTTACGACCTCTCCACCCTGTGGGTCATGGCCATGACTGCCGTGTGCTGCGGTTTCGCGGTCAATGCCTTTCGGGATGTCCCTCTGCCTTTGGCTTATGCGTCCAAGGCTGAACGGGTGAGGCTGGCGGCGGAGCGGATTGCCGGACGCCTGTCAGAGGATGCCGCGTCCGCCGAAACCGCCGAGGATGGCGCGTATGCCTCCGAGTCTCAGACGGAGCCCGAAATAACGGATAAGCCTCATGCGCGTCTGATCGATCTGGCCTCGTTTCGTGCTGTACAGAAGCACGCGTTGGTTCTGGACGCCCGGCCGGAGATCTTCCACCGCTTCGGGCATATCCCCAAGGCGATCAGCCTGCCGCGGGAGGATTTTGAAGCCTGTTACAGCAAACAGCGAACTCTTTTTGAAAAACACAAAACGCATCCCGTTGTGATCTACTGTTCCGGAGGCAGTTGTGAAGATGGAGCGATGGTCGCCAACGCCTTAATCACGCTGGGATTCACGGATGTGCGTTTTTACAGAGGGGGTTGGGACGAATGGACACGGATCGGCCTGCCGGAGGAGAAGGCCCTGTGAATTCGACGAAGGCCCTCAGCTCTTTCTTTCAGCACCGTAGATTCCATCAGATTTCGCGATGGGCGGTCGCGGGTGTTTTTGCATACGCCGGTTTCCAGAAGTCGGCCGATCCGCTGGCTTTTGCCGACAGCATCGCCTCGTTCGCTATTCTGCCTGACCGTCTGATCAACCTGGTGGCCTTGTTCCTGCCGCCGTTTGAAATCCTGCTCGCCCTGGCGGTTGCCACCGGCATCAGGCGCCGTCCTGCGCTCGTAGGTCTTATTGTGCTGCTGGCCGTCTTTATGGGCGCTCTGGGTTCTGCTCTCGCTCGGGGAATCGCCATCGATTGCGGCTGCTTCGGATCGGCGGAGCCGTCGTTTTCGGCGGCATGGCGGACGCTGCTGCGAGACCTCCCGTTGTTGGGGGCAGCTCTCTGGCTCGCTCTGGTTGAATACCGGCGAGGCGCGTGACGCTATTTTTCAGACATCCAGATGTCCGCCAGTTTTTTTGTCGGGATGCTGACTCGAAAGCCCTCGGGCACGTTCTCCGCAGCTTCCTCGGCGCGAAACACTTGCTGGTTCACGACATCGCCGATAAACTC
>JAQUEX010000096.1 GCA_028684935.1 Kiritimatiellia bacterium | reverse complement strand
CTGACCGTGACGGTCGACGGCTGCGTGACGCAGACGGTGTCAACCGCCCGGGATGTGTTTCAGGACATCACGGTCGGCCCCTTCACCGCGCCGGCCGGACAGCCGCTGGCGTTGACGCTTCAGGGAACCGCCGGAAAGTGCCTGATGCTGATCGACGACCTGCGCGTATGCCGTGCCGACAATCCGGACAGCCTGATCCAGAACGGCAGCTTCGAGCAGGGCGGCACGCCGGGCTGGACCACCAACGGCTGGGAGGTCTATATTCCGGCCGGCACGGCACCCATCGTTTACGCCACGACGTATGAAGAGCAAAACGGCTACGGGTACGCCTTCGGCATCACGCTGTTTGACGGGGTCGGGCGTTGCCGTATCGCTTCCGAGGGATACGCCCGGCAGACCGTCACCTTTGCCCAGCCCGGCACCTACCGGCTGGCCATGCACGCGATCTCCCGGATTCAGCGGAATCCGGACACGTATGCCGAGACGAGGGGACGGAACCCGATCAGAATCTGGCTGGCCCGCAACGGTGTCACCAACACGCTCGGCACTGTCACGACATATGACGAGGCGTTCCGCAGACATGAGTATCTGTTCACAGTCCCCGAAGCGGGCGCTTACGTGCTCAGCTTTGACGGACAGTCCACGGCCGACCGCACGTCGCTGATTGACGACATTTCGATCATGGCGGTTGACGCGGACACGGCGTGGACGCCCTTCGCCAAGGGCTCCGCGCTGGAGATCAGCGACGGAGCGCGTGTGCTGTTGAACTTCAGCGGCCAGCAGCGCGTCGACACGTTACGCTACAACGGCGTGAGCCTGACCGGCGTGATCGACAGCTCCACGCACCCTGACGTGATCATGGGGGCCGGGCAGCTCTACGTTATGCCCAAAGGGACGTTGATCCGCGTGTATTGAAATGAAAAACACTCAGCTCCACGCGATCGGGACAGCCGCGTTGCTGTCGGCCATGCAGGCGTTTGCCGAGGTGACCTTTGTTGATCAAACGGCCGCCTTGGGGCAGGGCACGTTCCGTAACAACTACGGCACGGCCGCCTGGTGCGATTACAACAACGACGGCTATCCCGATCTGCTGGATTCCCATTATTTCTACACGAACCGTCTCGCGATGTCGCTGACCTACCGCAACGGGTTTATGGGCAACGGCGTCTGGGGCGATTACAACAACGACGGGTTTGCGGATCTCTACGTCTGGGAGAACCGCGGTTATCTCTACCGCAACAACGGCGGCGTCTCTTTCAGCCTGCAAGAGATGCCGAACTCCATCGACAACCGCGCGCGCGGCGTCAGCGGCTGCGACTTTGACCGTGACGGCGACCTCGACCTGTACGTCTCCTGCTACCGGCTGCGCCCCAACCAGCTTCTGCGCAACAACGGCGCGGGCGCTTTCACGGATGTGGCCGCAGCCTTCGGTGTGGCAGGCGACGGCACGACGCAGTATGACCGCGGCCACACGATCGGTTCCGCGTGGGGCGATCTGGACAATGACGGCTATATCGACCTCTTTGTGGCGAATTTCAGCCATGCGGATCTGTCTCAAGACCGGCCCAAGTTCATGCGTAACCTAGGCCCGGCCGGATCTTTCCATTTCCAGTTGAAGGACACGATCGACGGCGCCGACTGGCAGGAGTCATACGCCTCGGCGGCGTTCGGCGACTATGACAACGACGGCGATCTCGACCTGCTGTTCACGACGGTGTATGACGGTGACCACACCCGCTTGTGGCGCAACGACGGCAACTGGATTTTCACCGATGTGACGGATGCGGCCGGACTGGGCGATCTGGTTGACAGCTACGCCGCGGCCTGGGCTGATTTTGATAACGACGGCGATCTGGATCTGACCAGCGACGCGCGCATCTTCATCAATCAGGGCACCGGCAAAAACTGGCTGCGCGTGAAACTCGAGGCCAACGGCGTCACGGTCAACCGTCCGGCCATCGGCGCGCAAGTGCGGATCGACATGGGCGGCGGCGTGATCCAGACGCGGCAGGTGGAGGGCGGCACAGGCAAAGGCAGCCAGAATGAATGGACGCTGCACTTCGGCATGGGCACGCGCACGGCACCGGTGGCGCTGGAAATTTTTTGGCCGGGCGGCGAAACGCAGCTTGTGCCGGATGTCGCGCTGAACCAGACGGTCGAGGTCACGCAGCCGCAGCAGATGGTGGTAGACCCTGAAATCCTGACCCCGTTCGCCGTGCGCGGCGCAGATGCGCCCGCGCAGCAGTTCGCCGTGAGCAATGCGTTTAAGAACCCCATGAACTTTACGGTTTCGGATGACGCCGGATGGCTCTCCGTGTCGCCTGTCGCAGGCATCTGCT
The DNA here is from genome assembly GCA_028684935.1 of Kiritimatiellia bacterium. Taxonomy (GTDB): domain Bacteria; phylum Verrucomicrobiota; class Kiritimatiellia; order RFP12; family UBA1067; genus DUPH01. The sequence goes on along the minus strand of JAQUEX010000096.1, from coordinate 8,906 downwards.
CGAACGGGTTGCCGACAGAGATTCAGGTCAACTACTCCTGCGGGAGTCTGACAACAGGCGTTTACACCGCGACGATTACCGTGGCCGGCGCCGGCGCGACCAACTCTCCTCAGGCCGTGGCGGTGACGCTGACGGTCGGCCCGCACCCTGAAGATCTTCCTGTGACGGACTCGTTCGAAGCCTACGCGCCCGGCCTGTCGCTGGGCGGCTTCAACGGCTGGGCGGGGTATGCCGGCGCGGGCGTGGTGACCTCTTTGAGCTATCTCGCGCAGACGCCGCCCGGATATCCGCTGCCGTCCGAGAACCATACGCAGGCATTGAACGTGTCCGATCTGATGGATCACGGGGTGCGGGGGGCGGACGGGCTGGGCGTCAATCTCGACCTGATGGTGTTGGCCTCCCGCAGCGTGGATCTGCCTGTGGTTCCAAGTGACACGCAATTCGCGTTTGCAGTCAATTCCAACGGTGTGCTGCATGTCTGGCACCTCTGCCTGACGGCATCCGGGTGGACACAGGGGTGGACGGATCTCGGCATGCCGCCTGTTCCGGAAGATCAGTGGGTCAGGCTCAGCGTGACGGTGGATTACGCCACCAGTCCGTTGGACGACACCTTTTTCCGTCCGCGGGTCAACGGTTCGCTCTGTCCGTCCGCACAGGCGTTCAAGGCGCCGGACGATCTGACGGCCGGAGGCACCTGGTACATGTGCGCCAACAGCCCGGGGCGCGGCGGCGGCGGGACCAAGCGGATTTCCGGCGTGGCGCTGGAGGGCCGGGGCCTGTTCGACGACCTCTCGGTTCAGACATCGACCGCTTTCGCGCACACCGGCGCGACCGAGACCAACGGCGTGCCGTTTACGTGGTTTGATCAATGGGGAGTGGCGCGATTCCCGGAAGTCGATAATGATGGTGACGGTTTTGACGCAGCGGGAGAATACGCGGCCGGCACAGATCCGACGGATGCTGAGAGCCTGTTTCGAATCATCGACTGCTGGAGCGAGAACGGCCGTTTCTATCTGCGTTTCACGGGCAATGACTCCGGCAGCCCGGCACCATTCGCCGTGGAGCGTTCGACCAACGCCCTCTCTTCCAGCTGGACGACCGTTGATCCGTCGGTGCCCCGCGCAGTCGCGCCGGAAACCGTGAACGTCTGGTCCGAAGAGATGTCGCCTGTTTTATCACCGGCCTTTTACCGGGTAAAGGTACTTGATAATTAAAGCTCGAAAGAGGACACTGCCTCAATGAAATGCTTGATGCTGACGGGTTTATTGGCGATGGCGCTAAACGGTGCGGTGCGGGCTGACGCGCCGCCCGCGCCGCTCATTCCCATGGGCGCTATCACCGGGAGGCCGGACGAGAACACCGTGCGGGACACCTTGGAGGCCTACAAGTCCGTTGGCATTGACCAATACCTGATCTATCCGCGCAGCGGTCTTGAAACCGAGTATATGAGCGAGGAGTGGCTGCAGCTCTGCGAGTGGTTCTGCCGGCACGCTCAGCGGCTCGGCATGAAGATCTGGCTGTACGATGAATACAACTGGCCGAGCGGATCGTGCAAGGGGCGCGTGCCGAAGGAACGGCCGGGATATGTCTACCGCGAATTCGCGGTGAGCCGGAAAGCGGACGGCACGTGTACCTGGCGTGTGCAGGCCGCGCCGGGATGGGTGGACAGCAAGAGCTTCAACGCGATCAAACGATTTATCGAACTGACGCACGACCGCTATGAGAAACGCCTGAAGCCCTATTTCGGCAACACGGTTGTCGGTATCTTCAGCGACGAACCCGCGTATCACGTGCCGATCAAATTCGCCGAGAAACCGACCCTGCGCTTTGCGTATTACGACGGCGCGGAGGAAGCCTACAAGCAGCGGGTCGGGCGGGCGCTGCGTCAGGATGTCGAAGCCTATCTGGCGGATAGCAGCAAGGACGAGGTCTGGGCGGTTTACGCCGACCTGCTGGGGCAGCGGCTGCGCGCGGCGTTTTTCGATCAGATCCGGGCGTGGTGCGACCGTCAGGGCCTGCTTTACACCGGACATCTGCTGGCCGAGGACGCCACGGCCAAAGGCATCCGCTACAACGGGAATGTGCTGAACGCGCTCAAGGGGTTCTCGCTGCCGGGCATGGACGAGATCGGTACCCGGCTTTCCACAAACGATATCGAGTGGACCACCTTCGCCGCGGCACAGCATGCCATCGGTCGCCGCGGCAAGGGCGGACTGGCGGAGCTTTTCGCGCTCGGCCCGGCGAACATGACACATGCGACACAACGGCAAATGATCTGGCTGAGCGCCATGCACAAGGTCGATCAGTATCTTCTGGCCGTCGCCCCGCTTGACGTGCGCGGCAATCTTGAAAAAGGCGCGTACTTTAATCCGCTCACACGCACGCAACCCTGGTTTCCGGCCTTTCGCTTGCTTTCGGATGAGTCCCGGCTGGCCGCTTCGTACGCCGCCAAACCGGCACGCTGTGAGGTGGCCGTGCGCTACCCTCAAACCGAAGCCGCCAAACTCAGCATCCGTGGCCAAGAGCATCCTTGGCTGAACGGAACACTGCGCCGCCTCGCCATAGAACAAATCACGGTTGACTTGTATGAAGAGGACGAGGCCTGCGACAAGCCTTTTGTCATCTCTTTCAAAGGCAAGAACATCCGCGAAGAGCGCTCCGGCCGCGCGTTTGAGAAGCTGGACGAGCTGGTGGCCTTCATGCGCGCGAAGCGTCCGCCGGAAGTGTGGATCGAGAGAGCGGACGGCAAGTTGGCAGACAGCATCCTGCTGCGCCACTATCAGGACAACAACGTAGTGGCGCTCGCTCTTGGCAAGCAGGCGCAGACCGGATTGCGCCTGGTGCGGCGGGGAAAGCAGCCTGTCCTTTTTAACCTGCCTGCCCAAGGGGTGTTTATTTGGGACGGGCAGAAACCCGCGCGTGATATTGACCGCAGACTAGCCGATCCGGCGTTCGTCAACAAAAACGGCGTTCGCGTCAAGCCGATCCTTGAGACTGGTCAGGATGCGTTCAGCCTGACGCTCGAGAATCTCAACATGCACCGGCTCGTGTTCAACTCCAACGGCGTGGCGCGCCTGACTGTCGAACATCCGGTCGCCGAAGCCCGTATCGTTATACGCAATTTCCCAAAGCCTTACTCGCTGACACTCGACGGCAAACCTCTGATCGCGGATCTGCCGTGCGACACGCTGCGCCAGGGTCTGAACGGCCTGTACATGCAGACCGCGCCCTTCAGTCTGGAAAAGGGCGAGCATGCTTTTTCGGTCAAAACCGGCGGCAAGGACAACAATTACTTCCTGCCCGTGGCTTTCGTGACCGGAGCCTTCGCGGTCAAGGACGGTCAGGCCGCGGCGGTTCCGCAAAAAGTAGGCCCCGGCGCACTGTGGCGTCACGGTTTGGCTGGTTATTCCGGCAGCGTGACCTATCAGGCGCAGGTCAACGTGCCGCAGGGACCCGGTGCGATCGGGATCCGGTTGGATACGGGCGGACTTTATACGTCAGTGGCTTTAAACGGCCGAAAACTGGGTGAACGCGTGTGGGCACCCTTTGAGTTTCTTATTCCGCCTGACGCCCGGGGCGGCAGCAAACAGCTCACGATTACAGTCTGGACATCCGTTGCGCCTCTGTTCGGGAACTGGCGGCATGCTGATGCTGTCTGGCCCAAGAATTTCTGGGTGCCGCCCGCCGACCCGCGCCCGGACATCGGGCTGCTCGCCATGCCGGAGTGGGTATTCGCGGCGCGCAAGGAATTTTAGAACACAGATGGGAATTAGGAATTAGGAGTTAGGAGTTAGGAGTTCTGTCCTGGGTCTTGCGTCCTGCGTCCTCTGACATCGCGGAGATTCGCGGGAAATCATTGAAACACGAATGAACACGAATGAACACGAATCTTCGGTGAACATCTCGCCGTTCCGCTGGATGATTCTGGCACTGCTCTTCATGCAGACCTTCTTCAGCTATCTCGACAACCAGGTGTTGTCGGTGCTGGCGCCGGTGCTGCGTAAAGAGTTCGGCATGGACAACACCGATTACTCGAACATCCTGAACGCATTCTTTCTCGCCTACACGCTGGCGTATATCTTCGGCGGGCGCGTGATGGACAAGATCGGCGCGCGCGCGGGCATGGCCATTGCGGGACTGTGCGGCAGCACGGCCAGCGTGTTGCACACGCTGGTCGGATCGGTCTTCGGCCTGGGCTTCTGCCGCTTCCTGCGCGCCTCGGGCGAGGGACCTGTCTCGCCGGGCTGCGCCAAGACCGTCGCGGAATGGTTCCCGGTCAAAGAGCGCGGCTTCGCCACCTCGGTCTGGCTCTCCGGCGCCACCATCGGCGCCACGATCGCGCCGGTGGTCGTGGTCTGGATGTACAAGCTGTTCGGTTGGCGGGCGACTTTTCTCGCCACGGGTATCGCCGGCTATCTGTGGGTGGCGCTCTGGCTGAGCCTAAAACGTAAGTGGCCGGCGGAGATGCTCGCGCGGCGCAAGACCGAGCATCATCCGATCCGCCTGCTTTTCCGCCAGCGCGCGATGTGGGGCGTGATGATGCTGCGCTTTTTTCTCGATCCGGTCTGGTTCTTCTATATCTTCTGGCTGCCGAACTATCTGGTGGATGACAAGGGGCTGTCGGTCACGGCGGCCGGACTGCTGACGTGGATTCCCTTTCTGGCGGCGGATGTCGGCACGCTGGCCGGCGGCTCACTCGCCAGTTGGCTGCAACACCGCGGCTGGTCGGTGAACCGCGCGCATAAAGTGGTCATGACCGTCAGCGCGGTGATGATGATGTGCAGCGTGGCGGTGCCGCTGCTCGCCGCCACTTGGCAGTACGTGGCGGCCATGTGCGTGTCGATCATCGGCATGCAGATGTTCGGCTCGAACAATCACGTGGTGCCGACACAGCTCTTCCCCTCGCGCATGGTCGGCACGGTGGCGGGTGTGGTCGGCGGCTGCGCCGGGATCAGCAGCATGATGTTCACGCGCTTCATCGGCGTGAGCGTAGACATGACCGGCAACTACCTGATCCCGTTCCTGGTGGCCGGGGTCTTCTATCCGGTGATGCTGCTGATCGCGCTGGCGGTTGTAGGCCGGATCGAGCGGCTGGACATCGCCGCCGTGGAGGCCGCCCGTGCCTGATCGCCTGAAACTATCGGTGGGCTACCAGTTGCCCGACGCGGACCGCTTCGCGGATGTCGTGACGGAATACGCTGCGGATATCGACGAGGTCTATTTCCCTTGGCGCGGGACCGCCAGCGGTCGCGGCGTGAGCATCGCGGATGACAGCGAGCAGAGCCAGATGATGTCCGAACTGGCGGAGATACGCGCGGCAGGCGTCCGCCTGAACATGCTGTGGAACGGCAACTGCTACGGCGGCGACGCGATCTCCAGCGCACTGGAACAACGGGTCGTCGACGCGGTGCGCGAGATGTCGGAGCGGATCGGGCTGGACGCGGTCACCACCGCCTCGCCCTTTATCGCACAGCGGATCAAGCGCGCGTTTCCGGCGTTGGATGTGCGCGCCTCAGTCAATATGGGCGTCCGCACGCTCACGGCCATGAAGTGTCTGGGCAACGCGTTCGACAGCTACTATGCGCACCGCGGGCTCAACCGTTTTCCCGAACGGCTGAAAAACTTGCATGCCTGGTGTGCGGCGAATGGCAAGCGGCTCTATCTGCTGGCCAACAGCGGCTGCATCGACGCCTGTCCGGCGCATGTGTTTCACGACAACCTTGTGGCGCACGAGGCCGAGGCCGCCTGCAGCCCCTCGCCCTGGAACGGCTTTTCCGGGGTCTGCTGGAGCTATTACGCCGATCCCGCCAACCGGGTCTCGCTGCTCGCGGACAGCACCTGGCTCCGGCCCGAGGAGATCGACCGCTACGCAGGCCTGACGGACGGCATCAAGCTGGCCACGCGGGTCCATCGCGATCCTGCCCGGGTGATCGCCGCCTATGCGCGGCGCTCTTTCGACGGCAACATGCTGAGCCTGTGCGAGCCGGATTTCTCGGCGCTCGCGTATCTCGACAACACACGCTTTTCGGATGATTGGCTGACTCGTTTCGGGGAGCTGCCTGAAGCCGAACGGATCGATTTTTGTGAAAAGGAACTTAAGAATGTCCAAATCTGACCAGACAGGAACAGCGGAGAACAGACCCCCTCTCCCCGTGGGAGAAGGCTGGGGTGAGGGTTGCGGGCATAAGCCCGCATTAGACGCTAAAACAGTCAAAGAGGCCGCGATGCGTTTCGGGGCGGACGCGGTGGGCATCGCGTCGCTGGACCGCTTCGACGGCGCGCCGCCGGAGATGGATCCGCGTTTTATCGCGCCGAGCGCCAAGAGCCTGATCGGCATGATCTTCCGCATCCCGCGCGGCTATCTTCGCGGCTGCGAAGAGGGCACGCACTTTTTCCAGTATCCCTCGATGGGCTACGGCGCGATCAACGAGAACATCGCGCCGACCACGCTGTACGAGACCGCCCGTTTCATCGAGGATCGCGGCTACGAGGGCGTGGTCTACCGCAACACCGGCGGACGCAGCGCGCGCTCCGACATGACCGGCGTGGCCGCGCGCGAGGAGTCGCCGGAGCTGCACCGCGTGGCGCAGAAGGGCGGCACCAACTCCTCGCCCAACGTGCGCAGCCTGCTGGCGCGTCCCAGTGCCGAGGGCCTGCCCGCGCCGGATGTTTTCATCCACTTCCGCATTGCCGCCTTCCTGTGCGGGCTGGGCGAGATCGGCTACAGCAAGATGCTGTTGACGCCGCAATTCGGCCCGCTCAACCGTCAGGCCTTTCTGCTGACCGACGCGGAGCTGGAGCCTGATCCGATCTATGACGGCCCGCAGCTCTGCAACCATTGCATGGCCTGCGTGGCGGCCTGTCCCGGACAGTGCATCAGCCGCGAAGAGCAGATCAAGATCGAGCTGGCCGGCCACGACGTGTCTTGGGGCAAGCTGGACGAGTGGAAGTGTTTCGCCTACTACATCGGGGCCAACAAAGCCACCAACCCCTTCATGCCGCGCGACGCGTTCAAGGATATTCCGGACGGCGCGGCGCTGATGCGCGGCGATCCTTCCGTCAGGATCACCGCCGAGAGCTACACCCCTGTCAACGACGCCATCAACCGCCACTACCCTGCCGAGCCGGGCGGCTACAACCCGCCCAAGTGCGGCGGCTGCCTGCGCGCCTGCCTGCATTCGCTGGAGGCGCGCGGCGTGTTGAACTGTCACTTTAACGAGCGTTTCCGCACGCGAAAACCGTGGAAACTGGAGAATTGAAAATGCTGAGATCAGAAGAAATCAAAAAAGCCGCCCGCGCGTTCGGCGCGGATCTTGTGGGCATCGGGAGCGTAGACCGTTTCGAGGGCACGCCGCCGGAGCGTGATCCGCGCTTCATCGCGCCGGGCGCCCGGAGCATCATCGGACTGGGGTTCCGCGTGCTGCGCGGCTCGCTGCGCGGCGTGGAAGAGGGCACGCACTACTACCAGTTTCCCGAGATGGGGATCGTGCATATCGACGAGATTTACGCGCCCGGCGTGCTGCGGCTCGTGGCGTGTCTGCTCGAGGATCACGGCTTCGAGGGCGTGGTGCAGCGCAGCGTGCCGGACCGCCGGCGCGGCGATGATCCGGGAACCAACCCAGAACATCTGCCGGTTTTCAAGATCGCGCATGCCGAGCCGGTCGTGCCCGGCAGACCGGCACCCGACGTGCTGATGGACTTCAATCAGGCGGCGCAGATCTGCGGATTGGGCGCGCCGGGGCTGGCTGGGTTCATCCTCACGTCCGAGTTCGGTCCGATGCAGCGTTTCGCCTTTGTTCTGACCGATGCAGAGCTGGAGCCTGATCCGGTTTGCGAGACATCGCTCTGCGACAACTGCTCAGAGTGCATCGGGGCCTGCCCGCTCAACGCGATTGACGCGGCAGGCAAGCTCGACGAGTGGCAGTGCACGGCCGGGCGCATGGGCGCGCATCTGCGGACCAATCCTTTTCTGTCGGAGGCGGCGGTCAAGGCCGACCCGCGGCTTGAAAAATATTTCTCGGGCGAGGCGCGCTTCGACGCCGCGGCTATCGACGTCGTCAGGGATGCGCTGGAGGCCGCCTATCCGCAGGTGCGTTTCGGCTACAATCCCTCGCTCTGCGGCGCGGCCTGCCAGCGCGCCTGCCTGGCGCATCTGGAGGCCAAGGGCGTCCTGACCCGCACCTTCACAAACGCATTCAGACCCTGAGCATGGCGAGTTTACGACCCTTTCTAACGCAATCTTGCAGACAGAGGTTAATAAGATTCTGGTAAGGAACACCAACCTCTTCTGCCATATTCTTAAAATAAGCAATCACGTCTGTTCCCATGCGAATGGTCATCTGCTTCTTCAACCGTTTCGCATAAGGATTCGGGCGTCTCTTCATTGTTGAAAGATCGTACTCCACTTTCATTTTTCACCTCCCGAGTAAAACAAAACCCGCCCTGATCACGGCTCCGGCACCGGCCCTTGGCGTGACAACGCGCAAACACGGGCGGTTGGTGTATTCCGGGTCATTGCCGAAGAACTGGGACAGCGGCGAAGCCGTATCCCGGTTCGTTAAATAGAAAGTGCACCCGACAGGTCATGCGGCGGCCGAATATCAGTTCGCGGTTGCCATTGTTGAAACGCAGGTGCTATCCTATTGCCATGAAAGCGATCAGGCACTTAAAAATCGAGACCGAACGGGAAGAAGATGGACGCTGGATCGCCGAACTTCCTGACTTTCCTGGCGCTATGGCGTACGGAGACACGCGCGAAAACGCCGTCGCAAACGTTCAGGCCCTGGCTTTTCGGATCGCCGCAGACAAAATCGAGGCGCATGATCGGTCACCCGAAATCGCCCCTCTTACTGCCGTTTTCGCATGAGCGTCTGGCCGTCAACAAAAGGCCGCCGCGTCAAAGCCTC
>JAQUEX010000095.1 GCA_028684935.1 Kiritimatiellia bacterium | reverse complement strand
ACGTGAACGTGAACGTGAACGGGGGTGCCGGAGACCGTACACGTTCACAGCGAAGCGGGTACCCGTTCACGTACACGAAGGGGCGGTGAGGCATCGTGTAAAGGTAGCGGTATCCCGCGCGAAGCCGCTGATGAGCACCCTCTTTTCCCGCGCCGTAAGCCGATTGCTTTCCGGGTTACTTTCTGGGTTTCCTTTTGCTGCCCGGTCGTTTACACTTTTCCCGTTCGGTCATTCAGATTCTCGCACAAAAAAGATCATTCTATGCGCATTGCCATTGCCTATCCGCCGCTGCCGTCTGACAAAGGGGTTCCCCTGCTCTCTCAGAACCGCCAGTTTCAATGGTTTTCGCGGCCGACCTACATCTATCCGGTGGTGCCCGCGTTGGCTGCGACGCAGGCGCGGCGCGACGGGCACGAGGTGGCGTGGCTGGACGGCATCGCCAGCGAGTGGTCGCCGGAGACGTTTGATGCGCAGTTGGATGCGTTCGGTCCCGAGGTCGTGGTGATCGAGACCAAGACGCCGGTCGTGGGCCGTCACTGGGAGATCATCCGCGCGATGAAGGCGCGCCGCCCCGGCGTGGCGGTGGTGCTGGTGGGCGATCATGTCACGGCGCTGCCCGAGGAGAGCTTCGTGCAGTGTCCGGTGGACTACGTGCTGACCGGCGGCGACTATGATTTTCTGCTGCTCAATCTGCTGGCGGCGATGCAGGCCGCGGCCGGCGGCGCGCCCGACCCGGCGGCCTTCGAGCCCGGCATCTACTGGCGCGAGGGCGGGGCGGTCAGGAACAGCGGCCCCTTCCGGCTCGACCACGACCTGAAGCGCGTGCCGTGGATTGACCGCGACCTGACGCAGTGGCGGCTCTATGCCGAGAAGAACGGCAACTACCGCCGCACGCCCGGGACGTACATCATGTCCGGGCGCGACTGCTGGCACGGCAAGTGTACCTTCTGCTCGTGGACCACGCTCTACCCGACGTATCGCGCGCGTGACCCTAAAGATGTGGTGGACGAGATCGGCGACCTGATCGAGCGTTACGGCGTGCGCGAGATCATGGACGACACCGGCAGCCTGCCGGCGGGCGCGTGGCTGAAGACCTTCTGCGAGGAGATGATCGCGCGCGGCTACCACAAGCGGGTGCGCATCGACTGCAACATGCGCTTTGGCTGCCTCGACGAGGCGGCCTACCGCCTGATGCGCAAGGCCGGGTTCCGGCTGGTGCTGTTCGGGCTGGAGTCAGCCAACCAGGCCACGCTTGACCGCCTGGTCAAGGCGCTGACCGTGTCGCAGATCGAAGAGGGGGCGCGCCTGGCGTCGCGCGCCGGGCTGGACGTGCATGTCACGGTCATGTTCGGCTACCCGTGGGAGGGCGAGCGCGAGATCGCCAACACCGTCAGCCTCGCGCGGCGCCTGCTGCGCAAGGGATACGCCTACACGCTGCAGGTCACGATGGTGGTGCCGTACCCCGGCACGCCGCTCTTCCGCGAACTGGATCAGGCCGGGCTGCTGCTGACGCGGGCGTGGGAGGAGTACGACATGCGGCGCCAGGTGATGGCGTCCGGCGTGCCGGAAGAGAGCATCAAAGCGGCCGTGCGGCAGGTCTACAAGGCGTTCCTGCACCCCGAGACCATCGTGCGGCGGATCGTTTCCACGCGTGACCCGCTGGCGGACCTGGCGTTCTACTGGCGCGGATTTTTATCGGTCGCAGGACATCTGCGCGATTTCAAAGGGTGAGGCGGCTCCATGCTAACGATTGTATATTGTTTTTTTTGATGGATGGTTTTTTTAGGTTTGAGTGAGGATTTGAACGCCGTTTTTTTTTTCTTTTTACCGTTGCCGTACCCATTCAAGGGTGTTACACTGTTGACGATCTTTTAAAAAAGGGGTTTGTACAGCCCGTGTTGAGGAAGCGACGTTTTTGAAAAGTGCGATGCAAAAGTTGGTGTTGAAGTGGATCGTATGCGTGGGGGTCGCGGCTTGCAGCGGGTGTCGAACTTTGCCCGATGAGGTGGTGGGCCCTGAGCCGGTTCACGTTCCTGAGGGTGAGCCGACGATTCGGCCGGGCTTGACGCTGCGGGTTTCCGTGACCGCATCGGGTGAGTCGGCGGTGAAAGAGGAGTTGAAAGAGGTCAACGCGAATGGCGAGATCCTGATGCCGTTGATCGCAGCGGTAAAGTGCGAGGGGTTGACGATTGTCGAGTTGCAGGAGAAGATCAAAGTCGCCTACAAGGATTATTACATCGATCCGCAGGTGACGGTCGGTTTTGTGTATGTGCCGGATTCGGGAATGAAGTCGCCGTGGGGCACGGTCAATGTGCAGGGCGAGGTGGCCCGGCCGGGGCCGGTCAACATGCCCTCGACGCGGGATTTGAATGTGACGCGGGCGCTGATGATGGCTGGCGGCGTGACGCCGTTGGCCGACAAGCGCAAAGTGCGTGTGACGCGGCGCGAGGCGGACGGGACGCTGAAAAAGTTTGAGGTGGACATCGACAAGATCGGAAAAGAAGGACGCTCGGACTTGGATGTGACGTTGAAGCCGGGTGATGTCGTGTGGGTCCCCGAATCGTGGTATTGAGAGCAGAGTGAGTGGAGGGAAGTTATGATGAAACGGATGACATGCAGCTTGTGTGCGGCCGCAACGATGGCGTTGCTCGCGACGGGTTCCGGCCTTTTCGCGCAGGAGAGCACCACGCTGACCCGGGCCCAGTGGCTGAAGAAAGTCGGGGCGTCCGTCTCCAGCGACGCTGTGCTGCGCGAGACGATGACTAGCCTTGCGCCGGCGGACAAGGCCGAATTTGCGCAGCGGGTCATCAAGGCGGCCACGCGGCTGCCGGTGGGACCCGATGAAAAGAGCGCCGCGCTGGTCAAGTCTGCGGTCGCCTGCATCGCCGGCGCGACCGGCGAGGTCAAGCAGCAGGTCATTGCCGAGGTGTTCGCCGGCGTACCGGTGGAGTTTCTGCCGGTGGTGACCGAAGAGTTGGCCAAGCGTTTTGATCAGGCGTACAACAAGCTGTCCAACGAGCAGTATGAAAAGATCGCGACCGATGCGTTGGCGGCCTCAGTCAAGCGCAACGCCGAGACGGACGCGCCGTCAGTGCGAAACGCGTTCACGATCCTTGCCTTTGCGCGCGGTGCCCAAGATCCGGCCCTGCAGAACAAACTCATCGCACAGCTTCCGGATGAACGGATGCGCAATCTGGCCGCCTCCTGGCTGCCGCCCGCGCTCAAAGAGAAGAAGTATGACGCGCTGCTCGCGGCGGCGGATGTGGATGACGTCGATATCCGCAGCGAGGTGTTGCTCCGTTTGGTCGGCCACTCCAATCTTGACCGCCTGCTCGCCGACCTGAACGCCAACCTCGGGGTCAAGCCGGTCGAATGGGTCGATGAGACCGGCACAAATACAGTGGAGACAACATGGATTCCGCTCTCGCAGGTTCGCGCCGTGGGCGGTTTCACGGTGGGCGGTGGGTCATCGATGGGATTGCTCGACCACACACCCAATTACGGCATCAACCGGGTGCCGCTCTATCCGCAGGGCTATCAGAATCAGGGCACCAGTGTGATCCTGCCGCGGCGGGACTGAGAACGGGAACGGTTGCCGCGTGAGTGTCGGCACGCACGAAGTGCAAGAGGCTTTAGTAAGGAGAGGTCGTTATGGCTACGAGATGTGATGCGACGGCGTGGATGGGCATCGGCGTCCTGTTTGTTGTGCTCCTGGGGATCACGGGCTTTGCGCAAGAGACGCGCGGGCTGAAATTCAATAATCTGACGGTCTCGCCGTACGTGAACGTCGAGTATAACTACGACTCGAATGTCGATCTCGACAAGCGCGAATATGATGACAGTTATCTGACCGTCAATCCGGGCGTCGACCTGACCTACACCGGGAATGACTGGGGGCTGAAAGGCAACGCCTGGTACGGTTACGACAAGTATCTGGAGTACAGCGAACTGGACGAGCCGCGTTATGGGCAGAGCCTCTCCGTGTACAAGGAGTCGGCCAAGGGCTGGCGCCTGGTGTTGGGTGAGAGCTACATGAAGAGCCGCGAGAATGATTCGATCATCGATGGTGGGCGCGGCATCTGGCGCGAGCGCGACATCTTTGAGTTGACAGGCGCCCTCTCGTATCAGATGAGCGAGCGGACCGGCGTCACGCTGAGCGGCCAATACTCCGACCTCAACTACAACAATGACGGCGATATGTACGGGCAGTTGTTTGGCTGGCAGGAGTGGAGCGCCGGTCTTGAGCTGTCGCGCAAGTTGAGCGAGAAGAGCAACCTGCTGGTCTCCGGCACCTATCAGGAGTATGAGTCCGACGGAGCCAAGGGCCTCTCGACGCAAAGCACCGGATATTCGCTGATGGCCGGTTTCGGGTCCCGCGCGACCGAGCGCATCTCGTACCGTGTCCTGACCGGCGCGAGCTGGTTTGACTATGCGGACGGCGACCAGTTGACCGGCTGGACCTACAGCCTCGATGCGAGCTGGCTGATCAACAAGAAGTGGGCCGCCACGTTGGCCGGGTCCAGCTATTTCCAGCCCAGCGAGCGCGAAATGAACCAGGCCATGCAGGTCTACACGATGTCCGGCGGCCTGACCTATCGGCCCATGCGCAAACTCACCACCCGCATGGATCTCGCGTATCGCCGCGAGGAGAATGAATACGCGCGGATCGGCGTCGGCTCGGTGACGGACGAAGTCTACTCCCTGCGTTTGCGTGCCGATTACCAGTTGATGCGCCATGTGTCGGTGTACGGTGGCATCGAATATGAGGATTGGATGTCGGATGACGACAACCAAGAGTATGATCGGTTCCTCGGCACGTTGGGTCTGAATTTCCGGTACTGAGTGTCCGGCAAGCGCCGGTCGGTACGATCAAATCCGCCTGCACGATTCGCAAAGTGTAGGCGGTTTTTTTTGGGGCGGGAGCAGGTGTTCGCGATATGGTGCAGCGGCTGTTGACGAAATACGGACTGATCGTTCATGTTGCCTGCATCTGCCTCTATCCGGTCGGTGTTCTGAGCCAGTCGCGCGTCAGCGGGCTCGTGCCGCTCTTCTGGTTCGTCTTTGTGGTGGCGGAGTGGATGCTGTTGCTGCCCTCGGTCAAACGCGGCGAGACCTTGGCCGATGCCCGGCGCCGCGTGCTGCATGCCATGGCGTGGGATCCGTTTTCCTACATCGGTATCGCGCTGGTCGTGCTGGTTGCTGTCCAGTGTCTCAACAGCGGGCTCGAGCTGGTCTATCTGCCGGACGCGGACGTCTGGCAACTGAGTGACCCGCCGGTTGCGTGGGCACCCTTCGCGGTGGAGCGGTGCGCCGCAGTCACGCAGCTTGCCCTCTTCACGGCATGCGTCACGGTCGGCATCACCCTGCGCGTCGCGGTCGGCAAGGCGGCGAAGCGTGCGCTGCTTCAGCTTCTTGCGCGCGCGAGCGGGGCTGTCGCGGTCGTCGGTGTGGCACTGGCGCTTCAGGGCCGCGAACCGTACGCCACGCTGGCAGCGGGAGGCGGGCTGACGTTCGCAGGCACATTCTTCGGTTTCTGGCTGTTGCTGGGTATCGGACTGTTCATTGAGGCGCGCGCGCGTGACCCGCGCACGCCGCGGCTGTTGTTTCTGCTGGCGGGAGGCGGCAATCTGCTCGGCATGCTCTTTTTTGCCTCGCCGCTGATGGTGGTGGTTTTTTCAGCGTGCGCCGTTATGCTGCTGCTCTACGGCGCGATTTATCTCGCCCCGTTGGTGTCTAAATCGGTCCAGCTCAAACTTTTTGTCGGCACGCTCTTCTGCGTGGGCTGCGTCGCCGTAAGCCTCGTCTACCTGTTTCCGCAGAATCCCGTGTCGGCAAAGCTCGGGAGCGTATGGCCGGTTGACGCGTATTGGGACGCCCTGTCGGCGCGCAACAGCGTGCGCGCCGAGGCGGCCGTGACGGTCTGGCAACAGCACCCTTGGACCGGAGTCGGTGCCGACGGGTTCTATCACTATGTGGCCCTGGCCGTGAAGCAGGAGCAGTGGGGGCTGGTCGAACAAGATCGGGCGCTGGCGCTGAGCGACGGCACGCAGTTTCTCTGCGAATACGGTGTTTTCGGGGCGGGACTGCTGCTGGCGGCTGTTATCGCCCTGCTCATCCCGCTCTGCTACCGGGCGCGCTTGCTCTGGCAGCATAAGGGTCATGACGCGACATCTGACCGCACCTTCCTGTTTAGGTTGTCGCCGGTCGTCACCACAGGCGTCTTGGCCGTTGTGCTCTGTTGCCTCGAAAGTTTCATGGCCAGCCCGTTCAGGATGCCTGCTCTGCTGCTCTCCTGGACCTGTGTGCTGGCCGCGATGCCGGCCTTCCTGCCCGAGAGGGGCGCATGAAGCCAACGACAGCGTGCAAGGAATTGGGCTTGGGCTGAAGCGGCCTGATGCGCTACACTGTGTGTTCCAATCTGGAGATGCGTGATGAGTGATACCGATCAAACCTCTTCCGGCGAGTCCGCAGGCGCCTCGCGCCGCCCGATGTATTACGGCGGCGGCAACCGCGCCATCTATTACGGCGGCTCCGACCGGCCGGTGTACTATGGCGGCGGCGCGCCTGCGGCCTATGCCGGCAGCGGATACGGCGGCGCCTACTATTACGGCGGTATCGGCAGCGGCGGAGGCGGCGAGGAAGACGATTCGCTCATGGGCGCCGTGACCGTCGGCCGCATGCTGCGTGTCTGCACGCAGCGCTGGGTTACGATCGCCGTGTTTGTGATCATCGGTTTCATCGTGGCCTTTGCCGTGTTTAAGATCTCGCCGATGATCTTTGAGGCCGAGAGCGTCTTCGAGATGAGCATGCGGCGATCCTCCTACTCGAACCTGCGGCCCGCCATCATCGACGCCGACATCGGCTCGACCATGGACGAGGTCTTCAACACGCGGCTGGCCCGCCTGCGCAGCCGTGCCGTGATCGATCAGATTGTCAGCCAGTACCGCACCGACTATCCCAGTTCAACGGTGACGGATGAGGATCTGATCAAGACCTTGGTCAAGTCAAAAATGACCCTGCAGCGCCGTTCGCGACTGATCCGCATCACGGTCCGTTCCACCGATGCCGAGCTGGCCACAAACTTGGCCAACGCTTATGCCAAGGCTGCGGAAATGTTCACCTCGGACCAGAACCGCGCCGAGTCGGAAGTGGCTGTCTCCTGGCTCTCCTCCACCACCGAGCAACAGAAACGCAACCTGGAACGCGCCGACAAGGAGATGCTCGACTTCCGTGTGGCGAATCAGCTTGATTTCATGGCCAGCGAGAGCGAGACCGCTCAGCAAGCGCTTTCCAAGATCAACACCGACATTCTCGGCCTCGAGAGCGAAATCACCAAGGCCTCCGAGTTGCGTAAGACGCTCGAGGCGATCCAAAGCGATCCGGAAAAATTTGGCTCGCTGCCGGACTCTGTGCCCCGTTCGCTGGAGATCGGCACTT
Source organism: Kiritimatiellia bacterium (assembly GCA_028684935.1). Taxonomy (GTDB): domain Bacteria; phylum Verrucomicrobiota; class Kiritimatiellia; order RFP12; family UBA1067; genus DUPH01. Next base: position 3,855 of record JAQUEX010000095.1, on the reverse strand, counting down.
CCTTCCAGTTGCTCCAGAAGACGTTGGCCGAGAAAAACTCGATGCTGGCCCGCTATACCGCCAACCATCCCGAGGTGAAGATCAAGGAAAAAGAGGTGGAGGTCTATACCCAGCAGTTCGCGGACGTCGTCTTCCGCGCCCTGGAAACCTGCAAGGCCAATCTCGATCTGCTGCAGCGCCAGTTGGCGCAACTCACGCCCAAGCGCGACGACCTGGTCAAGAAGCTCTCCGACCTGGAACTGAAAATGGTTTCGGCCAAGATGAAGCTCGAGCAGTTGGAGCGCGAGCGCGAACTGGCGGACATCACCTACAAGTCGCTGCTGCAGCGCACGCGTGAAGCCCAGTTGGCCTCGGATGAAAACACCGCCATCATCAAGCAGGTCGAACCGGCGTTCCAGCCCGACAAGCCGGTCCTGCCCAATCCGCTGATCATCTTCCCGGCCGGTCCGGCCATCGGCCTGCTGCTGGGCGTGCTGTTCGTTTTGGTGCTCGATCATCTCGAGGACAAGATCGTGGGCATCTCGGACATCGAGCACCGCCTGCGCCTCAAAACGCTGGCCGTGCTGCCGCACGTGCGCCGTAAGAAACGCGAGCAGTTGGCGCGATTGGTCACCGACGATAAGTTCTCCCAGTTTGCCGAGGCGGTGGCTGGCCTCCGCAACCTGCTGGATTCGCCGCGCTATCAAGAAATGTCTAAAGTGGTGCTCTGCATGAGCACGCAGCCGGGCGAGGGCAAGACCGTCACCTCGTGCAGCCTCGCCGCCTCCTGCGCGCAAAGCGGACAGCGCACGCTCCTGGTCGACTTCGACATGCGCCGCCCCCGCCTGGCCCGCATTTTTGAAAAGAAACAGGGGGAGTTCAACAGCCTGCCGCATACGCTGGCCAAAGCCGATCCTTCGTTGTTCGCCTCGCTGCCGGTGCCGTCCGGTGTCGAAAATCTCGATGTGGTCCTCTCCAAGGCCTCGTTGGAGATCAGCCCTGCCAATCTGATGGGCAGTGGCATCATTGTGGAGTTCTTCTCCTGGGCACGCCAGAACTATGACCGCGTGGTGATCGACTCGCCCCCGTTCGGTATCGTCGGCGATGTCATGACCCTCGCCTCGCTCGTGGACTCGGTCATGATTATGTGCTGCCCCGACCGCACGCGCTTCCAGCCGATCAAGCACGCGGCGCGCACCCTGACGGAGTCCGGCGCGCGCGTCATCGGCGTGATCGTGAACGACGTTGATTTCGGCCGCCGCAACCACTTCAGCCAGTACGACTATCACTACCGCTACGCCTACCGCTACACCTCGCGCTACGGCGCCTACGGCCAAGGCAAAAAACGCACGGGCTCCGCCGGTCCCGAAGGGGGCAAGCCGAGTCTCGCGGCCGCCACCAGCAAGCCGGTTTACGGCGATGATCTCGCGCCGTCACCACACGGCTCGCGGCAGGATCACGTTGACGTCTCGATGACCGATGACGAATAGGAGGGGACGGTGCAGCGTATCATCGTGACAGGCGGCGCCGGGTTTATCGGCTCGGCGCTGGTGCGCCAACTCATCCGCGAAACGGAGAGTGAGGTCCTGGTCCTCGATGCCCTCACCTACGCGGGCAACCTCGCCTCGCTGCGCGAGGTCGACGCGCACGCGCGCTACCGCTTCGCACAGGTCGACATCTGCGACCGCCCCGCTCTGGAACGGCTCTTCGCCGCGTTCCGCCCCGATGCGGTCATGCACCTCGCGGCGGAGTCGCACGTCGACCGCTCGATCGACGGCCCATCGGCCTTTATCCAGACCAATGTGGTCGGCACCGCCACGCTGCTGGAGGTCGCCACCGCCCACTGGCGCGGTCTCGACGGCGCGGCGCGCGACGCCTTCCGTTTTCAGCACATCTCCACCGATGAGGTCTACGGCTCGCTGGGCCCGGAAGGCCTCTTCACCGAACGCACGCCCTACGAGCCGCGTTCGCCCTATTCGGCCAGCAAGGCGGCCTCCGATCACCTGGTGCGGGCCTGGCACCACACCTATGGCCTGCCGGTCCTGATCACCAACTGCTCCAATAATTACGGGCCCTTCCACTTTCCTGAGAAACTGATCCCGCTCGTCATTCTCAACGCCCTCGACCGACGGCCGCTGCCGGTGTACGGCGCCGGCGACAACGTGCGCGACTGGCTCTATGTCGATGACCACGCGCGCGCGCTGCGGCTGGTCTTGCAGCGCGGCCTGCCGGGCGAGACCTATAACGTCGGCGGCAGCAACGAGCGCACCAACCTGCAGGTGGTCGAGACCATTTGCGATATCCTGGATAAACTTCATCCTTGTGCTGAAGCGCACGATACCTGTTTGTTGAATCGTGATAAGCGGCCCGACCGTCAGCCATCAACCAGCAACCAGCAGCCGGCAAAGGCGATTCAATCGTACAAAGATTTAATCACCTTTGTCCCCGACCGCCCCGGCCACGATAGACGCTACGCCATCGACGCCACCAAGTTGCGCGGCGAGCTGGGCTGGATGCCGCAGGAAACTTTCGAGACCGGCATCCGCAAGACCGTTCAGTGGTATCTCGACAACGCCTGGTGGTGGCAGCCTATCCGTGACAAGAAGTATGCGGGGCAGCGACTGGGCAAGGGTCATTTCGTTGATGATTGATTGTTGATGATAGTTGGGGTTCAATACGAAAAAGCAAAGATTCATGTCAAGCATCCTCCCTTCTATGGCAGGCATCATCATCAGGAGAATATTCAATTTTGTAGAATTGCTAGAGGATCTTTATCGGAAACTCTAGATCATCTTAACACAGCTTTGGATGAGGAATATCTGAGTGATAAAGATTATGGAGAACTACGAAGTATGCTGTCAGACACATGGAAAGTTCTTAACGGCTTCATAGCATATCTTAAGAAATGTGCGGCCGATGGGGTGCCAGGGAGCGAATAAGAATCCGTGACATCAATCATCAACCTATCAATCATCAACCTATCAATCATCAACTATTTTAAACGGAGTTTAAAATGAGAAAAGGCATCATCCTCGCCGGCGGCGCCGGCACGCGGCTTTACCCGATCACGCAGGTGATGTGCAAACAGCTTCTGCCGATCTTTGACAAGCCCATGATCTACTACCCGCTCTCGACGCTGATGCTGGCGGGTATCCGCGAGGTTCTCATCATTTCAACGCCCGAAGCCACGCCGGTCTTCCGCAGTCTGCTGGGTGACGGCGCGCAGCTCGGCATGCGCATCGAGTATGCCGTGCAGGAGGTGCCCAACGGCTTGGCACAAGCCTTCGTGCTGGGCCGCGATTTTCTCGGCGATGCGCCGGCCTGCCTGGTGCTCGGCGACAACATCTTTTACGGCGACGGCATGCGCCGCATGCTGGCCGAGGCCGACGCCACGCCCGGCGCGACGGTGTTCGGTTACTACGTCAACGATCCTGAACGCTATGGCGTCGTCAGTTTCGACCGCGCGGGCAAGGCGGTGTCGATCGAGGAAAAACCCGCCTGTCCCCAGTCTCACTATGCGGTGACCGGCCTCTACTTCTACGACAACAGCGTCGTGGAGGTCGCCGCGCGCCTCAAGCCCTCCGCGCGCGGCGAATACGAGATCACGGATCTCAACCGCCACTACCTTGAGCAGGGCGCGCTCACGGTCAAACTGATGGGGCGCGGGTTCGCCTGGCTCGACACCGGCACGCACGATTCGCTCGCCGACGCCACGGCCTTTGTCAAGGCCATCCAGGACCGCCAAGGCCTCAAGATCGCCTGCATTGAGGAGATCGCCTGGCGCATGCGCTTCATCGACCGCGACCAGCTCGCGCACTTGGCCGACCGCCTGAAGAAATCCTCCTACGGCGAGTATCTCCTCCGCCTGCTCGCACA
>JAQUEX010000407.1 GCA_028684935.1 Kiritimatiellia bacterium | reverse complement strand
AGTGGCAGGCGCTGGCCCGCGTCTTCACGGAGGGGCAGGAATGAAGCATGACATGAAGCGGATGATAGGGATTCGGGCTTGCACGCGGCGCAGCTTCCTGCGTCGCGCCTCCGGCGCGGCGGCGGGGCTTGGCGCGTGGCAGGCGTTGAGCGCGGACCGCGTGGCCGGCGCGAACGAACGGGTCAATATCGCGATCATCGGATGCGGCGGCCGCGGCCGGTTCATCCTGCGCGTGATGCTTGAAGAGGCCGGCGCCCGCTGCGTGGCGGTCTGCGACCTGAGCGATGAGCGCATGGATCAGATGTGGGCGTTCATTCAGCCGGTGCAGCCGGAGAAACCGCGCTTCGAAAAAGACTACCGCAAAATTCTGGAGGCCAAGGACATCGACGCGGTCATCGTCGCAACCCACGACAACTGGCATGCGCCGCTGACGATCCAGGCGTGCCAGGCCGGCAAGGACGTCTATGTCGAAAAGCCGCATTCGCACTGCATGTGGGAGAGCGGGAAGATGGTCGAGGCCGCGGCCAAGTACCGGCGCATCGTGCAGGTCGGCACGCAGAACCGTTCGACCGCATACAACCTCAGGGCGCGCGAGATCGTGCAGAGCGGGCAGCTTGGCGCGATCGGCCTGGTCAAGGTCTTCAACCTCAAGAACGGCGCGCCCTTCAAGCTGGGCGACCCCGGCCAACAGCCGGCGGGTTTCGACTGGGACCGCTGGCTGGGGCGTGCCGCCTGGCGGCCTTATCATCAGCGCATCTGGCGCGGCGGCTGGCATTGGCACTGGGATTATTGCGGCGGCGACATGACCGACGACGGCATCCATCAGATTGATCTGGCCCTGATGGTGATGGGCGATCCCGGCCTGCCCAAGAGCGTGCGCGCACTGGGCGGCCGCTATGTCACCCACAAGCAGGACGACGCCGAAGTGCCGGACGTGCTGAATATCGCGTGGGAGTTTCCGACGTTCGCGATGACCTTTGACATGAGCCAGTATCCCGCCTACATGGAAAAGAGCAGCGATGTGCTGCGCAAGAAGCACCTGGTCTCGGACTGGAAGCAGAATGCCACGCGCATTGAGATCTACGGCCAGGAGCAGTTGATGATCCTCGGCCGTCACGGCGGCGGGCTGGTGGTGGAGAAGGGCAGCAGCCAGGTGGTGGAAAAGGTGCACGGCCAGGCCGGTGATGTGGAGCATTACCGCAACTTCATCGCCTGCGTGAAGAGCCGCAAGGCCCCCAATGCCGACATCGCGGTCGCGCATGCCAGCAACCTGATCGCCCACATGGGCAACATCGCCCATCGGGTTGGCAACGCGGCGCTGACCTACGACGCGGCGGCCAATGCGTTCGACAATCCGGCCGCCACCGCCCTGGTCAAGGCTGCGTATCGCTCCGGGTATGAGATCCCGGATGTTGTGTAGGGGAGACCGCTCAACGCTCATGGTGACGAGCGGAGCCCTTTATCGAGAACCTTTAACTTTTGGAGGAATGAGACGATGCAGAATCGGGAAGAGTTGTTTCTGAAGGAAAACGGGCTGGATGTGGACGGAATCGATCGCGAGGCGTTGCTGTCCGCTTTTGCTGAAGAGATGGCCGCCGGATTGGCGGGGAGTCCCTCGTCCCTCATGATGATTCCCTCGTTTATCTCCATCGACCGGCCGGTGAAAACGGGGGAGCCGGTCGTGGTGCTGGATGCGGGAGGAACCAACCTGCGCGCGGCGGTGGTCACGATCGACGCCTCCGGACGGGCATCGATCGGCTCGTTCGCGAAGCGCGCGATGCCGGGCACGCAGGGCGAGCTGGAGGCCGAAGCGTTCTTTGACGCCTTCGCCGATTTTCTGCTGCCGGTCATTGAGGCATCGGTGTCCATCGGGTTCTGTTTCTCGTATCCGGCGGAGATCACGCCGGAGTGCGACGCGCGTCTGATCCGGTGGAGCAAACAGATCGAGGTGCCTTCGGTGGTGGGACAGATGATCGGCGCCGGGCTGCTGAAGCATCTGGAGCAGCGCGGCTACACGCGGCGCGTGGTGATCCTGAACGACACGGTGGCCACGTTGCTGGCTGGGAAAAGCGCTGGCGTGGCGCGCGACTATTCGGCGTACGTGGGGTTCATTCTCGGGACCGGCACCAACACGGCGTATGTCGAGCGCAACGCGCGGATCACCAAGCGCACGGACCTCGATCCGTCGGGTTCCATGGTGATCAATGTCGAGTCCGGCGCGTTCCGGCGCGTGCAGCAGTCGGTGTTCGACGCGACGATGGACGCGCAGACGATCGATCCCGGCCACTACACGTTTGAGAAGATGATCTCGGGCGCGTATCTCGGCTGGCTGGGGTTCACGGTCTTGCGCGCCGCAGCGCACGCCGGGTTCTTCTCGGCCGGGGCCGCCGCCCGCATCGGCGCGTGGCCGACGCTCTCCAACAAACACCTTGATGATTTCTGCGGCGGCCAGCCGACGCCCGACAACCCCTTCCTTGAGGACGCGTTTTCGGATGATGACCGTGCGGCGGTGGTCCGTCTCTGTACGCCGGTTTACGCGCGCGCCGCCGTGCTGACGGCGGTGAATCTGGCCTCGGCGATCCTCAAAACCGGCGAGGGCCGAGATCCGGCGCGCCCGGTGTGCGTGAACGTGGACGGCTCCACCTATTACCGGACGCTGACGGCGGACTTCCAGAACCGCGTGCAGCGTGAACTGGCCGCGCTGCTCGGGCCGC
>JAQUEX010000004.1 GCA_028684935.1 Kiritimatiellia bacterium | reverse complement strand
AATCCCGGCATCCCGAAAGCGGTGAAACCCGCACGCTGGTGATGATCAACCGCACCTCCTACACCGTCGGCGACACCCTGTCGCTCACCAACGCCAACATTCATTTCACCTGGAACATCGAGTCGCTTGCCGGTCTGACGTTAAGGCTGAAACCGGTCCGCGCCAACCGACTGTCCCCCACCCCTCTCCCTGCCAACTAACACAAAACAGGAGTATCCGATGAAAGGTTTCAACCTCGTCTGTCTCTCGTTCATCGCCGTTGCCTGGCACACGGTGTACGCGCAAGAGTCGGCCAACGCCCAGCCGCCAGCCGCCGCACAGCCGGAAACAGTCACTGTGCGCGTCGTGAACAACCCCGCCAACGCCGAACCGCTTGTCTCCATGGCCTTCGACGAGACGCCGCTCACCGACGTGATCAAGGCCTTCCGAGATGCCACCGGGGCCAACATCATCTCCGGCGGCACCAATCTGCAAGGTTCGGTCAGCGTGCGCCTCGACAACGTGCCGTGGCGCAAGGGCCTCTCGTCCATCCTTGACCCGCAGGGCCTGCAGCTCGCCGAAGAACCCGCCGGTTCGGGCATCTTCATCGTCAAGACCAAGAGCGACGTGATCCCCAAAGTCACCCGGACGTTCGAGCTCAAGCACGCCCGCGCCGATGAGGTCACGAACCTCGTCGTCAGCGCCTTCGGCCGGGATGCCCTCGGCAAGCCGGTGGTCTCTGCCGTCGCCTATAACGTTGGCAATGTCGTCATCGTCACCGCGACCGAACAACAGATCGCCGATTGCAAGACCATGATCGAGACCATCGACAAGCCTTCGCCGCAGGTCTACATCGAGGTCCGGTTCGTCGAGCTTAACGCGGCCGCCAGCCGTCAGCTCGGCATGAAGTGGAACCAGCTCAAAGAGTGGGGCGCCGAGGTCCACGAAATCAATGCCGGCATGGAATATAACCGCGGCAAGCTGGCTGCCTACAAAACCGGCGGCACCGAGGTCCGCGACAGCTCCGCCATCCTGCCCGGCACTGGCGTGACCGACTCGGAGGGCACGTTCATCGCACCGGTTTATGGCAAAGAAACCGTACAGACCATTCTCACGCCCACCGAAATTCCGGCCGCTTCGATCACCTCTGAAGGTTTGACCAAGGGTGCCGGGCGCAGTGCGCAGGACATGATGTGGAAGCAGGCGCGCGGCATCGGCGGACAGCTCTCGGTCGACGGCTTCCGACTGGCCCTGAGCGCCTTCGAGCAGATGGACGGCGTCTCGATCTTCTCCAACCCCAAGATCATCGTGGCGAACGAGAAAGAGGCGGTGGTCGACATGACCACGAAGCTGCCGAATCTGACGATGACGACCTCGCGCACCGGCACGCAGCAGGATCAGCTCGACATCTCCGCGCGCCTGGAGGTCATCCCCGGCGACAAGGGCGACAAGGACGGCAAGGGCCGCGGCCTCTTCGCGGGAGAAGCCTTCTTCAGTTGGGGCATCAGCGTCAAGGTCACGCCGCGCATCAGCTCCTCCGGCCTGATCACAATGGTGGTCGAACCCTCGATCAGCGCCCTCAATTCTGAGACCCCTTACTACGTGTTCGCCGGCGTCGGCTCCGACACGCCGACGCCTCAGTTCCCGATCATCGACATGCAGCGCATGCAGACCGTCTTCACCATGCTGGACGGCTCCACCGCCGTGATCGGCGGCCTGACGCGGACCACGGAGGGCAGCATCGATTCCGGCATCCCCTACCTGCGCAAGCTGCCGTGGCTCGGCCCGCGCGTCTTCGGCTGGAAGAGCCGCGAGAAACAGCAGAAAGAGATCATCATCTTTGTCACCGTCGGCATCGCCGATCCCGCTGACCTGCCTGAGGATATCGGCATGCCCAAGAACGCGATCCTCGGCCGCGACCTCTTCACCGGCGAGCTCAAAGAGCCGGGCGACCGCACCAAAGAGGAGGTTCTCAGCCTGGATGACCCCAAGAAGGCCAAGCCCGCAACGGACGGCCATCCGCGCCCTACAGCGATGACGCCTGCCTTGCCCGTGAAAGAGGCGCCCGCCGCGCCGCTCAGCGAGGCCGAGGCCGCGGCGCCAGTCGCACCTCTGCTCAAGGATAACTAACGCGGGCTGCGCCCGCAGCCCGAAATACTCACCACAAAGGCACGAAGTTTTTTAATGCCTAACCATTTTCTCTGTGCCTCCGTGTCTCTGTGGTGAAATTGATTAAACCACAGAGGTACGGAGGCACAGAGGATTTTTTGATGCCTCACCCTTCCCCTTTGTGTCTTCGTGGTAAGAGAACTTGTTTTTTATTGCTGGTGTTGTGTAAGGCACCTGACATCCCAACCCCGATGAGGTATCGACTATGCCGCTGATTGATCGCCTTCTCGTTTCGCTCGTGGCCGAGTCCGGGAGCGACCTGCACCTCAGTGCAGGCCGCCCCCCTTTCCGGCGCATCCACGGCACGCTGATGCCGGTGCCCGGAGAACCGGTTCTCACCAGCGAGAGTATCCTGAATTACCTCAAGGAGATCCTGACGGAGGCGAACATCGAGCAGCTCATGGCCGAATACGACACGGACTGCGCGTATGAGATCACCGGGGTGGCGCGCTTCCGTGTCAACGGCTTCTGCGACATGCGCGGCTACGGCACGGTGCTGCGCGTCATCCCGGAGGTCATCCCGAGCTTCGAGGATCTGAACCTGCCGGAGGTGATGCGCTCGTTCTGCATGCTCTCCAAAGGGCTGGTAATCGTCACGGGGCCAACCGGCAGCGGCAAATCGACCACGCTCGCGGCGATGGTCGACTATATCAACCAGAACCGCAACGAGCACATCATCACCATCGAGGACCCGATCGAATTCGTGCACACGCCCAAGAAGTGCGTCCTCAACCAGCGCGAAGTGCACCGCGACACCACAAGTTTCGCGCGGGCGCTGCGCGCGGCCTTGCGCGAAGATCCTGACATCGTGCTGGTCGGCGAGTTGCGCGATCTGGAGACGATGGAAATCGCGATCGAAACCGCGGAAACCGGCCATCTGGTCTTCGCCACGCTTCACACCAATAACGCCGCCACCGCCGTGGAACGCATGATCGACAAGTTCCCGGAAGGGCGCCAGAACCAGATCCGGTCGATGCTGGCCGACACGCTGAAAGGCGTGATCGCGCAAACGCTCTGCAAAAAAATCGAGGGCGGACGCATCGCCGCCTTTGAAGTCCTGGTGGTCAATACGGCCGTCGCCGCCTTGATCCGCGAAGCCAAGACCCACATGATTCCTTCGATCATGCAAACCGGCCGCAAGGACGGCATGCAGACCTTCAGTGATGAACTGACGCGGCAGGCGGTGAAAGGCATCATCTCAGCCGAAGACGCTTATATGAAGGCGATCGACAAGGTCGACATCGAAACCAAGTTCCGTCTGGCCGGACTGAGCCTGGATTTCAAGATCGAGGCCGAGCAGGCCCTTCGCAACACCCAGATGGAACGCTCGCGCGCACTGTTGCAGACGGCGCTGGGAACCCTTTCGGCCGACCCCAAGAACACCGAGGCGCTTTGCGCGGCGGCGTGGATCATGGGCTCATCGCCCCACGCCGATTTGCGCAACGGCCGCGAGGCGGTCAAGCTGGCCGAACGCGCCTGCGACCTGCAGCGCGACAGGGACCCCCATGCCCTGGCCGTGCTGGGCGTGGCGCAAGCCGAATACGGTTCGTTCCGCCGCGCGATCGACGCCACCAACCGCGCCATCGCGCTCTACACACAGTCCAACGAACCCGCCAAGGCGCTGGCGCTGCAGAACCGTCTCAATCTGTTCAAACAGAACAAGGCTTACCGCGACGAGTAGGCGGGCAGCCTGTCCCTTGCCCTTGTCCGGCGGGGAACAAAGAGTGTCCAGTGCTTCTCAGGTTTCAACGCCTGGGCATTGGACAGGCGCTGTTGGACACGGGGCCTTTCAGACGAGCTGCTGCATCGATCCGGCGACGCCGGTCACCGTTTGACCGCTCTTCAGCGGCGACAGCGCCAACTCCACCGACACGGGGATTCCGTTCGCGGAGGCGACGCTCAGCTTCTCGCGCACCCGGTCGCCGCAAGCCGCCCGCAGAAAGAGACGGGCCGCGTCGGGCAGCAGGTCCACAAAACGCACCCGCTTGGCCTGTTCGGCGTCCGGGATGCCGAACGCCTCCAGCAGCGCCGCGTTGACCACCTGGAAGAAACCGTCGACGTCACAGACGAAACCCGGCGACAACGCCGTTTCAAACGCCGACTGGCTGCGCCGCATCTCGTCCATCGCGTTCTTGCGCCGCTCGACATTACGAATCGCGAACACCATGTTGGAGGAGTTGGTCAGCGTGAGCGTGCTGACGCCGACCTCGCCGGCGAACGAGGTGCCGTCCTTGCGGAAACAGCGCGCGTCGATCAGAATGTGGTGGTTCTCTTTGAGGTTGCGCCGCAGATGCTCGAACATCTGGCGCGACATCCCGGTGATGATCTTCTCGATCGGCATGTCCCACGTCTCTTCGCGCGTATACCCCAGAATCTCCGTGATCCGCTTGCTGCCGTCCACAACATGGCCCTGATCGTCCAAGATCAAGATCGCGTCATACAGCCCGTCCATCAACTGATAATAGAGGACCCGCTGATCCGGCTTGGGCCGCACCCAGTCATTCGGGGCCAACGTCGACGGCTCGCCTCCGCCCGGCGCCGCCCGCGTGCCGGACGTGGCGGCAGGCCCACCGGCCGGCGCGCCGGACACGGGTGCCGCAGCCGCGGCCGCATCCGCTTTGACGCGCAGCCCGAAGACCGGCTTGGCAGGTGCTCCCGCCTGCGGCGAACCCGATGCCGTCGGCAGGGCCGCCGCCAAAGAACCCGCCTTGCCCTCCGGGGCACGCGGCGTCAACCGCAGGGCCGGCGCGACAGCACCCACCGCCTTCAAGGGCAACGGCGCGGCCTGCGCCGCCGGCGCGCCCCCACGCCCCGCAGGATCGGCAGGGGCCTCAGGAGGCGTCTGCGGCACCGCCGGCTCAGGCGGCACCACCGGCGCTTCGGCCGGCTTCGCCTGCGCGGCTGAAACAAACAGCGCCGCCGGGTTCACCACGGCCGCCGCATCCGGCACCGCAGGCTCGACCTTCTGTTCCACAGGCAGCGCCGCCAGAGAGGAGGAACCATCGGTCCGCAGCGACACGGCATAAAGCGGCGTCCGTTCGGCAGGCGAGGCCGCGCCGTCCGAAGCATCGGCCGGACCGTCAGCAAACCCACGTTTCGCCGCTCCGAACGGTTCGGGCTCCGACTCTTTTTTGCCAAACCAGAATTTCATCGCCATGGTTGAGTCTTCCTTACGGTGTTGTAAAAAGCAGAATTGGTGCCAATCCGGTCTCAGCATAATCCCTAATTTGGCACGATACATGCATTACTTACTGGTGATTGTAACCAGACCTTCGAGCATTCGCAATGAAAAAAACTTCTTATAATAAGGCCACGCTGATCCGCGAACTGGCCTTCAGTGCAGGAATCACCCAAAAAAAGGCCCGGTTTGTATTGGATGCGCTCACGCATATTGCTTACCGTGAAGCGGCCGATGATGGGTTCTCGATACCCGGAATATGCCGTCTGGACGTGATCAAACGCAAGCCGCGGCGCATGAAAAATCCTCAAACAGGAGAAACGATTCTCATTGCTGAGCATAACGCGCTCCGTGTCAGGGCCTTGAAAGCCGCACGCGAAGCGGTCACGCCCCAGCCTGAGAATCTAGTCACGGTGCTGCCGGATGAGCCGCGCGTCCCGGTCGAGCTGGAGGATTTCTCCAACGCCATCTCGTTCCGCTGCAAGAAATGCGGACAAGAGATCGAGGCCCCGCACGCCGCCATCGGCGTCGAGGCGCAATGCCCGGCCTGCGGTGCGCCCATCACCGTGCCGGCCGCCTCCGAACCGGGCACGCTGCATGGCCCAGCGCCCGCCGCCGTCGCGCCCGCCGCTCAACCGGCTGCCCCCGCGCCCTCCCAGGCCGCGCCCGAATTGTCGGGACCGCCAACGCAGCCCCCCCCCGCACAGCCGCCCGCCGCCAGCATGGCCGAGCAAAAGGCACGCGGCGGACAGACGATCCGTATCGACTTGGCCGCGTTGGGCTTCGCCGCGCCGGATGATCCGGCCGGGGCCAAGACGCTGCCGCCCAAACGCATGCTCTCCTTCTTCTGCAAGAACTGCCGGCAAGAGATTGAGGCACCGGCCGACATGGCCGGTACGTCGTCGGAGTGCCCCTCCTGCGGCGTCAGTTTCGAGGTCCCCTTCTTCTCGGACCCCGGCACGCTTCACGGCAGTGACCTTGACACGAAAAAACCCGGTGACGCGGACCTAAAGGACATACGAGCCCGCACCATCCGTATCGAAGTTCCCGACGATTTCTAACGGAAAACCATCATGAAAACCCTGAAAGGCCGCACACGCGGCCTTGCTGATGCGCAGTGTCAGAAACCGGCTCGCGCGGCCAGCGGCTTTACGCTGGTTGAGGTGATGTTCGCCTCGTCGCTCGGCCTGCTGCTCTTTCTGGTGCTGTTCGAAACCCTGCTCTTCTGCCGTCGCAGCGCCGCCAACTTGCGGTGGCAATTGACCGCTGACGCCCTCGCCTTCGATGCGGCCTGGGATGTCTTCAACCGCAAGACCGAATGGTTCGATCTGAACGCGACCCCCACTGCGTTCCCGGCCGGTTGGCAGGCTGTCCCGCCGGACCGGTCGTCGGCGTTTCTGCGCACGGGCACACCTGCCTATTATTTGGAAGTCCAGCCGATGGGCCGTCCGGTCACCCACTGGCAAATTATCGCAAACGTTCAATGGCCGCTGCCCAACGGCGGCGCGCGACGTCTCGCGCAACCGTACATACTTGAACGCCACCGCGCCGACCGGAACTTGTTCCGCTCCGGTCTTTAATAAGGAGATGCGCCATGCCTGGCACTGGAAGGGCCGCCGATCAAATGCGGCGGCAAGGATTCACCCTGCCCGAGGTTTTGATAGCCACCGCCATCACGACCATGGTCATGGCACAGGCCGCCACCACGCTGGTGGCTTCTCACCGCCTGCTCGAAGCCACCGCCGCCGACATCGAACTCACCTTCCAAACGCGCGCCCTGCGGGAAAAGCTGCTCTACGACATCGCAGAGGGTGAAGGCGGCCTGATGAACGCCTGCCTGGATGAACTGGCTATCCAAAACAAGAACCCCAACGGCAAAGGCAACGGCCTGAGCTTTAAGCCCAAACGGGGCGGCGGCAACAATCGTATCGAGGTCGGCAGCAACAAAAAAATCAAAGCTGACCGCGGCAAAGCCGGCTGGCTGTCGCGAACGCCGCTGGTCTTTCAAACCGACACGATTTTCGAAGCCGTCACCAATGACAATGGCACGGTGATTCTCAACCTCGATCTCGCGCTCTTGATCGCCGACCGCACGTATACGCAGCGCAATCAAACCGTTGTGCAGATCATGAACCCATAATGCCCCGTGCGATGCTCGCCCCTTACGCCATGCACCACCAAACAGGCCTACAGCCATGAAATCCTCCCCTCGCAGCGGTTTTGTCCTGCCCGTCGTCCTCTGCTCCATGCTGGTCGTCGGAATCCTCGCCGGCAGCGCGCTCAACCTGATCCTCAATGCGACCCGTTCGGCCGGTGCGTATACCTCCGCCACGCACTGCCGGCTCAGCGCCCAAAGCGCGTTGGACCGCGAAAAGGCGGAAACCCTCCGCGCCTTCCGCGCCTACTTCAGAACATCGCCGTCCACGTGGAACCTGCTCGCCTGGTTCGACACCACCTCTGAAACCTCGGTCGGCCTTTCCGGCTATGAAAACCCGCTGTGCCAGAACGATTCGATCAACGGGTGTACCGTTTCGGTCACCCTCCTCGCCGTCACCCGCACCCCGGTCACCGCCGTCAACCAATTCGCCCGTCTCACGCTGCGGGCGGTCGCATCCAGCACCACGCCGGCCGGCATCCCCGTCACCCGCGTGATCGAAGAGACCGTCGAATACGGCCTGCGCCGCGCCTCGGTCTTCGACTACGCCTACTTCGTCAATAACTACGGCTGGTTCATGGGGGGGGGCGTCACCGCCAACGGCGATATCCGCGCCAACGGCGATCTCTACCTGGACGGCGACTCCTGGGTCAACGGTAACGCCTACGCCGCCGCCAACAGCGAGCTGGGGTCCAGCGGCGCCATCAGCGGCACCGCGCGATACAAGACCGTGACCGAGTACTGGGCGCTCGACAACCTCCGCGCGCGTCCCACCACGCCCACCGCCTCCGACGGCCTCTTGTGGGCCATGGGCTACGACGGCACGTGCCACCTCAACGATTACAACGAGCCGCTGGATATGCCGTTCCTCGGTGACCTCGACGCCTATCGTGAAATCGCCAACACATGGGGCTCCACCATCAAGCAGAACGGCAAGGTGCTGGTGGACGCTTGCCACAGCGGCCCCGGCCCCTCCGGGTTGGCCAGCGGCGCCGACAAAGGCTGCCTCGTGCTGGACGGCACCACCCATCCGATCGTGATCGATGGCCCGATCGTCGTCGACGGCGACGTGATCATCAAAGGTACCGTCACGGGACAGGGCGCCATCTACGCCGGCCGCAACATCCACATCGTGGGCAACGTCACCAACGGCGTCCCGCCGAGCTGGCCCAAACCCGACACCAAACCCGAGCAGACGGTCAAGAAGAACGAAAAGAAAGACATGCTCGGGCTCGCCGCCAAGGGCAATATCGTGCTCGGCAACTACACCGCCGACGGCTGGATGAGCAGCGTCAAAGGCTATATCACCCCGCCGTTTGTCAAACCCTACGCCTGCGACCCCTCCGACGCCTCGATCGGCTACAGCGGGACCTTCGGCGGGAATTACACGCTCAAAGACAGCGGCACCAAGGTCGAGTACGTCTATAATACGAAAAAAAAGCTCTGGGAACCCTCCTCCACCTCTGACCGCCGCTACTACGAAAGCACCGTCGGCAACCGGAAAATCACCCAGCTCGCGCAGAGTGACGACATCACGCGTGTCGACGCTGTCCTCTATAACAACCACGCCACGATGGGCCGCGTGGGCCAGTGCCAATTCAACGGTGCCCTGGTCTGCCGCGACGAAGGTATCATCTACAACCGTTCCGTGCAGTTCAACTGGGACATCCGGCTGGGCTCGACCAGCCCTGACGGCATTAATTTCTTTATCTTTCTGCCGATGTCGCCCGCCACCCCGCGCGTCATTGAATGGCAGGAGGTGAAGCCATGACCCGGACCTGCGCCCTCCGGGCCTTCGCCCTCACGCTCGCTGCCGCCACGGCCGCACAGGCCGCCGTGGACGGCTCCTTGGTTCCCGAGTTCGCGGTCACCGACAAACTGGACGCTGAGACGCGCGCCGCCGATCTGGGTTCCGCACCGATCGAAGAACGCGCCCGGCGCAGCGCCGACGCTCTCACGCGCGCCGAAAGGCTCCGCAACCTGCCGCCAGACCAGGTTCAGGCATGGGTCGCCGGCACGCTCACCGAGGCGGAGCTGCTGACCCCCCGCACCGCCGCGCTGCCCGCCGACACGGCAGATGGAGCCGCACAGGTTCAGGCTGAGCCCAAGCCCGGCACCCGCCGGCTGTTCCGCCTGCTGATCGTCGGGGGATTCTGCGTGATCATGGCCGTGGCCATGCGACGGCAGCGCCGCCAAGCGACGGAGGCCAGCGGGCAGAGATCGGAGGTCAGAGTGTGCAAGCGGTAAGGGGTCGCGCAGTCATAACAATATACCGGCTAGTCCCCAAACTGCGTAACCTCCCCGCTGCCCTCTGACCTCCGATCTCTGCCCGCCGACCGTCGCGCTACGCCCCGCGACTCCAGCGCGCGTAAGCCCCGCACGGCGTGGGCAGCACCCGCGCGTCCGCGCCGCTCAGCACCATCTCGCCGCTCTCCGTCCGGCCGCCCAGCCCGTTGACCGCCTGCCCCAAGACGTTGCCCAGCACCACCGGCGTGTAGCCCGGCGTGTGCGCGCTGAGCAGCATAAAAAGCGGGTCGTCCGACAGCAGGTTGCGGCAGAGCCGCAGCGTCTCCGGCAGGTCTTTCTCGATCTTGTACAACTCGTTGTTCTGTCCGCGCCCGAAGGTCGGCGGGTCCAGGATCACCGCGTCGTAGCGGCGCTCGCGCCGCGCCTCACGGCAGAGGAACTTGTGAGCGTCGTCGGTGATCCAGCGGATCGGGTGCGCCTCCAATCCGTTCAGCCGGGCGTTGTCGCGCGCCCACTGCACCATGCCTTTCGAGGCGTCCAGATGGCACACCTCCGCGCCGCCCAACGCCGCCGCCAGGGTGGAGCCGCCCGAATAGGCGAACAGATTGAGCACGTGCAGCGGACGGCGTCGCGCCGCGCAGGCCTGCCGAACGGTGTCGCGGATCCAGCACCACTGCGCGCGCTGTTCCGGAAAGATCCCGAGATGCCCGAAATCGGTGCCTGAAAGCTGGAAGGCGATGCCGCCGACCCGGATCGTCCACTGCCCGGGCAGCGCCCCGCGGTTGTGCCACTGGTTGCCTTCGGTCCGGTCGAACGCGGCATCCGCGCGCGCCCACTCGGCCGCCGGCCGGGTCGGCGCCCACACCGCCTGCGCGCACGGCCGCGACAGCACCACGCGGCCGAACCGCTCCAGCTTCTTGCCGTCGCCACTGTCCAGCAGGGCGTACTCTTCGTCCATCCGCGTGTCAGACTTCATGCCGCTCGCTCCGGGTTATGACACAGTGAGGTGCCGCGCCAATGCCGCGCGGTAGGCCGCATCGGACAACAGGCGCGGCAGCTTGGGCGCCAGCCGCGCGACCGACAGGCCG
The DNA here is from genome assembly GCA_028684935.1 of Kiritimatiellia bacterium. Taxonomy (GTDB): domain Bacteria; phylum Verrucomicrobiota; class Kiritimatiellia; order RFP12; family UBA1067; genus DUPH01. The sequence goes on along the minus strand of JAQUEX010000004.1, from coordinate 32,962 downwards.
TGCAGCCCGCGCGGCACGCACGCCGCGAACAGCCGCTCCAGGCGCTCCGGCGCGGCGCGGCGCTCGGCGGCCGGCATCTCTTTATACGCCATCTCCACCAGATTGAGGTAGTCGAAGAGGCGCGCTTCCTCCGCGCTCAGCGCGGGATTGGGCGACAGCTCGAAATCGATCAGCGTCAGCACGCCCATCCCCTCATCGGCATAGACGTTGAAGAGCGACAGATCCATGTGCGCCTCGCCGACCAGCGTGTGGAAGAGCGTCGCGCGCTCGGCGGCCCGCTCGATGGCGTCCCAGAAGGAGATCCGTCCCGCCTGCACGCAGTCGAAAAGGCGGCTGCCCGCCAGATAACTGTTGAGCAGGGCATCGCCCGCCTCGGAGCGCCACAGCGGCCGCGGCGTGAGATCGTGCCGCCAGCCGGCCTCGCACAGCCGCCACTCGCGCGCCACGCGCTCGCGCGGGGTCAGCTTGAGCCGCGGCCCGTTCAGACGCGCCTCAGCCGGAGTCCCCTCGGGCACATACGCCGGATTCGCGATGCGCAGCACCCCGGCCGGCAGGCCGTCTCGCGCCACGAAGTAGACGAAATCATGGCCGCCGCCCCGTCCGCGCCGCACGCTCACCGGCCCGCCGCATACCGCCGCCAGCGCGGGCATCACCTGCGCGAGGCGCACCGCCCCGCCGCGGAAGTGGCGGCGGCGCTTGATCGCGCGGTGCATGCTTTTGATCAGTCGGATCACGGTGTTAAGCCAGCAACAGCAGCACGGCCATGGCGCTGAAGAAGAGACCGAGCAGGATTTTGACAACCACCAGGTTGCGCTTGCTCCAGTCGATCAGTGCCGTGAGTTGCATGCCGCGATGGAAGCAGACAAAGACCGCCGCCAGCGGCAACACGAACAGCAGATTGTAGATCACCAGCAGGCACCAGGTGCACAGGTCGGCATGCTCTTTCTTGAGCATGTACATCAGTACCGGCACATAACTCTGGCCTGTGCAGACGCTCTCCAGCACCGTCACGCCCGCACCGGTCACCAGGCCGCCCAGGATTGGACCGCCCGCGCCCAGACGACTGTTCATGAAGCCGTGGATGCGCGTCTTGATCGTCTTGGGGATCTGAAGCGTCACATCGTCCGGCCGCTGCGATTTTCGGAATCGAAGCGCGTCACGGAACGAGAGCACGGCCAGCGGGATCATGCAGAGGCCCAGCACGACCTCCACCACCTTTTTCACGGTCGCGAAATTCGGTGCCTGGCGGAACACGTAAAGGAAGCCGAGACCGAGACCCATGTAGACGAAGAATGAGGCAGTAATGAATGAGACGCCCACCAACAGCCGCGTGCGGCGTGAGGCCTTGGCCACCGCCAGGACACTCATGAAGAAGATCAGCGTCGAGACCGCGCACGGGTTGAAGCCGTCCAGCAGTCCGCCCAGCGCCACCACCGAGAAGGTCAGTCCGTCCACGGTGCGGCGCACCACCTCGTCGGCCTCGCCGTCTGCCAGATCGGGCGGACGCGGCACCTGCCACGCCGGATCTTGGCGCGCCACCAGCGCGGCGTTCACCCGGTCAAACAGCCCGGCCGCAATCGCGTCGTAGCCCGACAGAAACACCGTATGGTCCACAATGATCGACACGCGCCCGTTGTCGCGGTTGCCGCAACGCTCCTGATACGCCACCAGCAGAGGCACCGATTCCGGTCGCAGCAGATCATGGCCAACCAAGTCGTAAAAGCCCTCGAACTGCGCCTCAAGCTCCGGCAGGATCTCGCGCTTGACGCGGTCGCATTCGGTGCAGCCCGCCGAAAAGAACATGTCGAGCCGCACCTGTTCGGCCATGTCCGCGCGGGCGCACACGGCGAGCCCGAACACGAGCGCAGCCAGAATACTTTTTAACGCAGAGGCGCAAAGACGCGGAGACGCAGAGGGTTTTGGGGGCGGGAGGGACGAAAGAAAGGAAAAAGGAGAAAGGAAAAAGGAGAAAGGAGACGGTAGGGCGGTCTCGCCGAGACCGCCGCGGACGCCTCGGCGAGGCGTCCCTACCAGGCGGTGCCCGTTATGGCGTGCGGGAGCTTGCTCCCGCTTTCCAAAGCGGCGGCAAGCCGCCGCACTCCAAAAAGATCCCGTCATCCCTCCCCAGCGTGTCATGCCCGCCTCGTTTTCTGGTTTCATGCTTCGGTATCGCTTTAGCGCCCCGGTTCAACCAGCGCCTTGAGCATCAGCGCGGACCATGTCATCACGCGCGTGAACTGGTCGAGCCCGAACGACTCGTTGGGGCAGTGGATCTTGTCCTCCTCACGGCCGAAGCCGACCAGCAGCGGTGCCGCGCCGGTAAGCTGGTGCAGGCGCGCCACAACAGGAATCGACGCCCCCTCCCAGCGGAAGAGCGCGCCGCGCGTGTCCATCTGCCCCAGCACCTCCGCCGCCAGACGAAAGATCGGCGAGTTGAGCGGCAGCCGGAAACCCGGCGCGCCGACACAGGCCTCGGACAGCGTCAGCGTCATGCCGCGCGGACAGTGCGCCTCAAGATGCCTGCGCACCGCGTCAAACGTCTCCTCCGGCCGCTGGTCCGGCACCAGCCGCATGCTGAGCTTCGCGACCGCCGTCGCGGGAATCACCGTTTTGGAGCCCGGCCCGCCGTATCCCGCATGCACGCCGTTGATCTCGATCGTGGGCTCGAAACAGCCGCGCGTCACGGCGTCCAGCCCCTGCCGTCCGCCGGCCGGCGGGCAGCCGATCTCGCAGGCGTACTGCTCGTCCGTCACCGCGCCCTGCCGCGCGACCGCCCTCTCGTCGTCCGAAGGATAATGCACCCGGTCACCGAAGCCCTCCACCGCGATCGCGCCGTCGGCCGTATGCAGCGAGGCGAGCAGCGCCGCCATGCCCTGCGCCGGATTGGGCGCCACGCCGCCGTGAACCCCGGAGTGCAGATCGTAAGCGGGGCCTGCCAGCGTCACGGTGAGGTGTTGCACCCCCCGCAGGCCGGCCACGATCGAGGGCCGGTTCTCAGGCCCGCACGAGGTGTCGCTGACCATCATGACGTCGGCCTGCAGCCGCTGCCGCAGAATCGGCGCCAGATCGTTCAAGGCCGAACTGCCGCTCTCCTCCTGCCCCTCCAGCACCAGCTTGATCGTCGGCAGGCTCTCGCCCGCTTCAACCAGCGCCTTGACGCCCTGCAGGAAGCCGAACACCTGGCCCTTGTTGTCCTGCGCGCCGCGCGCGTAAACGCGCCCCTCGATCAGCGTCGGCTCGAACGGCGGGGTCAGCCAGCCAGCCAGCGGGTCCTCGGGCTGCACATCGTAGTGGCCGTAAAAAAGCACCGTCGGCACGCCCTCGCGCCCCGGCCGCTCCGCGACCAGCACCGGCACAGGCAGGCCGCTGCCGGGCGTCAGGATCTCCACCTCGAAACCCAGCGGTTTCAGAAATTTCTTGAGCCACGCCGTCGCGCGCGCGCACTCGCCGAGCCGTTTGGGATCCGCACCGACCGTCGGAATCCGTAACAGGGCGAACCAGTCGTCCAGAATCGCCTGGCGGTGGGTCTCGAAATACCGGTATGCAAATGCCGTGTCGATCATGCCTTTTCCTCATCGGCCCAAACGAAAAGAACCGCTCACTTCACGCCAAGGCAGAAAGTCAGCGGTTAAAATGGAGGTGCGAAGCGGAATTGAACCGCTGTACGAGGTTTTGCAGACCTCTGCCTAACCACTCGGCCATCGCACCTTGACGAAAAGGCTACTTTTTCATCCCGGCGCGCAGACGCTCTTTCACCCGTTTGTTGCGGGCATCACGGCGCTGGCGCTTCACACGTTTTCTAAGTTGTTGTCCCATAACGGGTGTGAAATTTAGCAAAGCCCGCCCGCTGCTGTCAACCGGAAGTTGACATTCCTGCAATTGAGCGAAAAAGGCTACCCTCTCCGCCCGGCTTCCGGTAAACTGACTTCGTCTGATGAGCCTGTGTGTATGAAGCGAACAGTCGCCATCTTATCGCTCCTGTGTACGGCGCTGCCCGCCGCGGCCGCGCCGGAGGCCCTGCTTGTGCCGCACACGTCCGCCGCCGGCTACCTCGCGCGCCTGCTGATCAACGAGAGCGCCTTCCCCGGCGAGCGCGGCTACGTGAGCGAAGCCGACACGCGCGCCACCATGCGTGCGCTGGTGCTGGCGCTCGACGCCCGCATCCACCGTGTTCCGGACGGCTACACGCGCGAAGAGGTCGCCGCCACCCGCTCGACCGACGTGATCGATGTCATCACCGCCGGCGGCCGGCGCGGTCAGATGGAGGGCTTCTACCGCGACCGCGACGGCACCCCCTGCCTGGCACCGCGCGTCGCCGCGCGCGTCGCAAACCTCAAGCGCATCGCCAACCAAGGCGAGCCCGACCGCTTTGCCCGCCTGCTCACCTACGCGCAGCGCCTCGCCACGGACTATCTCGACGGCGTCACGCCGCAGCCCGATCCTTACGCCGCCATCACGCGCATCCCGCCCAAAGCGGTCACCGGCCGCGCCTACGGCTGGATGACCGACATGGACTATTACCACCCCGGCGGACACTTCGTGCGCATCCCGGACCGCATGCGCGGCCGCCTCGGCGGCAACCGCTTCTACACGCTGCTCAAACGCGCCAGCCCGGCACCCCCGCAGCCGTCGCCGCGCACAAAACCGCTCGTCACCCTGCCTGCCTCCTGAAAACCCCATGAATAACTCCCGCGCCCTGCCCCTCCTCGTCCTCGCCGCCCTCTGCCTGCTCGGGCCCGGCTGCCAAACCGGCCGCCGCACCAGCCTGACGGCGCTCTTTCCGGAACTCATCCACGCCCACACGGACCACACCGAGGCCGCCGCGCTCTTTGACGAACTCGGCGGCGAGCCGGCCTTTCTCGACCTCTGCCGCTATCTCTACCGCTGGCATCTGGATGAACACGATTTCACCCGTTTCGCCACCGAGCACCGCGACCAGCTCTGGCTGCGCCGCGTGCAGATGGTTGCCGACGCGCAGGACAACAGCCGCTACCTGGAAGTCGTCTTCCCGGCCATCGGCGTGATGGTGACCCTGAAAAAGGCCGACTACCGCATTCCTGAGCTCAAGCTTGCGGTCAAGAGCGACGGCTACCGCATCATCCGCCTCTGCCGCGACACCTGCCGCCAAGCCGCGCGGCGCTCAGATTTCGCCGTGCTCGACCTCGACATCCACGCGCTCTATGAGCGCCTGTTTGAATTGCGCCTGGAGACACAGTTCCCGAGCGAGGCGCTGCAGGCCCATGTGAGCGCCGACCTCGCGCGCCGCGCCGATGCGCCCCGCGACGCCCCCATGACCCTCTTCTTCGCGCCGGTCCACACCGTCGACAACGAGCTCTGGGTCTTCTGGCAGGAAGGCAAACAGCTCTTCCGCTACAGTTCCGACATCGACCTCGCAGAGCCGGCCGCCTGGACGCATGCCCCGCTGGACGCCGCCGCCTACGACACCGTTACGCAAACCGTCGTCTCGTTCGAGGAAGCCCCCGGCGACAACCGCTTCGTCACCCGCGACCAAGTCGGACGTGCGCTTTACAACTGCATGATCCTCGGCCGCCGCCGAGATCACGTTCACTAACCAACAGGGAATGATCCATGTCGAAAAGAGTTCGCGACGCGTGGCGCAGCCGCATCGGCGTCGTTCTGGCCGCCGCCGGCTGCGCGGTCGGGCTCGGCAACTTCCTGCGCTTTCCCGGCGTGGCCGCCCGCAACGGCGGCGGCGCGTTCATGATTCCGTACTTCATCGCCTTTCTGTTTCTCGCCCTGCCGCTCTGCTGGATGGAGTGGACCATGGGGCGCTACGGCGGGCGCTTCGGACACGGCAGCGCGCCGGGCGTGTTCGACGCGGTCTGCGGCCGGCGCCGCCCCTGGCTCAAGTATTTCGGCGTGCTCGGCATCACCGGCGCGCTCGGCATCTTCTTCTACTACGTCTACATCGAGTCGTGGACCCTCGCCTACAGCGTGTTCGCCCTCACCGGCCGCTACGCCGCGATCGAAACGCCGGACCGCATGGGCGCCTTTCTCGGCAGTTACCTGAGCGGCAGCGGCGATTTTTTCCAGAGCCGTCGCGCCGCCTACGGCTTCTTCCTCGTGACCTTCGCCGCCAACTTCTGGGTGGTCTACCACGGCATCAGCCGCGGCATCGAGCGCTTCTGCAAAATCGCCATGCCGCTGCTCTTCATCACGGCCGTCGTGCTGATGGTGCGCGTCTTCACGCTGGGCACGCCCGTGAACCCGGCGTGGACCCTCGACCGCGCCCTGGGCTTTTTGTGGAACCCGGACTTCACCGCGCTCAAGAGCGGCCGTGTCTGGCTCGAAGCCGCCGGCCAGGTCTTCTTCTCCACCTCGGTCGGTATCGGCGTGCTGCTGACCTACGCCACCTATCTGAAGGCGCACGACGACGTGCTGCTACCCGCCTCGTCCGCCTCTTTCCTGAATGAGTTCTGCGAAGTCGTGCTCGGCGCCTCGATCGTCGTGCCCGCCGCCTTTCTTTTCTTCGGCCCGCAAGGCACCGCGCAGGCGGTCGAGGGCGGCACCTTCGGTCTCGCCTTCCGCACCACGCCGCTGATCTTCAACCACATGGCCGGCGGCGCCTGGATCGGCTTCGCCTGGTTCGCGCTGCTCTTCACCGCCGGCGTCACCAGCTCGGTCTCGATCCTGCAGCCGTCGATCGCCTTCCTCGAGGAGGAGTTCGGCTTCAACCGCAAGCGCTGCGTGACGGTCATCGGGCTTGTCTGTTTTGCCGTGGCCCACCTCGCGATCTTCGGCGACGGCGTCGTGGACGAGATGGACTTCTGGTTCAGCTCGTTCGGCCTGCCGATGTTCGGGCTCTTTGAAGCGCTGGTCTTCGTCTTCTGCTTTGGCCCGGAGCGCGGCTGGCGCGAACTGCACGCCGGCTCATCGCTGCGGCTGCCGGCCTTCTTTAAGCCGATCGTCACATTCGTGACCCCGCTCTTCCTCTTCACGATCCTGGCCGGCTGGCTGGCCACCGACGGCTGGCAAACGATCATCATGAAGAAGTGGGCCGACGGCCGCCTCGTGCCGCTCTACACGGAGTCCCAAATTCCGTGGGTCATCGCCACACGCCTGCTCTACCTCGCCCTGATCGCACTCGCCTGCCTCTTCATCCGCCGCGCCTGGAAAAACCGCCCCGCCCCCAACGCCTGAACGCGCAGGGATCATCCGCTTCGTGCGCTCCTGGCCAGCTACCGTTCTGCCTCGCCGACCTGCGGCGCGAGGGCGGCCGCCTTGGCTTCGGCGGTCTTGACGTTTTCGTCGTACAGAGGCTTGGCCCACTCCGGCAGCTCCGCGCGCAGCGCGTCAGACGGACGGCCGCGGGCGAGTTCGTTGCCGCCCTTGTCTTCGACCCGGACCGTGTACGCATGGGGCGCGTCGCTGCGCACCTCGGCGATCGCGGCCCCCTTAGGGCCCTCGGTTTTGATGGTGTGAACCTCGACCGACGCGCCGGGCGCAGCGACAGGACGCAGCACAGCCGCGACCGCCTCGGGCTTCATCCCGCACGTGTAAGGCTCGTTGAAGCGCGCGCGGATCGTCGCCGCCGGAATCGCCGAGTGAACGTCGTAGGTCGCGGCGCCGGCTTTGAGCGTCTCAAAGCTGTCGAGCATGCCGACCGCGTTACCCGCTGCGTCCACGATCGCGCCGCCGCTGAATCCGCCGATCGAATGGATCATCAGGTGCAAACGCGTCAAGCGCTCGCCGCCCGGTCCGCTTTTGATTCCGTAGCGGCCGACCATCCCTTCGACCGCGAAGAAATATTTGTTCAGCGGATGGCCGATCGCCCGGACGCGGACTCCGGCCGGCGTGTCCGGCCGCAACGGCAGCACCGTGTCGCCCGCCCCCTCCACCTGCAGCAGCGCGAGGTCCTCCAGCGGGTAGAGCGCCAGGATTTTGACCACGGTGACCGGCCGGCCCTCGACCGTCAATCCCGCCGCCACGAACGGTTCGCCCAATCCTTTGAAGGCATGGAAGCAGGTGGCGGCCACGCCGGGATGGATCAGAAAGGCCGCGCCCAAGCGCGCGTGGTTCCCGGTCTTGTAGTCTTCTTCGGAAAGCGTGTAGAGCGCAAACGTAGCCCGCGCCGCGCGCTCGTGCAACTCGTCCTCGCCCAACGGAGCCTGCGCCGGGGCCGCCGGCACGAGGCCGAGCGGCTCGCGCCGGTTCATCGCAGCGGCGAGATCCGCGATGCGAAAAACCCGGTTGCTGGCGAAGGCCTCGTGGCGGATCGCCTTGCCCATGCGCGCGTAAGCGGCGTCATCCAGCGGCACCTCGACCCGCCCGCCGGTCACGCCCGCGGCCCGGCCAACCGCGACCCCCAGCGCCACGGCCATCCCGGCAAGCCTTATCGTACGCAGGGCAAGCCTATTCGCTCTTCGCATAAATGATCGTCCAGCCTTTTGCACGAAACGGTGTTGCGGGCGAGGACGCCCGCGCTCCCGACTCTGTTGCGATAAAAACATGCTCTCTCCGGTCGCCAACCGACACCGGCACGATTTGCAGGGCGACTTTGCACGTCGCGCCGGTGACTTTGCACGTGATTTGACCTTGCTGATCAGATTGAAAAACGGCATCATTATAAAAGTAGTGTAGGAATTGAGAAAGGATTAATGCGAATGAAAACGCTCTGCCGCTGGGTGTGCCTTTTTGCGTTCATCACGCCGTCGCTGCGTGCGCAAGGTCCGTTCATGAACGACACGCTGCCGGTCACAGTGCCCGCCGGCGAGACGAACACCGTGGTCGCGCAAACCGGAACCGGCGTGGTCGACAAGGCCGGCAGCGGCCTGCTGATCCTGCAGGACCCGGGCCTCTTTAACGGGATCGTGCGGTTGCGCGAGGGCGCGCTGCACGCCGGCGTCTCCGGCGCCGCGCCGGCCGCGCGCCCCGACACGATCCTCGCGCGGGCCGCGTTTCATGTTGATGCCTCCACCGCAGCCAGCATCACTGCAGACGGCGCGGGGGCCGTCACAGAGTGGCGCGATCTGCGCGGGGCCGGCTATCCCTTCGCCGCACCGCCCGGCACCGCGCCGCTCTGGACCGCCGACGCGCTGAACGGCCTGCCGGTCGTCGATTTCGGCACCATGCCCTTCTACACCGGTCAGGCCCGCGGCATGCATTGGTCGCGCGAGTTCACCAACAGCGTGAAGTCGGTCTTCTGGGTGCTGGGCAGCCGGTTCGGCGGCGGCTTCCTGCTCGGCGCAACCGACACCTATCACCTGCACCGCGGCAGCATCGGCACGCCCTTGCCACTCGGCTACATGTTTCCGGAAGCCACGATCTTTACCGGACACCTGCCCGACATGATGTGGCGCGGCGAGACGCAGATCGACCGTCAAGTCCGCAACGGGCGCACGACCGGCCTGTCCGGCGCCTTCCACCTGGTGTCGCTGATCGCCACCAATACCGCCACGGACGGCCTGACCGCCGGCCGGTTCGCCAACGACCGGTCTTTCAACGGGCAGAGCGGCGGACAAAGCCTCGCCGAAGTCGCGGTCTTTGAGGATATCCTGACCCCGTCCGAACGCGATGCGGTCGAGAGCTACCTGACCGACAAATGGTTCCGCGGCCCCGACCTGCGCATCCTTGAGATCGCGGGCACCGGCAGCGTGGGACGGGCCGACAGCGGCACCCTGCGCGTGAACGTCCTGACCGGCACGGGTCAGGTGCTGGCAGAGGGCCCGGTCGAGGCCGACACCGTCAAGCTCGCCGGCGCGCTGGACCTCGCGGGCGAAGGCGCGTATGCGGTCGGGCTGCTACGCGGTGCCGGCACGCTGACCGCCGGCGCGCCGATCCTGCTGGAGCATGTCGGCCTTTGCCGCGAGGCCCTCACACTGGCCGCTCCGCTGATCGGGGCGTCGATCGACACCGTGTACGGCCAGGGCGCGCTGACCTTGGACGGCGGCATCGGGTTCAGCAACGTGCGCGTCGGCGACGCCATCGCCGTCACCAACGACGGCACCGCACTCGCGGTCGGCTGGCTCTCCGGGCAGGGCACCTTCAACAGCTCCGGATGCGGCGCGTTGACGGTCGAGACGCTCCAGATGACCAACGTGACACTGACCGTGCAGGCCGGAGCGAATCCGATCGCCGTCGGCACGCTCGACAGCAATGTCGGCACCGTCATTCTTCAAACCACGGACACGATTGAAATCACCGCCCTGACCGGCAACGGCGTGGTGCGGTTTGACGCCGCCTCATCCGTCACCCTCGGCGACGTGTCGGGCTTCAGCGGCACACTCTACCTCAACAACTGCGGACCGGTCGAGGTCCTCGGTCCGGCCGGCGACAAGGCATGGGCCGGACTGACCGTGGTCGGCAATGCCCAGCTCACCGTTCCCGGCGCGAACCTGACGCTCGGCCGTCTCTACGGACGCGGCACGCTGACCGTGACCAATGCGCTCACCGTCACCAGCCTTTCCATGACCGCAGACCTCACCGTCAACGACGCGGGGACCGAACCCTGGATCCTGACCGACATCACCGGCCCCGGCACCCTGACCCTGAACCGGCCCTACTATGCACCGGTCATCACCCTGTCCGGCGCGCAGGTGGTCACCCTCGGCCTCTCCAACCGCGTGGAACGCGTCAGCGGCACCGGCACGCTGAATGTCCCGGCCGGCGCCTTCACGATCGACACGCTCGCGCTCGGCGGCACCGTGACCTTCAGCAACGGCCAGGCGCCGCTGACCGTAACCGCCTTCACCGGCAACGGCCGCCTCGTCGCGACCGGCAGCCCGACCACGCTGGACCAGGTCTCCCTCGCCGACCTGCAGAGCGCCGCCGCCGACACGGGTGCGGCGGCCTTGACCGTGACCGCCTTCAGCGGCCACGGGGCCTTCCGTAAAGGCGGCACCGGCGCTTTCACCTTCCCGGTGCCGACCACGCTGCGCTCGCTGACCGTCGAGGGCGGCGCGCTGCTGCCGGTCCGCACGAGCCCCGCGACGATCCCGGCCTCGGTTGTGCCGGCGTTCTGGGTCGACGCCTCCCGTCCCGGCACACTCTCGACCAATGCCGCCGGAGGCGTCACGCAGTGGTGGGACGTGCGCAAAGGCGCGTTCGAAGATCCGTGGATGTACGCCTACAGCGAGAACGAGGCCACGGCGCCTCAGGTTCTGCCGGCTTCGGCCAACGGCCTGCCGATCGTGGCCTTCGGACCGGAGCGCAGCGGCCTCTATCTGCGCTGGAGCAAGCAGGTTGATCCGGTACGCACTTTCTTCATGACGATCGGCACGCACGAGGGCGGCGGGTACCTGCTCGGTTGCTCGACCATGAACGACTTCATCCGTGCCCCCGACACATTGAAAACTTATCGTACGCCGCTCTGGAATCAGGAGAAGTTTTATACCCGTTTCGGGCGCAGTTATGTGGACGGCGAGCGGTTCGCCTTCGACACGCGCGTGCCGTTTAACGGCGGTTATCAGGTGCTGGCCTTTGTCGACGACACCGACGCATCGGTCAATCCCGACCTGCAACGCGGAGCCGCCGACCAGTTCGCGCGCTACCGCACAACCTGGCCGGATTACACCGGCGGACAGCGTCTCGGCGAGGTGCTCATCTGCACCAATGTCGTGACCGAAGCCGAACGTGCCGCCATCGAGAGCTACCTCGCCGCCAAGTGGATCGCGGACATCCGCCGTCTGGAGCTGCTCGGCGCGGCACAGCTCACCCTCGCGGAGGGCGACACGCTTTCGGTCGATGTCGCCTGCGGCGCCGGCCGCCTGACCAAGCTGGGCGCCGGCGATCTCAAAGTCAGCAACAGCGCGCTGCTGACCGGCGGGCTCGACATTCAGGCCGGACGCCTGGCCTTCGCGCGGACCGACCGAGCCTACGCGCTGAATCCGGTCTTCCATGTGGACGCCAGTGCCGACAACGGGTCGGTCATGACCGACTCGTACGGCTACGTCACCAACTGGGCCGATGTCCGCTTCAACGGCCGCTGGGCAGCCGCCACCAACAACCCGGTCAATAACGCGCCGAACCTGCTGCTCAACGCGCTCGGCGGACGGCCGGTGGTCGACTTCAACTACTACGGCAGCGGCGGCAGCGCCCCGGCGCCTTACGCGAGGAACAGTCTCGGCACCGAGCGCTACCTCTCGTGGAATGCGGAGATCGCCAACATCCGCACGGCCTTCTGGCTGCTCGGCAGCCAGAACGGCGGCGGCTTCCTGCTCGGCCACACCGCACTCTACAACTTCCACCGCGAGATCGGCACGTGGGGCGACAGCACAGTGCCCGGTCTTTTTGCCGACTCCGCCGCCGACGGCGTCAAGAACGGACGGATCTTCGTCGACGGCCTCAAGTTGAGTTCTTATAAACAGCAGGACGTGCTGAACGGCGACTACCAGTTGGTGCAGCTCGTCACCAGCGCCAATGCCGCTGCCAACCAGTTCAGCCGCGACCGCACATCCACCACGCAATGCGGCGGCCAGCGTCTCGGCGAGGTGGTGCTCTTCAGCGACGTGCTGACCGAGAAGGAGCGCATGAACATGGAGGCGCTGCTCGCGGCCAAATGGTTCGGCGACCTGCGGCGCGTCGCGCTCGCGGACGGCACGGTTCTGGACACCGGCGCAGACACCCACGGCGTCGTGCTCGCCGCGCTGGAGGGCGCGGGCACAGTGCGCCGCGAAGGCGCGGCCACTCTGCGCGTGCTTGACGGCGCCGGGTTCTCCGGCATTTTGGAGACCCGTCTCGACCGGCTCGATGTCAGCCGCCTGGAGCCCCCCGCGCAGCCTGCGGCCGGCCCCTCGCTCTGGCTCGACGCGTCGCGCCCGGGCGGCGTGGCGCTCAACGGGACGGCCATCACCAACATCAGGGACTTCTCCGCCAACAACCTGCCGATCGGCTTCATCGGAGGGAACCCGGTTTTGTTGCCGAACGAGCTCAACGGGTATCCGGTCATCGACCTGGGTCCCTGCGTTGTGGGCGGCGGGAAGTCGCTGACGTTCGACGGCACGCGCGCCAAGATTCTTTCGGTTGTCGCCGTCCACGGCAGCCAGGAGGGCGGGGGCTGTTTTCTCGGGGCCGCCACGACGTACCCGTTTTATCGTGAATGGTCCAACTCTTTGGGGACGCGTAACCCATACACGCCGATCTGGCATGCCTCTTCGTCTGACCTCGAGGTACGGCAGGGATGGACCTATCTGGACGGGCAGAATGTCTGCGGCGTGCGGCACGGGTTTACCGGCGGCTACGGACTCTTCAGTTTCATCGTGAAACCGCGTGCGGCCTATACGACGCCGGTCTACATCGCCGGTGATCGCGGCAGTCCAAGGGGCGGCCTGTGCTTCGGCGAAATCCTCTTCTACGACCGCGTGCTGACCGACGCGGAGCGGCAGCAGACCGAGGCCTACCTGAATGCCAAGTGGTTCGGACGCGGCTCGACCGGTTACGCCGCGCCGACACTGCCGGTGCTGGGGCGCGTGCAGTCGCTGGGCGGCGACCTGCACGTGGCGGCCGGCCGGCTCGCCGTGCTGGGCGAAATCCAAGGAGCGTCATCCGTCTCCGTGACCGGCGGCGGCAAGCTCGCGCTCGCCTCCGGCGGCCCGGCGCCGGCCGCGTATCAGGTCACGGCGGGCACGCTCACCCTGTCGCCGGCCGGCGAGCTGCACGCCGAGCTGCCGGTGACCGACGCGCTCGCCTTCTGGGCCGATGCCTCGCGCGCCGAGTCGCTCACGCTCAAGCCCGGCAGCGCCAGCGAAGTGATCCAATGGTCTGACGCGCGCGGCGCCGGCTACCCCTACGCCTATGCGTACGCAGACCCGGACCAGCGCTACACCAACACAGCCGTCTCCGTCGAAAACCGCATCCCCGGCGGAATCGCCATCACGCCGCCGACCCTGCTGCAAGGAGCCCTGAACGGCAGGCCCGTGCTGGATTTCGGCTCCTACGGCGGCACGCAGTGGCTGCTCTGGAACGCGCAGGCGAGCGGCATCCGCACCGTCTTCTGGGTCATCGGCAGCCAGAAGGGCGGCGGCCACCTGATGTCCGGCAGCGGAGACGTCAACCACTTCCTGCGCGGCACCAACTACCTCGCCAACACGCCGGCCGTGCTGTGGGGCGCGAACTGGCCCGCCGTCACCGGCGGCGTCAGCCGCATCGACGGCGCGCCGGTCAACGGTCTCCGCGCCGGCCTGAACGGCACCGGCTATCAGATCGTGAGCCTGACCGCCACGGCCGATGTCGCCGCCGGTGCCTTCGCGTGTGACCGGCCGGGCCGCAACCATCCCGATGGCACCCGCTGCGGCGGTCAGCGGCTGGCCGAAGTGCTGATCTACACGCGCGTGCTCACCGATGCGGAGCGCGCGGAGGTCGAGGCCTACCTCGCGTGGAAGTGGTTCGGACGCGGCACGCCCGGCACAAGCTTCGCGGCCATGCCGCACACGGGCGCGGCGGTCGATCTCGCCCCCGACGCCGAGCTGATCCTGAACGGCGTGGACACCGGCGCGGTCACGGTCACCGGCTCCGGCTACGTGGCGAACGCCGAGGTGCCGCCGACCGTCTTCCAGTTGACCGGCCCGCGCGTCTTTGATCAGGGCCTGATCCTGGCGGACGGCGCCGCGCTGGTCGTGGATTATGACGGCGCGCAGCCCACTTTGGACCAGATCACCGTGGCGGGCGGCCTCACCGTGCTCGGCGGCGGGCGCGTGGTCATGGACCGCGTGTCCAACTGGACCAGCGGCACGCAGAGCGTTCCGCTGATCCGTTACGACACCCTCAGCGGCGGCGAGGCCTTCGACACGCAGTGGCGCGGCAGCGGCGCGCCGTTCGGCCACAGCGTCAATCCCGGCTGGGTGCCGGGCGACGCTCTGCTGAACGCCGTGATCTACCCGTCTGGCTCCCTGCTCTACCTGAGATGATCGAGCAACAACCATGAATGTCCCGATACAATCCGCCTGTCTGGCCGCGTTGCTGGGCGCGGCGCTGTGCGCGTCTGCCGCAGGCGCGGCGCGGCCCAACGTACTGTTCATCGCCATCGATGACCAGAACGATTGGGTCGGCCCGCTCGGCGGCCACCCGCTGGTCAAGACCCCGCACCTGGACCGTCTGGCGCAGCGCGGCACGACCTTCCTCAACGCGCACGTGCAGGCACCGCTCTGCAATCCCTCGCGCACCAGCCTGCTGCTGGGGCTGCGCGCCACCACGACCGGCGTCTACGGTCTGGCCCCGTGGTTCCGCAACGTCGACGCGCTGCGCGACCGCGTGACGCTGCCGCAGCACTTCAAAGCCCACGGCTACACCACCTACACTACCGGCAAGATCTTCCACGGCAATCCCGGCGGACCCGCCAAGCGCGCCGCGGAGTTCGATGTCTGGGGGCCCGCCGGCGGCATCGGCGTCAAACCGCCGCAGAAGCTGATCCCGCCGACCCCCATGGGCAACCATCCGCTGATGGACTGGGGGTGCTTCCCGCACCGTGACGAAGAAAAGGGCGACTGGCAGATCACCACATGGGCCGCCGAGCGGCTGCGGGCGATGCCGCGCGGCCAGCCCTTCTTTCTTGCGGTCGGCTACTTCCTGCCGCACGTGCCGTGCTACGCGACGCAGAAGTGGTTCGATCTCTATCCCGACGACGACAGCGTGCTGCCGCCGCTGCGCGACAACGACCGCGCCGATGTGCCGCGCGCCGCGTGGTACCTGCACTGGGATCTGCCCGAACCGCGCCTGGCCTGGATGCGCGAGAACGGCCAACTCCGCAATCTGGTGCGTTCCTATCTGGCGTGCACCAGTTTCGTGGACGCGCAGATCGGCCGGCTGCTGGAGGCGCTCGACGCCGCAGGGCTTGCCGAGAACACGGTGGTCGTCGTGTGGGGCGACCACGGCTATCACCTCGGCGAGAAAGCCATCACCGGCAAAAACACCCTCTGGGAACGCGCCACGCGCGTGCCCTTGATCTTCGCCGGACCGGGCGTCGTCCGCGGCGCGCGCTGCACACGCCCGGCCGAGCTGCTGGATCTCTATCCGACGCTGGCCGACCTGTGCGGGCTGCCGCCGCGCGCCGACCTTGAGGGCGTCAGCCTGCGCGCGCAGTTGGCCGACGCCGACGCGCCGCGCGCGCGGCCGGCCGTCACCTCGCACAATCCGGGCAACCACGCGGTGCGCAGCGAGCGCTACCGCTACATCCGTTACGCGGACAGCAGCGAAGAGTTTTACGACCTGCGCGCCGATCCGAACGAGTGGACCAACCTGAGCGGGGATCCCGCGTATGCCGCGCAGCTTGCCGAGCACCGGCGTTGGCTGCCCGCGCGCGACGCGCCCCATGCGCCCGGCAGCGCCCACCGCATCCTGACCTACGACGCCTCCGCCGACCAGGCCGTCTGGGAGGAGCGCATCACCATCCGGCGCGGCGATCCGGTGCCGTGACCCGCCGCCTCACTTGCGGTTGCGCAGGCCACCGAACACCCAGAGCGGCGAGGCGGTCTTTTCGCGGATTTCCTTGGCATCGTACGCGGCGACGGCCAGGTCGTAATCGGTTGGTGGCCGGGGAATGCGAGTTCAGTGCGTGTTTTGAGCGAAGCGTAGTCGGAGCGCGGGCGTCCCCGCCCGCACAGAGAAAGGTCGCGCGCGATTCAGATGCGCGGCTCGGCACCCAAGCCATGGGGCGCTCAGTCTTTTGCACAAACGTTGTTGCAGGCGAGGACGCCCGCACCACGGTCTGCGGGCGAGGACGCCCGCGCTCCCGACTCGCCTGCCCCCCTTTTCACCAGAAACGCATGAACGTCGCGCATCCCTGCCACCAACCGATTACCGCGCATATTCCGATCAAAATTGACGAAGAGCGTATCGATATGATATTTGTTGTACCAAAAGGAGATCGATATGAGCACGGTCCTGGTGTCGCCTAAGTTCCAGATTGTCATTCCTCGGGAAATTCGCGAGAAAAACCGGATTACCTCAGGGCAGCGGTTGCAGATGATCAGCTTTGACGACCGCATCGAGTTGATCCCGGTACGCAAAATGAGCTGCACAAGGGGTTTCCTGAAAGGGTTTGACGGTGGGTTTACTCGTGATGAGGAGGATCGCGTATGACGGTCGTCGACACCTCAGGCTGGATCGAGTACTTTTTTGACGGAAAAAATGCCGCATCGTTCGCACACAAGATTGAAAACACGTCCAAGCTGATCGTTCCCGTCATTTGTCTTTACGAAGTCTTCAAGAAAGTCAATCTGGTTGCCGATGAAGCGAAGGCTCTTCAGGCCGTGGCCCAAATGAAACAGGGTCGGGTCGTTGACGTCACTGAACCTATCGCGCTGCAAGCTGCTCTAATCAGTATACGTCATCGCATTCCAATGGCAGACAGCCTTATTCTCGCAACAGCATGGGGGGAACAGGCGATGCTGTGGACTCAGGACGAACACTTCAAAGGTCTGCCGGGGGTCGAGTTTAAGAAACCCAAGGAATAGTCCATCCAGCACGCTCTGTAACTGGACGGTGCCCCGCCGCCTCACTTGCGGTTGCGCAGGCCGCCGAGCACCCAGAGCGGCGAGGGGGTCTTCTCGCGGGCCAGGCGGAAGTAGCCCTCCTTGGCGGTCTTGACATCCTCGACCGTCACAAACGCGTGGGGATTGTAGGTCTGGATGATCTGCATCAGCTCTTGCAGGTCCTTGCGCTTGGTCACGGTGAAGATCATCTTCAGCTTGCCGGACATGCCTTCGATATCGATCAGCGACGCGCCGAAACCCGACCCGCGCAGATGCGCGATCAGGTCGGAGGTGTCGAACTTCGGCACGATGCGCACCAGCACCGTGCCCAGCGAGAGCCGCTCATCCAGCCGGATGCCGATGTAGTTGCCCACGCCGAACCCCAGCCCGTACGCCAGATAGCACACCGGGTTATCGATGTGGTTCATGATCTGCCGGATCGCCAGCAGCCAGATGATCACCTCGAAGAAGCCGAGGATCGGCGCGTAGACGCGGTATCCCTTGGCCACGAAAATCACGCGCAGGGTGCCGATGCTGACATCCAGGATGCGCGCGAGAAAGATCAGCAGCGGCACCACGCACCAGGCGAACACCCACGACTCCATGAACGCTTCACTTGCCATGACTGCATAGTGTACTGCATTCCCCGCCCGGGATTCAACGCCTGTCGGCAGGACGCGCATAATCGGTTGGTGGTCGGGGGGCGGCAAACGAACGCGAGATATGGCGGAAACGGGGCGGCACAGGCTGGTGTACCGACTTCAGTCGGCCTGGCCCGTACCCGCCGGGACACCAACAGGGCCCAGGATACCGCGCCTTCCGATTCTCCTCGCACGCACCTGCCACACCCACCAACCGATTACAGGACACGCATTCCCGTTTCACGGCCGGTTGGGGTTTCTGGTTCCGGCAGCCCCTCCCACCTCCCTCCTCCTTTCTCCCTTCTCCTTCCTCCCTTCTCCTTCCTCCCTTCTCCTTTCTCAGGGTCGCCGCATGTGCTACGATGACGGCATGCATGTGAAGTTCGTTTGTCTGCTCGGAGGTCTTGCCGCGCTGGCGCGCTCGGCGCCGGTCACCTTCACGCACATGGCCGACGCCTCGGCGGGCGAAACCGCAGGCCACAACTTGATTGTCGTAGCGAATGACGAGGACAACCTGCTGCGCGTCTACCGTCTGCCGGACGGCGGCGCGCCGGTCACGGCCTGGGATCTCGCCCCGCACATGGCGCTTGCGAAAAAATCGCCCGAGATGGACATCGAGGGCTCGGCCCGCATCGGCGACACGATCTACTGGATCACCTCGCACGCCCCCAACAAGACCGGCAAGGCGCGTCCCAACCGCAGGCGCTTCTTCGCGACGCGCGTCCGCGAAGAGAAGGGCCTGCCGCGCTTTGAACCGGTCGGCCGGCCGGTGACCGCGCTGCTGGACGCGCTAGACCGCGACCCGCGCTACGCGGCTTTCGGCCTGGCCGCCGCCGCGTTCAAACCGCCCAAGACGCCGGGCAGCCTCAACATCGAGGCGCTCTGCGAGACTGAAGGCGGCGGGCTGCTGATCGGCTTCCGCTCGCCGCTGCCCGGCGGCACCGCGCTGATCGCCCCGCTCGACAATCCGGCTGAGACGGTCAACGGCCAGCCGCCGCGCTTCGGCGCGCCGGTGCTGCTGGATCTCGGCGGCAACGGCATCCGCGCCATGATCCGCACCGCAGACGGCTTTCTCATCCTGTCTGGCTCGGCGCTGAGCGGCGGCGAGGCGCGCCTCTACGCATGGGGCGGACGGAACGATACGCCGCCTGCCCCGCGCCCCGTCCGCTTCCCGGCCGACACCACGCCCGAAGGCCTGATCACGGTCGAGCGCGGCGGTGCCGCCGATGTCCTGGTGCTCAGCGACGACGGCACGCGGCCGGTGGACGGACAGCCGGCCAAGACCCATCCCGATCCCGCCCGCCGCGCCTTCCGCGGCTTTCTGCTGAGCACGCTCACACAAGGAGAAAACCCATGACCCTGTGCAAAATCATCGGCTGCGTACTGCTGGCGGCCGCCGCCCGCGCCGCCGACTCCCTGCTGCAGCCGGACGACCGCATCGTGTTTGTCGGCGACAGCATCACCGCGCAAGGCGTGGGCAATCCGAACGGCTACTACCACCTGTTCACCAACGCCCTGCACGCGGCGCATCCGGCGGCGCGCCATGAGGCGGTCGGCCTGGGCTTCTCCGGGCACACCGTCTACAGTTGGGTCGACAGCATCGAACCCGACAGCCGCACGCGGCGCGTGCCGGCCAACACCGGCGGATTCGAGGTCCAGGCCGCCTTCGCCCGGCCGGCCGGCGTCGTCGTCATCCTGCTCGGCATGAACGACATCCTCTGCCCCACGGTGCGCGACAACGATGCTTCGCTGCTCGCCTGGAAAGAGAAGTACCGCGCGCTGGTCCGCGCCATCCGCGCCCGCGTCACGCCGCGCGTGACGGTGCTCTGCGAAATCACGCCTCTCACCGAAGATCCGCGCTCGCCCAAAAACCGGGTGCGCGACCGCATGACCCGTATGACCGCGGACCTCGCGGCCGAGGAATCCTGCGTGACCGCCGCGACCGGCGCCGCGCTGTTTGACGTGATCGGCCGTTGCCGCCGCGCGCGTCAGGACTACCACGTCATTCCGGACACCGTCCATCCGCAACAGCCGCTGGGGCACCTCGCAATCGCGCGCGCCATGGCCGCCGCGCTGCGCGACGACGCGCTGACGGCCGCCCTGGATGCCGCGCTCGACGCGCGCATCGCCGCGCTGACGCCGGCCGAACCGGGCGTGACCGTCTGGTTCAAGCCGCAGCCCGGCTGTGCGGCGAACGGCGAAGAACAGCAGTACACGCTCGACTGCCACTGGCGGCCCGGCTCGCCGCCGGCGGCCGCCGAGGCGCGCTTCGCGCTGGAACTGCCTAAGGGCTGGCGCGCCGAGTGCGCGTCGCAGCGCGGCGACGCGGCGACCTTCACCCTCTGGGGCGCGCCCGCGCGGCTGCAGACGCCGGTGACCGTCACGGCCGATGCCGGCGGCAAGACCTACCGGCAGACACTGCAGATCCCCGCCCCGTGGCGCGTGATGTGCGGGCCCGACAACGGCGGTGCGTGGGGCGCGGGGCGGGGCTACCGTCCGGCCGACAGCGTTCCCGTCATGGAGGCGGCGCTGATCGCCGGCACGCTCGACGCGCAGCCGTTCACACACGGCGGACATGCCACCACCTGGCAGATCAATACGTCCTGCGTGGACTACACGGCCGGCGACGATCCGAACACCGTCGCGCCTTACAGCCTGACCTTCGGCGGCGACAACGACGTGCTCTACGCCGTGCGCTGGGTGCACAGCGCCAAGGCGCGGCCGGTCCGCATCCAGCTCTCGCACCGGACGTTCTCTGCGACCCTCGGCTTTGTGGTCTGGCTGAATGGCGAACGGGTCATGACCGACGGCCTCAACCGGTCCGGCAAAAACCGCGCGGCCGCGCCGGCCGCACTGCGTGCGGGCTGGAACCGCCTGCTGGTCCGGAACGACCACCTGCAGTGGCAGCGGCAGTTCGCCTGCGCGCTGCTGCCGGCGGACGGCGACACGCTGGACGACTTGCGCTACGCCGTGATGCCGCCGCCCGCAGTCGAATGAGCAGTTGGGGCCATCAAAATCGGGATCGAAATCGAGAAATGGAGGGTAAAGCCAATGGGCCCCGGACACGTGAAACGGAAGGCGTGAGATCAGGGTGCCCTGTTGGTGTCCCGGCTTAAGCCAGCTTTTGCGGGCCAGGCCGACTGAAGTCGGTACACCAGCCGGTGCCGCCCCGTTTCCGCCATTTCTCGCGTTCGTTCGTCTGCCGCACCCGACCACCAACCGACCGCCAACAACGCGGTGGAGGCACCATCATCCCAGCAGATCGAGAGGGCTTTTCGGGGGCGAGCGAAGTCCCTTAGCCACATGCGTGTAGAACCTGCGCGCCCAGTCCAGATAAGTCTGCTCCGTGCGGTAGGAATAGTGCCGGACCCACCCGACCATGTAGCGGCCGTGTTTCTCATCGGCCAACCGGTTCTTCAACAGGTGATCCGCAAACGCCGCCAAGAGCCTTTCCCGTTCCTGATCCGCCATGCCTGACCTCCTGCCTAACTCCGAAAACATCAGGCTGAACGACCATCTGCAAACACTGGACAGATGGGCGGAGGTTGTTAAAAAAGCGGAAGAGAAATATCTGCCGACCTTCTATCGGAATCCGGCAAAATACGAAAAATCACTCTCGAAGTTCAAAGCCATCACACTTGTCCTGACATTCAAGGAAGACTTGAAATGCGGATACAACATGGAGCTTGTGCGTTCGGGTGCCATGCAGGATTGGAAAAGCAATAATGAAAATGCCACTGTCACGTTGCTGAAGTGCATAGGACAGACTGCGCGCATGCTCAACCGACTGACAAAATAGGTATCGCCGAACCATCGGCGGTATCGTGCATCGCTACGAGCCGCCTCACCTCTGGCGTTTGGCCAATGAGCGAGAAAAAATGAAAAAATCGGGTTGACGCCACCACGGTCAAAGGGTAATACTATTGGTATGAAAACGGCTGTATCCATTCCAGAAGACGTATTCGAGCAGGGCGAGCGCCTTGCCCGCCGCCTGCGCGTGACGCGTAGCCGGTTATACGCACGCGCACTGGCTGACTTCGTGGTGCAGCACGAAGACGACAAAATCACTTCCGCGATGAACGAAGTTCTACGGGAGGTTGGGGTGGAGGCAGACGTATTCACACGGAGGGCCGCTCGTCAGGCGTTGCGGCGCGTCGAATGGTAATTAGCCAAGGTGATGTGTGCTGGGCTGATCTCGAAGAGCCAACCGGCTCATCTCCCGGCTTCAGGCGTCCGGTTCTGGTGGTTCAGTGTGACGCCGTCAACAGAAGCCGTATCGGGACGGTTGTCTGCGTCCCCCTTACAAGTAACACCAAATGGGCTTCAGCCCCCGGCAATGTGTTGCTGAAGTCATCGGCAACCGGTCTTACGAAGGATTCTGTTGCGAATGTTTCCTTAATCGTTACCTTAGACCGAAGCCAACTCACGGAGCGAGTGGGCTGCCTTTCAGCTCGACATGTGACCGCCGTCATAAATGGGATCGATGTGATTCTTGGACGATGAGATCACCGAACCAAGCGGTGGAGGCGACGGGATATTGCCGCCTCACCGCTCGACGTTGGCGACTAAGTGCGCCGAACCGAGAGCACCGTTACCGTCACGGGGCGGTGTAGGGCGCGGTCACCCGGTAGAAGCGCTGTGTCAGCGACGACACGCTGTTGGTCTGTTCGTAGGGCGGCCCCGGAACGGCGTGGCCCCAGGTGGTCCACGTCATGCCGGTGGAAAGCGCATTGACATACTGCGTTTCGTACACGGTGGGGCTCTGTCCGTTCCAACGGATCACGACCGTGGCGTTGCTGGCGGCGTGAACCATGTTGGTGATGGCGATGCCGCCGATCGGCGCGGGCTGATAAACCGTGAAGCGGTAATCCTCCACCTCGCCGTCCGCGGCCAGCCCGAAGGGCAGCAGCGCAGCGGCGCTGCTGAAGCGGAAGCGCGCGAAGGTGTCGCCCAGCGCGGCGCCAGTCGGGACGGCGATGACCAGAGCGTTGGTGCCGGACGCCAACGCGCTGTCTGCGACAATCTGATCGGCGGGATCTGCCCAGGAACCGTTTTGGTTGAAATCGATCCAGGCGTTGAGCAGGCCGCCGGCCGAGGCCACCACGCGGAACGTGGCGTTGGAGCCGCGCACCAGCGCGCCGACCAGCGCGACGCCATCCTCATCGTCACCGCCCGTTGCGTCATCGCCCTGCGCCAGCGGCCCCGGCAGTCCGTCCGGCTCCGCATCAGGCGCCACCGCTCCCAGGTAAAGCGCGGACGGCATGGCGTGGCGCGCGCCGTCGTTGATGAGCAGCGTCCGATACGGTTTGTCCGGCGCGTCACCGAAATCCAAGAGCTGGATCATGACTGTCACATCCTCCACCTCGCCGTCCTCCAGCAGGCCGGTGTACGCGATCGGCGTTTGCAGCGTGGTGAACCGGAAGCGCGCCATCCGCACGCCCGGCCCGAGACCGGCGGGCACCGAGAAGCCCAGCGAATTGAGTCCGCCGTTCATGGGGGCGACCGTGAGGATCTGCTCGTTGGCGTCGGCCCAACTGCCGTTGCCGTTGAAGTCGATCCAGGCCGACAGAAAGCCGGGCACCGAGCACTGCGCGTCGAGCGAGGCTCCGTAACCCGATATCAGCGGCGTGGTGAAGGCAATGCCGTCCTCGTCGTCGATGCCCGCAACGTCGTCGCCGGTGGCGGTCGCGTCCGGCTGGCCGTCCGACTCGCCGTCGATACCCATGCCGAGAAAGACACTCGGGACGATCACGTGGCGCGCGCCGTCGTTGGCCAGCAGGGTCGGGAACGGCGCGTCCGGCGCGTCGCCGAAATCCAGATCGCGGTCAAAGAAGACCGAGACGTCAGAAGCGTAGACGTACTCTGGCGGCGGCTCCTGGTATTGACCGGGCGGCGCGCCGATGAAGGTGCCGTAATCCACCAGCAGCGTGTCGAGCCAGTGGCTGATCTTGAGGGAATTATGGCGATTGTAAAAGATGTCGAAGCAGCTCCGAGTGGCTGTTGGAGGCGGCATTCACCGGATACGGCGAAGGCAGGGTGTTCTGCACCGTGGCCTGCACCGAAAAGGCGACGATGTTCGAGGCGGGGGTACCGTCAAACGTGATCGACACCACCATGCCTTTGATGGAATGTGTGACGTCGTCATCATGATACTCCCACTCTTGGACATGGAACTTGCCGGTTGCGGGGTCGTTGAACCATTGACCCTGGAGCGCCAGCGAATCCCAGGTCGGGCCGCACGGCGTCTGAAACAGAAACGTGCTTGAGCGGATGGGCCGCGCAGGCCCTGCCAGCCCGATGCCGGCCGCCGCAAGCCAGAGACACATCGACAAAAGAAGAGCCTTCATGGCCGTCTCTTTTTTTCATGGTGTTGAGGATGTAACGTTGAGGGTGCGGCGCATCGGCCGCTGTTTAAAACCGGCAACCGGGCTCTGGCGCGGTCGCCTGATGAGGGTACGTGTCTTCTCTCCTGTCCGGTCACAGACCGACAACATGTTTTCCTTTTTTGTGATAGTTTCGCCCCGTTCTCTGGGTTCCGTCAATACAATTCGCATCTATTTTCCCGTGCGCCGCGTGCTTGCTGACAACCGCCGCCGGTTTGTGTTATGGTGTACCCCTCAGACGAGGTGACTGTGGCAGAAGCATTAGGAAACAACGTTTACGCGCATATCACGAAGAAGCTGGTGACCGGCGAACTGGTCGCGGGGCAGAAGCTCTCCGAGCAAACCCTCGCGGCCGAGTGCGGCACCAGCCGCACGCCCGTGCGAGAGGCGATCCGCCGCCTGACCCAAGAGGGGGTGCTCTACCAGATCCCGTCGACCGGCACCTTCGTGGCCCGGCTCGACCGCCGCCACCTGCTGGACGCGTATGAGATGCGCATGGTGATCGAGTGCCACGCCATCCGGCAGGCGGTGCGGCTGCTGACCAAGGAGACGCGTCAGGAACTGCGCCGCCTGTGCGACGACATGCACGCCATCGTCGTGGCGCTGCGCCGGAAAAAGGGGACGCTTCTTGAGGACAAGGCGCTCGTGACCTTCCTGAAGGACGACCTGACCTTCCACCTGCTGATCCTGCAGGCGGCCGGCAACCGGCTCGCGATCCAGATCGTGACCAGTGCCTATCAGCGCAACCAGTTCTTCGGGCACCATAGCCACCGCCGTGACCTGCAGCACCTCGCTTGGGTCTGGCGCCACCACGCCAAGATCGAGCGCGCCCTGCGCCAGGGTGACGCGGAGAAGGCCGAACGCTGGCTGCGCGCCCACATCGCCCGCAGCCAAGCTGACGCCCTTGCCGCGTTCGACCGTGCGGCCGCCAGCGCGGCCGACAGCGGTCGCGATCCGGTCGACGACGCCCTCGCCCGCCTGACAAGCCGCTTCGCCTGATCATTAACCGCCTGATTTTTTCTCGGCCCCCCTTGACAGCCGGACGGTTTTTTAGTTTTATGCCGGTATACCGGTAACGGATACCCGGTGTCCAATACAGAGACGGCGACAACAGGAGAAGGCGATGACGAACACAATCGGCGGCTTTACGGGGCGGTTCTGCGGTTCATCCTTATGTCGGCGCGTGACGCCCGGCGCTCGAAGGGTCCTGTTCGGCACGTTCTGCCTCTCGGCGGCGTGCACGGTGACGGCCGCGACTGTTCTTTCGTTTGACAGGCTTTCTGACAACCATGTCTCAACTACCGGCCGCGTCAGCACCCTCGACTTCACCATTGAAAGCTGGGTGCGTCAGACAGTGGCAGACACCGAGAATCAGATTTACGCACAGGACAACGGCAGCACCGGTCGAATCTTTTTCTCGATCTGGGGCGGCCGGCCGACCCTCCAGGTCTCCGGCACCCGGCAATACGCTGCCACCAACCTGACCTTGAACGCGTGGCACCATTTCGCCGCGACGCGGGACACCGCCGGCTATGTGCGCATGTATCTGGACGGCCAGCTTGTTCACGGCCCGGCCTACTACAACAAAGACCTGCCTGCGACGAGCGCCAACACGCTGACCTCCATCGGCCTGCTCCTACGCGCCAAGAACGGTTTCCGTGGTGACCTCGCGGAACTGCGGCTCTGGAACATCGAACGTACCCAGTTGGAGATCCAGAGCGACATGAACCGCCGGGCGGCCGGTTCCGAAATCGGGCTCGTCCACTGCTGGCCGCTCGATGAGGGCAGCGGCACGACGGCCTTTGACCGCGCGGGCAGTGCCGACGGCCTGATCACCGGTGCCGCCTGGTCAACCCGCCCCGATCTGCCGATCGTGTCGGATCTGCCCAGCGGCTCCTGGATCTCAGCCGCCGGCGGCGACTGGGCCACGGCCGCCAACTGGCTCGACAGTCTCCCGGCGCAGGGCGTCGGCGCCACTGCCTATTTCACCAACCAGCCGCCCGCGGCGATCACCGTCCACAACAACATGGCCGGCCTTGCACTTGGCACCCTGGCGGTGAACGGTACCCACAGCCACACCTTCACCGGCAACACGATCACCCTGACGAATGCAACGGGCAGCGCCGCGATCAGCACCGACAGCGGCGCGCACACACTCGCCCTGCAGCTCGCCACCACCGCCAGCGGCCTGAGCATCGCCACTCTCGCGCCGGGTGCTTTCACCGTCGGCGGCGTCATCAGCGGCAGCGGCGCGCTCGCCGTCAACCCCGCCGGCAGCGGCGGCGGCACGGTCACGCTCGCGGCCGCCAACACCTTCGCCGCACCCCTCACGCTCGGGTGCGGCACGCTGGCCGTAGCGCTGCTGGCCGACGGCGGGCAGCCCAGTGCGATCGGCGCCGCCTCCGGCGATCCCGCAAACCTGATCCTCGGCCCGGGCACGCTCCGCTACACCGGCCCCGCCGTGACCATCGACCGCGGCCTCACCGCAAACGCCGGCGTGCGCAAAGCCGCCCTCCTCTCCGTCGACACGTCCCTGACGCTCACCGGGCCCATCACCAACGCCGCCGGCGCCTTGATAAAAACCGGTCCCGGCACGCTGATTTACGCCTCGCCCGCCGCTTCGCTGATCGGCCGCCAACAGTCCGCCGGCATCACCACCCAAGCCCCCTATCCCGCGAACGGCGACGCGCCCGCCAACGGGTTCGGCTGCTTCACCGTCGCAGGTGGAAAAGTCATTCTCGGCGCGCATCCCGCTCAGACCAACCTGTTCCAGGAGGAGGTTACGGTAGGGGCGTACACCACCGACCAGGCCGGGCAGGAGGTCACCGCCGAGCTTGAATGTGTCGGCGGCTACCACCGCTTCAACAACTACCTCGACATCGGATATTACAACGGCACCTCCGTCACGGCACCGACCCCGCTCCAGCCGACCCTCACCGTTTCGGGCGGTACCATCTCCGCCGACAAGCTCATCATCGCCTTCGGTTACCACACCAACCAGAACACCCATGCCGTTCTTAACATCTCGGGCGGCACCATGACCGTGGACAACGAGATCCGTTTCGGCGACCAGCGCGGCGACCCCGACTCACCCATGCTCGCCACGATCAACCTCAGCGGCGGCGAATTCCGGCATGTGTCGACAACCGCCGGACTTCGCATGGGATGGCGGTTCCCGGCGGCCGACGCCGCGCTCAATATCACCGGCGGCCTCTTCGAAGAATATGCCGATGTGATGATGGCCCAGAACGGGAACACCTCGACGCTCTATCTGGGCGGCGGCATTCTCCGCATGCGGAACATTACCCATAACAGCGTCACCGGCACCTCACGGCTCACCTTCGACGGCGGCGTCCTCCAGCCGCGCGCGGCAGGCTATACCCTGCGCGGTCTCAGTACCGCTCATGTCTCGACCGGCGGCGCGCGCATCGACACTTCGCTCGCTCCCTACACGATCACCCAAGATCTGCTGCATGATCCTCTCGGCGCAACGCCCGACGGCGGCCTTGTCAAAACCGGTGCCCACCCGCTCACGCTGGCCTTTACCAACGCCACCTATTCCGGCACCACCGCTGTCCAGGAAGGCGAGCTGCGCATCGGCGGCAACGGCACGCAGACCGTCGCCGTCGCCGCCCTTACGGTTGCTTCGGGCGCGGCCGTCGGCTTCACCTTCACGGCCGACGGATCGTCCAACGACCGCCTGTATGTGGCCGCCTCCCCGGCCTTCGCGGCGGGAAGTCTCGTCGCGCTCACCCTCGCCGGCACGGAACTGCCTTTCACGAAAAACGGCACCTACACGCTGCTCACCTACAGCGCCGCCGATTCCGCCGTGTCAGGCCTCGCCTGCGCCGCTCCCGCGCCCGGTAAAACCTACGCCTTCGCCGCCTCGGCCGGCGCGGTCACCGTCACGATCGGCGACGGTGATGCGGTCTGGGGCACCGATGCGGACGGCGCGTGGTCGACGGCGGCCAACTGGACCGCCGCGCCGCTTCCCGGCGGCCCCGCGCGTTTCGACGATGTCATCACCGCCCCGCGGACCGTAACCACAGCCGGCCAAACCGCAAGCGGCCTCTTCTTCAACAACGCCAACACCTACACCCTCGGCGGCAGCGGGCTGACGCTCAGCAGCGGCGCGACCCTCGCCGTCGAGCAAGGCGCGCATGCCGTGGAGGCCCCGCTCACGCTGGCCGACAGCGCCGCCGTCACGCTCGCTCCGGGCAGTGCCCTCACGCTGGGCCCCCTCGCCGGCACCACGCTCACCGCGCAGGGCAACGGCACGCTCACGCTGGCCGCCGCGCCTGCTCTCGCCGCGATCGCGCTCGACGTGCCCGCACTCAACCTCGGCGGCTCGTTCACGGTCGCGAGTCCCGTCGCCCTAGCGCGCACGACGACGGTCGCGCCGGCCGACAACGCCGCCGCGTCCCTCTCAGGCACGCTCTCGGGCAACGCCGGCCTGACCAAAAGCGGTGCCAGCACCCTCACGCTCTCCGGCCTCAACACCTACAGCGGCGCCACACGCATCGACAACGGCACGCTCACCGCCGCCTCGCTCGCCGACGGCGGCCAGCCGAGCGCCATCGGCGCGGCCGGCGGCAGCGCCGCTGACCTCGTGATCGGCCCCGGCACGTTCCGGTACAGCGGCCCCGGCATGGCCGTCCAGCGCGGCCTGACCCTCGCCGCGCCCCAGAACCGCGCCGCGATCATCCGCATCGAAGAAGCTTCTGACCTCACCCTCACCGGCCCAATCGCCAGCACATCCGGCGCGTTTATCAAGACAGGCCCGGGCACGCTCCGGCTCGCCCAGCCGAATGGTGCCAACAAGCTGATGACGCACGGCAGCCCCAACGAGACCGCCCGGCTGAACATCGGCCCCAACGGCGAAAGCCCGACGCAGGGGTTCTCCGGCGTGTCGGTGGTCGACGGCACGCTCACCCTCGGCGCCCCCGGGCAGACGAACACGCTCTCGCGCATTTTCGTCGGCCTCTTCAGTTCCGACCTCCCCGGCGGCGAAACCGCGGGCGAACTGGTGATCACCGACGGCATCCTCAATCTGAACGGCACCCTGCTGGCTGTCGGCCGCAACAACGGCACCGCAACCACCGCTCCCGGCGGGCTCGCCTCGCGCCTGACCGTGAGCGGCGGCCTCATCACCAACGCCAACCACCTCTCGCTGGGCTACCAGAATGCAGGCCTCAGCGGCTACAATGCCCGTCCCGTCATGGAGATGTCCGGCGGCACTGTCGTGATCAACAACTTTTTCATCTCCGAATCCTCCGGCGCGAAATCCACCGTCACCCTCACCGGCGGCACCGTGCGCGCGCTCGTCAGCGCCCGCTTCGCGATGGCCGCGAACACCGAGGCGCTCTTCACCCTCGATGGCGACGCGCTCTTCGAGACCGTCGGCGCGTTCGACACGCAACTGGGATACAACAACTCCGCCACCGCCGTCGCCACGCTGCGCCTCAACGGCGGCACGCTCAGCACGCGCAACATCGTCAAGGCCGCCAGCGCGCAAGGCACGCTCTCATGGAATGGCGGCACGCTCAGGCCACACACGGCCGGGCAGACCCTCCAGAACCTGACCGCCGTCCAGATGTCCACCAACGGCGCGGTGATCGACACCTCGCTCGCCGCCTACACGGTCGCGCAAGATCTCCTCACCGATCCGGCGCTCGCCGGCGCGGCAGACGGCGGTCTGCTCAAGCTCGGCGCGCACGCGCTCGGCCTCACCGGCTCCGGCAACACATTCCGCGGCCCCGTCCGTGTGAACGCCGGCCTGCTCCGCGCGCGTCTCGGCGGCACCAACGATCTCGCCGTCGCCGAGGGCGCGGCCTTCGACGCGCTGGGCGAACGCTGCACGGTCGGCGCTCTGACCGGCACCGGCACGCTCAGCAACGGCGTGATCGCGGTCACCGGCACGCTCGACCCCGGCACCAACGGCGCGCCTGCCGGCGCCGCGATGACCGTGCAGCATCTCGCCTTGACAGAGGGCGCCGTCGTCGCCTGCCCGTGGAGCACCAACAGCCTCGGCCAGATCACCTGCGACCGCGTGACCGTGACCGGCTCGCTGACCGTCGAAGGCCCCGGCCGCTTCGACCTTGGCCGTACGGAGGCGGCGCCGATCCCGATGCCCTTCAGCCAGACCGTCATGACCTACGGATCGTTCTCAGGCACCTTCGCCGGCTGGAAGGCGGTCAACACCGGCCTGCCCGAGGGTAAGGCCACCGCAACTCTGGTCGAAACGGCCGCCGGCCAGGTCACGCTGCATGTGCGTTACAGCGGCACCCTCCTGTTGGTACAATAGGTCATCCGTAACCCCGGTTGCGCCACCCACGCAAAGGATACCATGAAAAACAGGCCTTGCCTCACTCGCCCGCTGGCGCTCTTCCTGTTCCCCGCCGCCCTCCTCGCCGCCGCGCCGGAGGCGCGCTTCGCGGCGATGTCGCCGGAGGAGCTCCGAGCGTATGAACGCGACACCCTGCAGCGCGTCGCCGATCTCTCGCTGATCCCGCCGGTCATCAACACCGACCCCCTGCCGAAGTACGATTACGACCGGCTGGATTACGGCATGACCATCGGCATCGCGCGCACCCCGCGCGGCCGCCTGTGGGCCGTCTGGGTGGGCGGTGAGGACGGCCCCAAAGCCTTCATGGTGGGCGCCACCAGCGATGACGACGGCGCGACCTGGTCCAAACCGCGCTTCGCAGTGGACAGCCAGGCCCCGCACCTGCCGCTCCCGCGCAGCGTGATTGTCGGCAACATCTGGACCGCGCCGGACGGACGCCTCTGGTTCTTTTTTGACCAGACCATGAACCACTACGACGGGCGCCAAGGCGTTTGGGTGTCGGTCTGCGACAACCCGGACGCCGAGAAGCCCGCGTGGTCGGCACCCACGCGCATCTGGCACGGCGCGGTCCTCAACAAGCCCACGATCCTCGCCAACGGCGAATGGCTGCTGCCTGTCGAATTTCCCGCTTTCGCCGGCAACGGCCCGATGCGCTTCGCCAACACCGAGCTGGAGCCGCTGCGCGGCGCCAACGTCCTCGTCTCGGCGGATCAAGGCCAGACCTGGACGCGGCGCGGCTGCGTGCGGTTCCCTAAGCCCAACTGGGATGAACACATGTTTGTGGAACTCAAAGACGGCCGCATCTGGATGCTGGCGCGCACCAGCGGCGACGTCATGCAGAGCTTCTCGCGGGACGGCGGCAGAACGTGGTCCGCGCCCGAACCCGCACCTTTCAAACACCCTGTGGCGCGCTTTCATATCCGCCGCCTCGCCTCGGGCCGCATCCTGCTGATTAAACACGGACGAACCATCGACACCCATGAAGGACGCTCGCTGCTCACCGCCTGGCTCTCGGAAGACGAGGGGCAGACGTGGTCCGGCGGCCTGATGCTTGACGAGCGCAAAGGCATCTCCTATCCCGACGGGTTCCAGGCGCCGGACGGCACGCTCTATGTCTCATACGACCGCAACCGTTCCAAAGACGGCGAAATCCTGTTCGCGCGTTTCACCGAGGCGGATATTCTCGCCGGCAAACTGGTCAGCCCCGACTCCAAACTCCAATGCCTCATCAGCCGTCCACTCAAACCGAGAGGCAAGAAATGATCCGCCTTTCAGTCCTGTCGATTTTTGCCGTTCTGCCTGCTCTGTCTATTCACGCCGCATCCCCCGCCTTCAAAGCGGCGGCCGGCGAAGTCGTCCCGTTCACTCTCGGCACGCGGCTCTTCTCTAACCGCGCCTTCACTGTGCTCGCCGTGCCGCCCGCGTTAGAAGGCGCGCGCTTCATCCGAGCCGACATCGACATCGCGCAGACCCTCACCTGTACGCGCCCCGGCACCCTCTACGCCCTTGCCGCCACCGAGCATCCCGAAAACAGCCTCGCGGACGACCTGCTCGCGCACGGCTTCGAAAGCCTGCCGGACGCCCCCTTCCAGCTCTTCGGCACACAGCCCCTCGACAAGGCCACCCTCTTTCGCAAGACCTTGGCCGTCGGCGAAACCCTGCCCACGCGTAAATGGGTGGTGTTCGCCGCGCACGGCGATCTGCGCCTCTCTCTTTTACCCTCTTCTTCGCGACCGCTGGGTGGTCGCGAAAACTGGCGTAACAACGACGGCGCAACCCTCCCCAACGGCATCCGCCTGCCGCGCGTCTGGCCGCCCCGCCACGGCGATCCAGCCACGAACGCGCCGATGGAGGTGCCTTATCTCGACGCGCCGCCGGAGGTGCTGCCGATCGACACCGGGCGCCAGCTCTTCGTCGACGATTTCCTCATCGCCGAAACCACTCTGACGCGCACCTTCCACACCGCAACCAAATACGCGGGCAACCCGGTCTTCAAGCCCGAGACGGCGTTGGAGCTCAAGCCAGCCGCCGTCTGCTATCTCGGCCACGGCGGCGTCTTCTACGACCCCGCCGAACGGCTCGTCAAAATGTGGTACAGCGCGGGCGACCTCGACGGCGCGCTGGCGTTCGCGACCAGCCGCGACGCTTTCACATGGCGGCGCCCTG
>JAQUEX010000406.1 GCA_028684935.1 Kiritimatiellia bacterium | reverse complement strand
CGTGGTTTATTGCCAAGCTCGGCTTGAAGCGGATTCTGATGATCGGCATGGCCGTCTGGGCGCTACGTTTCTTCGCGTTCGGCAGCATGCACGGGCCGGTCGTGATCGCGGGGCTTCTGCTCCACGGTCTTTCGTACGGATTGGTTGTAACGGGAGCGTCCATTTATGCGGCGCGGTTGGTGCCTCCGGCCATGAGCGCGCGCGCCCAGAGCTTTATTTCAATGCTGATTTTCGGGGTGGGCATGTTCCTCGGTGCTCAACTCGCGGGCTTTGTCGGCGATGCCTATCGGGGCGAGGGGGGCCGGTTGCACGACTGGACGGCGATTTGGGGTTGGGGTGCGGTGATCGCGCTGGCCGCCTGCATCCTGTTCGGGATCGGCGGGAAAGACCCCAAGGTCGTGGAGGCGTAGACGTGGTTGGATGGGTGACGGACATCGTGCGGGGCTCTTTTCACGACGGGCCCGGCATTCGCACGGTCGTGTTTCTGCAGGGATGCCCGCTGCGGTGCGCGTGGTGTCACAATCCCGAGACGTGGAGTACGCGTCCCGTCCCGCTGTTTTATCCCGACCGGTGTCTGGGCTGCGGGGCATGCGGCGGTTCGGCCGAACACGCGGACCGGTGCCGCTTCGGCGCGCGCAGGCTGTCGGCCTCTGAACGAACGGTGGACGAGGTCATGGCCGTCATCCGCAAAGACCGGCCGTTCTATCCACCGGAGGGCGGCGTGACGTTCTCCGGCGGCGAACCCTGCGGCCAGCCCGATTTTCTGCTGGCCTTGCTGGAAAAGTGCCGGGCGGAGGCGATACCCGCGGCCATTGAGACGAGTCTTCATGTGCCGGCGGGCGTGCTCGGGAAGGTGCTGCCGTTCTTGTCGGTGCTGATGGCGGACCTGAAACTGGCGGACCCCGAACGCCACCGTCGCGCGACGGGCGTGGCCAACGACCTGATTCTGAGAAATGTCGCCGCTTTGCAAACGGCGCAGCTTCCGTTGATCATTCGCACGCCGCTGGTGGCGGGGGTGAACGACGATGACACGAACATCGAGCAGACGGTCGAGCTGCTGAAGCCGCTGCGAACGCTGGCGTACTATGAACTGTTGCGCTATCAGCCGCTGGGACAGGAAAAGGTCAAGGCGTTGGGCCGGGAAGCGCCTGTGTTTCACGCGCCTTCGGATGAGCGCCTGCGCCGCCTGTGTCAGATCGTTCGTGATGCGGGTGTCCCGCTGGTTGTGGATGGGGGAAGAGTATGAGATATACGGAACAGATCCAGCGTTTGCGCGAGGCGAAGCTGCGGCAGACGGAGGAGAAGCGCCGCCGTCTGGGCGCGATGGACGAGGACGACTATGGCTGGGTGCTACCGCCGGAGTCGCTGAGCCTGACCCTCCCTTGCCGCGACGCCAACGGCTCGTTTCACGGCGTGCGGGCATGGGGCACGAACTTCCGCTATCTGATGGAGCGCCACCCGGTCTATGTCGATCCGGACGACGCGCTGGCGGGACGGTGGATGTTCATGCTGTCGCGCATGCGCACGAACTATCGCTTGGAGCTGTCGCCTTTCGGCTTTGATTACAGCCACCTACGCCCGGGCCAGCTTCTGTACGATATCACGCCGGGCATCGGGAAGGACGCCCATTTCGCGCCGGATTACGCCATCGGGCTGAAGCTCGGCTGGGGCGGGCTGCTGGCCAAGGTGCGCGCGCGTCTCGCGCAGACACCGCCCTCGAATCAGGAGAGCCAAGATCTCTATCGAGCCGAAGAGGACGCGATTCTCGGCGTGCAGGATTTGATCCGGCGCACGGCGCAAGAGGCGCAGGAAAAGGGACTGCCAGAGCTTGCGCGCATCAACGCGCGTTTGATTGAGCACCCGCCGCAAACGATGCGCGAGGCGTGCCAATGGATCGCGTGGTTCAATATCGCATCGCGCACCTATAACCGCGATGGCGCCGGGGGACAGTTGGATACGCTCCTGCGGCCTTACTATGAAAAAGACAAGGCCGACGGACGGATCGATGATGACGACGCAGTGTTTTATCTCTTCTGTCTGTTGCTCAATGATCCGCATTATTACCAGATCGGCGGGCCCGACGAGAGCGGGGCCGATCAGACCTCCGCGCTGTCGTATCTGATTCTGCAGGCGGCGCGGCTGTTGAAAAGCACCTGCAACATCACCATCCGTGTTCATGACGGCCTGCCGGACGCGCTGTTCGATGAAGGCGTGCGCTGCCTGGTGGAAGAGCGTCAGTCCTTTCCGCGTTTTTCCGGCGATGCGGCGCTGTGCAGCGGCTTCGTCAAAAACGGCTATCCCGTTGAATTGGCCCGGCGGCGGATCGCGCTGGGCTGCAACTGGATGAGCCTGCCGGGGCTGGAGTACTGCATGAACGACCTGGTGAAAGTGAACTTCGCCAAGGTGTTCGAAGTCGCGTGGAAAGCGGCGCGGTACGAGTCCACGGAAGCGCTGTACCGGGTATTTGCGGAGCACCTGCAACAAGCCGTTCACATCACGGGGCGGGGGATCGCCTTTCATTTGGCGCACCAGTGGGAAAACGAACCGGAACTCTTGCTGAACCTGCTGTCGGTCGGCCCGATCGAGACGGGGCTGGACGCCTCTCACGGCGGGGCGCAGTACTACAACCTCGCGATCGACGGTGCGGCGCTGGCGACCGTGGCGGATGCGTTCACCGCACTGGAACAGCGGGTCGAGCGCGAGGGGCTTCTGACCTTTG
>JAQUEX010000405.1 GCA_028684935.1 Kiritimatiellia bacterium | reverse complement strand
AGTTTCCGGCGTACCGCGCCTACTGGTTGACCAGCGTGTCCGATTCAGGGGGGGCGCCCTCTCCGAGTGCGGCCTCCGCCATCGCGACGATGCAAGCGAACGGCGCCACCGGGCTGGACGCGTATGCGCATGCGCTGGTCGACGCCGCGTATGTTCAGGCGGTCAAGACCGCGGGATACAGCTTCCATGTCTGGACCGTCAACGACATCGCGCGCGCAGCGGAACTGTCTGCGATGGGCGTCGAGACCATCACGACCGACCGCGGCGGTTATCTCGCGACAGCGCTGAACGAACCGGCACCCGCGCCGGTGCCGGTGGTGCACTGGACGTTTGACGGCGGCTCGGCGACCAACCTGGGCAGCGGCGGCAGCCTGTATCAAGCGGCTTTTTACGGTGAGCCTGCCTTCACGAACGGCATCGACGGAACCTCCCTGGTCCTGGACGGTGTGAACGACTATGCGGCCTGCGGATACACGTTGCCGGAACAAGGCACGATCGCGCTGTGGCACCGCCCGACCGCCTTTTTCAACTACAACTCCGTGTTCGACAATTCCGTCAATCAAGACTGGTGGGAAATGTGGATCTACAGTGACGGGCGCTTGACGTTCCGTGTGAAGAACGACGGCTCGGGGCAAATGTTTTATGACCTCGACAATTTGAACGGTTCGAACCAGTGGTATCACATTGCGTTGACCTGGGACCGCACTGCGGCACGAACGGTGTTGTATGTCAACGGCGCAGTTTGCGGCACGGGCGCGATCACCAGTTGGGAGACGCCCGGGGCCGAGTTCTATATCGGCGGCGGCAAGGCCGGGAACAACAAGGGCAGAGGCTGGGTTGATGATGTGCGCGTATACGACACCGTGCTCACCGAAGCGCAGGTGCGCGACGTACACGCGTCAGTCGCGGAGCGGACACCGGTCGTGCGCGTTTCATTCGAGGAATCGGTGGCGAATACCGGCACGGGCGGCGCGCGCTATGAGGCAGTCTTGCTCGGCGGGCCGGTTTGGACGAACGGCCTCAACGGCAAGGGTATGGCGCTGGCGCTGGACGGGGTGGATGACGCGGTGTCCGTGCCATACCGGCTGTCCGCCTCCGGTTCGGTGGCGTTGTGGTACTACGTGCCCGGACCGTGGTACAACTATAACTCGATTTTCGACAATTCGGTGCATAACGACCATTACGAGTGCTGGATCGATGAATGGGGCAATCTTCAGTTCCGTCCTGCGGGGGGCGCGTGGCCGCAAAGGGCCAAGATCGGGTTGGGCAGCGGATCCAATCGCTGGTATCATGTCGTCGGCACGTGGGACGCGTTCACCAGCAACATGGTGATGTACGTCAACGGCGTCGAGCGGAGCCGCGCGGTGAATACCAACGGGATGGCGTGGCCGGTCGCCGGCACGAATTTCTTCATCGGCGGCGGGCATGCCGGCAACACGCCGGGGCGTGGTTCGGTGTGCGATCTCCAGATCTTCGAGACGCCGCTCTCCTCCAACCGCGTGGCCGAGGTGTTCAGTGCGCTGCGCCTGCGCGACGGCGGGCTGACGGCGTATGTGCCGTTTGACGGCACGGCGCAGGATGTCATCGGCGGACATGCGGTCGCGTTGGGCGGGGCGCCGGTTTACGTCAAAACTCAGGGCGGATTCTACAAAGGGCTGAGCTGCGGGACGCTGGAAACTAACATCAGCGACAATGCGTCGATCTCCAACGTGCTGGGGTCGAGTGTCGGCACGATCGCGCTATGGTACTATACGCGCGGGCCTTGGTACAACTATCAATGCGTGTTTGATAACCCCGTGCATTCGGAATATTGGGAGGCTTGGATTTACAGCGACGGACGACTAGGAGCCCGGGTCAGCAATCAGACCGACGGCGGTTTTGTCGCGTATGATCTCGATAACCTGCGGGGGCCGAACCAGTGGTATCACATTGCGTTCACGTGGGATCGCGGTGTCGGGCAGACGCGGCTGTATGTCGACGGTGTCAGCCGCGCGTCCGCGACGCTCGGCATCGGATGGAAAGATCCGCACCCGACATTGAATCTGGCGGGCGGGCACTCGAATAACGTTAAGGGCAACGGCATCTGGGATGAGGTGCGCGTGTATGACCGCATCCTGTCGGACGACGAGATCATCGCGTTGACGGTTATTCCGCCCACGCCGCCGCCGGTCGGAACGCTGCTCACGCTTTTTTGATAAGAAAGGACAGACACAGACGATGACACGGACAATGGCTATTGTGATTGCAGGAGTGGTGGCGGCCGGGTGGGCGCATGCGGAACGGCCGCGCGCGCGGTTCATCTCGCATCGGGGCGAATCGATGCGCGCGCCCGAGAACACGATGGCCGCCTTTCGCGAGGCGGTGGAGAAAGGTGCGGACGGGTTCGAATGCGATGTTTATCTCACACGGGACAACCAGATTGTCTGCCTGCATGACGGCACGGCTAAGCGCACCGGCGGACTCGATGTGAAGCCCAGCCAGGCCACGCTCGCCGAACTGCAGGCGCTGGACGCCGGCTCGTGGAAAGGCCCGCAGTTCAAAGGCGAGCGGATGCCGACATTGGACGAGGCGCTGGCGCTGGCGCGCGACGGCTTCGAAATCTATGTGGAGATCAAGTGCGGCACGGAGATTCTGCCGCGCTTGGCCGAAGTGATCGCCGCAGAGCCGAAAGCCACGCCGGAGCGTGTGCTCTTCATCTGCTTCAACGCGGACGTGATCGCGGCGGTGCGTC
>JAQUEX010000404.1 GCA_028684935.1 Kiritimatiellia bacterium | reverse complement strand
GACTGGTACTCGCAGATCTTGAGCGTGTCGTCGCAGCCGCCGAGCCGCTTGTCGCTGAAAATCCAGTCGCTCGCGCCGTTGACCGAGGAGAGCGGCTCTTCCGACGCCTTGCCGAGCACCAGGCCGCCCTGCTCCAAACGGAGCACGACATTGGAGGTCGGCCGGTCCTGGTCGCCCATGAGCCCCAGGGCGGCCGTGCCGCGCTTGATCAGCGTGCCGCTGCCGGCCACGGTGTCGAACGCGACGTACGCAGGCAGCGTCTGGTCATCCAGCGGCGTCGTGGTGAAGGAGAGATCGCTCACGATGTTTTCGGCATAAAGGCCGCCCGTGTAGGCACCGAACCCGATAAACGCGGAGGTCGCGCCTACGGCGGCCTGCATGT
This sequence comes from Kiritimatiellia bacterium, assembly GCA_028684935.1. Classification (GTDB taxonomy): domain Bacteria; phylum Verrucomicrobiota; class Kiritimatiellia; order RFP12; family UBA1067; genus DUPH01. The sequence goes on along the minus strand of JAQUEX010000404.1, from coordinate 2,355 downwards.
TCACCCCGCTGAAGACGTTGGTGACGGCACCGGCGGCCTGCTCGGTGATGACCGTCACGGTCTGCGCCGCCGCGTCATGGCTGACGGTCATTCGGGCAGGGCCGCCGGTCACCAGGTTGACGGGCGCCAGATTGTTGGTGGCGAGCACCATGACACCGTTGGTGTACATCTTGAGCTGGGTGGTGCGGATCGTACCCTCATAGTAGCGCCACATGAGCGCAAAGCCCGGATTGGGCGTGTGCGAGGTATTGGCCGGCGTCAGGCCTTGCACGGTAAACGTCACGTAGTCGGCCGGCGGGGTCGACATGAGCCCGATGTCATAATTGAAATTCGCGGTCCATGAGCCCGCCACAGGATAGGCGTTGGTGGTGAAGGCGGACCCCGCGCTGTTGTTGGCGTTGGAAGAGACCGCGAGACGGCCCGGGGCTTTCCAGAACGCCTTGTCGTTCAATTTCCAGAGCCCGGCATCGAGCAGCACGGGCTCGGGCACAGGCGCCGCGAGCGCCTGCGTCGTCTCGAGATTCAGCACCGTCTGGTCGCCGTAAGCCAGCTCCCCGAGAACAAAGCCGCGTTGAACCACCGAGGCCGCGGCCACGGCGTTCAGCGTCTCGCCGGCCGCCAGCGCGAGCCGGCCGCCCGCACGGCTGTACGTCGGGAGCTTGTCGTCGCTTTCGAACGTGACGTCCGAGATCGAATGCTGGCCCTGGCGACCGCCCGTGCCGCCGGTGAAGCCGATGAAGGCCTCGCTGCCGCCGACCTCCGCCGCCACATCCGCGCGCCACGCATACCGGTAAACCGGAGAGCCGGGGCGGTCGATCAGCACGACCAGCTCGCCCGCGCCGTCGTAACTGACCGTGATCAGGCTCTTGACCGGCTGCAGCGCCAGCTTGGGCAGCGCGGCCGGCAGCGTGCGCGTGTCGACGAACGCGCCTTGCCGTCCGAAGCGGAGCTGGTGGCCGGTGACATTCAAACCGACCGCCACGGAATTGGTGATCTTCTCGCCGGTGGCTCCAGCGTATCCCAGACTGCTGCCGTGGGCACCGAGGGCCGACATGCCGCGCGGGTCGTTGTGGATGACAAAGCTGGCGCCGTCGGCCGGATCGGGGCCGACCGCCCAGCAGGTATAACCGAACCGGGCGGTCCAGGGAGTGCCGACCGCAACCTTGTGCCAGAGGTGGGCGGCACCGCGAACATTTTGAATGGCGTTCCACTTGCCGCTTTCGCGCGTGAGCTGCAGGTAGCCGTCAGCACGGCGCATCGCGTTGTTGGTGAATACCCAGAAGCCGGGTGCCGAGGAGAAGGTGTGCGGCGTCAGCAGCAGCGGCCCGCCGTTCAGATCCAGCGCCATGCCGGCCGCGCCCCGCGCGGCGCCGATCTCCAGTGCGCCCCCCGCGCCCAGCGTCACGGTCCCCGCAGCCAGCGTATCGCGGCCCGCATGGACAGTCGACAGGGCCAGGGTGCCGCTGTTGACCTGAACATCCAGCGCCGTCGGTGCCAGCGCCAGCCGGCCGGGGCCGGTTTTGGTCAGGATGCCGCCCGTGCTGGCGGGGTCGGCCTTCGGAAGCGCGTCCAGCCAGGCATGGCTGTCAACATCCAGCGTCAGACCGCCGGCCCCGACCAGCAGATTTGTGACCCCCGCGAACCAGTCGGATGCGAGCTTGGCGGTGCGCTGCTTGAGCGTGGCGCCGTTGAAGCGCGCCGTGCCCAGATTTTGGTTGCTGCCCGAAGTCACGCTGCCGGGCGTCGTGTCCAGCTCGACCGTGCCGCCCGGGCCAACATCCAGGTTGCCGCCCAAGCCTAGGCGCATCTGATAGGTCCGCACGGTGCCGCCGCCGACGAGGACATCGGTTCGCGCCCCGGCCGTCTGCGAGATCGACATGCCGCGGTCCCATGGCGTCGAATCGCACTGGAAGAGTCCGCCGTTCGTGACCGCCACCGTGCTCTTCAGGCTGGCGTTCTCGCTGAGGAAGCAATCGCCGTTGACCTGCAGGGTCGCGCCGTCAATGTGCAGATAGGGCTCACTGTAAAAATTCGGCTGGCTGTTCCAGTAGCCCATGACAAAACTGGGCATTTCCACGAACGCGCCGTTTGAGAGATAGAGGCTCGGCTGCTGCGGCGAGGCGAGTGTTCCCGTTCCGCGCCCGATGGTCACGTAGGAGCCGACGAAGCGGGTCACGCCGCCGGTGATATCCATACGGGGCGAGGCGAGGGTCCGGCTGCCGATCCACGCCACGCTGGCGATCTGATTGGTCTGACCGGGCGCGCCGAGGATCACGCGACCCTTGTCGACAGTGAAGAGCGCGTAGCCATTGGTGCCCGCGCTGCCGTTCGCGTCGAACACGAGCGGCGAACTTT
>JAQUEX010000403.1 GCA_028684935.1 Kiritimatiellia bacterium | reverse complement strand
GCTATGTGGGGCCGATCGACGGCCACGATTTCAACGCGCTGGAGAACGCCCTCTGCACGGCGCGCGACGACAAGCGCTCGGTCTTGATCCACATCGCCACGCAGAAAGGGCACGGCTTCAAACCCGCAGAGCGCAGTCCTTGCGATTGGCACGGGGTCGGCGCGTTTGAGCTGGAAGCCCGGCGGCCGCCGGAAGGACGGCGCGGGTATTCCCAGGTTTTCGGCGAGACGCTGACGGCGCTGGCTGACAGCGACCCGCGCGTGATGGCGATCACGGCGGCCATGTGCGGCGGCACGGGGCTCGAACCCTTTGCGGCGCGGCATCCCGCGCGCTTTTTCGACGTCGGCATCTGCGAATCGCATGCGGTCGTCTTTGCGGCGGGGCTGGCGGCGTCCGGCTACCGGCCGGTCTTCGCGGTCTACTCCACCTTCCTGCAGCGCGCGGTGGACTGCGTGATGCACGACGTCTGCCTACAGCGCCTGCCGGTGCTCTTCTGCCTCGACCGCGCCGGCGTGGTCGGCAGCGACGGCCCCACGCACCACGGCATCTACGACATCGCGATGCTGCGCTGCCTGCCGCATCTCACGCTGATGCAGCCCAAAGACGCCCGTGAGCTGGCGGCCATGATGAAGACCGCGCTGGCGCACGACGGGCCGGTCGCCATCCGGTATCCGCGCGAGCCGGGGCCGGCGGTGGACCTCGGGCCTGACATTGCGCCGTTGCCGATCGGCGTGGCGGAAACCGTCATGGAACCCGAGGGGGCCGACGGCTCGGCGGTCTGGCTCTGGGCGCTGGGCGACATGCTGCCGTTGGCCTGCGAGACCGCCGGGTTGCTGCGCGCGGCCGGCGTGCGGTGCGGGGTGGTCAACGCGCGCTTCATCAAGCCGCTCGACACCGCGCGCCTCTGGGCGCAGGCGCGCCAGGGCGCGCGCTTCATGACGCTGGAGAACGGGGCGGTCGCCGGCGGGTTCGGCGCGGCCGTGCGCGAGGCGCTCGCGGCCGGCGGGTATGACGCGCCGGTGCACGCCTGCGGGTGGCCGGATGAGTTTGTGGGCCAGGGCACCACGCAGCAACTGATGCAGGATCACGGGCTCACGCCGGAGCGGCTGGCGCAGGAGGTCGGGGGATCAGGGGGAACATCGAGGTTGCATCTGGGGCGCGAATAGGCGAAAATCACGACTTCGTAATGAATGAGACACACAAAGCGGAGATTCACGGCGTGCCGGGCGAACGGGCGCGCGCGGCGGGTGTGGTGCGCGCGCTCTGGCCCTTGCTGGCCGCGCTGTTCGCATGCGGTCTCTTTGTGGGCGCGGCCCTGCCGCAGGTGACGCCCGGCGTGGCCGGAGCCGGCTTTTTAACGGCGGCGGCGTTTCTGGTCTGGGCGGTGCGCGACGGCCTCCGGGGCATCGACGCTTTTTTCAAAGGCGCGCGCGGCGAAGAGAGCGTGGCCGTGCTGCTGGCCGCCCTGCCGCGCGGCTACCATGTTTTTCACGATTTTTCCTGCGGCGGTCCGGGCGCCATCGACCACGTGGTGGTCGGCCCGAGCGGACTCTTTGCGATCGAGACGAAATGCTGGTCGGGGCGCGTCACGCATGAGTCCGGCGGCCTGCGGGTGAACGGCGTCGAGCCGAGCCGCCCGCCGCTGCGGCAGGCGCGCGGCTCGGCCCAGGCGCTGGCGCGCTTTCTGGGCGAACGGCTGGGGAGCGTGCCGCCCTGCATGCCGGTGGTCTGCTTTGCGAGCGACACCTTTGAGCCGGGACTTTTGACGGTGGACGACGCGGTGGTCTGCAATGCTGCGGCGCTCCAGTCGTTGCTGGTGACGCACGCGGGCCATTTGACGGCGGATGAATGTGAACGGATCGTTAAGGTGATGGAGCAGAAAGACTCATGATAAAGCGGCGTGCAGGGATCTTCTGGATGGCGGCGCTCGCGCCGATGGCCGCCGTGTGGGCGGCGGGCAACGGCAACGGACAGCCGGCGCCGCAGCCCCACTACGGCGACGTGGCGCAGAAGGTGGCGCGCGTGCTGCCGGCCGCGCATCTGCTGCAGTATCCGCTGAGCGATGAGATCTCGCAAAAAGCCTGGACCAACCTGATCACCGCGTTCGACTTCGACCGCAGCTACTTTCTGCAGAGCGACATCGCCGCGTTCACGAACATGCAGACGCGCATCGACGATGCCGTGAAGGCGGGCGATGTCTCCTTCCCGTTCGAAGTCTACCGTGTGTTCCGCGCGCGGCTCGAAGAACGCTATGCCTATGTGACCAACCTGCTTGAAAGCAGTTTCTCGTTCAACGAGGATGAATCGTATACCTGGAAGCGTAAAGACGTGCCTTGGCCGGCGACGCAGGCGGAACAGGATGAGCTGTGGCGCAAGCGCGTCAAAAACGAGGTGCTGGCGCAGCTCATCGGCCGCGAGCTGGATCAGGCCGCAGCGACCAACACGGCCGCCGCCGCCACCAATCAGATCGCCGCTGTGACGAACGGCGCGCCTGCGGCCGCCGCGGCAGGCGGCGCGGCGACCAACACGCCGCCCGTGCTGACGCCGCAGGAGAATGTCGCCAAACGCTACAAGCAGTTTTTGATCGTCATCCAGGACATGGACGAAGAGGCGATCCTGCAGCGCTACCTCAGCGCCGTGGCGATGGCGTACGATCCCCACTCCGATTATATGTCGCCGATGCGCAAAGAGGATTTCGACATCGACATGAACCTCTCGCTCTGCGGCATCGGCGCGCA